>DAIOVO010000038.1:0-12015 GCA_036758965.1 Chthoniobacterales bacterium
GCGATATCCGCGGTTATTCCAAAGTCACTGCCCAGAGCGATCCGCAGGCGCTGGTCGCGCAATTAAACGAATACCTCACCGCCATGGTCGGCTGCGTCTTTCGTTATCAGGGCACGCTCGATAAGTTTATCGGTGACGCCGTCATGGCCGTTTGGGGAAATGTCAGCAGCGGCGGCGTTCGCCACGATGCCATGTGCGCGGTGCAAGCTGCCATCGCCATGCGCGCAGAACTGGTGCGGCTTAACAAGACGTGGCGCGAACGCGGTTTTCCGGAATTTGGAATGGGGATCGCCGTCCATCACGGCGAGGTTGTCGTCGGCAACATCGGTTCGCCGCAACGGATGGAATTCGCCACCATCGGTGACGCCGTGAACATCACTTGGAAATTGCAGGAGTTCACTAAGGAAAGCGGCTCTGACCTGATCGTCAGCCAGACGGTCGCCGAATTGCTGAAAGATCAGTTGGAACTCCGGCCAGCCGGGGCCGCGACCATTCGCGGAGTCGGCACAAAAGTGGAAGTTTTCTCTCTCGCCGACAACGTCGCCTCTCGCCGAAAGTCGCCCTTCGAGAGAGAGATGGCGGCGGTTTAGGCAAAACCGTTTGTCCCGAAAGAGAGCAGTCGATTCCCTTAGACTGCGCCTCGCCAACGCGCAAAAACTGGCTATGTTTCTTTTCCTGTCTTATGCCGGAACTTGAAATCAAAAATCTTCGCGTTGCTATTGGCGAAAACGAGATCGTGCGCGACCTCAGCCTCACCGTTCGCAGCGGCGAAGTGCACGCCATTATGGGACCGAATGGCTCCGGCAAAAGCACGCTCGCGAAAGTAATAGCCGGCCATCCAGATTACCGCGTCTTGAGCGGTGAAATTTTAATGGATGGCGAAAATGTTCTCGAGCTTGAGGCGGATGAACGCGCGCGCCGCGGCCTCTTCCTGGCCTTTCAATATCCAAGCGAAATCCCGGGCGTGACGATTGCGAATTTCCTGCGCGCGGCGGTGGCGGCGCGATTGCCCGAAGGCGACGAACTGGAGGCGACCGATTACTACGCCGATCTCTACCAGAAGATGGATTTACTTGAAATCGACCGGTCGTTTACTTCCCGCTCGGTCAATGAAGGATTTTCCGGCGGCGAAAAAAAGCGCTGCGAGATTTTGCAAATGGCGATGCTCAACCCGCGTTACGCCGTGCTTGATGAAACAGACAGCGGCCTGGATATCGATGCGCTCAAAGTGGTGGCCAGCGGCGTAAATTCATTGCGGGGGCCGAATCTGGGTGTGCTCCTCATCACCCACTATCAGCGTTTGTTAAATTATATCGTGCCTGATTTTGTTCACGTGATGGTGCAGGGCCGCGTCGTTCGTAGCGGGGGCAAAGAGCTCGCGCTCGAATTAGAGGAGAAAGGCTACGATTGGGTTCACAATCACGCGGAGGAACCGGCGCTGGTATAAACCAAACGATCATGAGCAGGAGGTAACATATGGCTACTGAAACTGAAAAATCTGCCGTCGATTTCGATCGCAGCATCGGCGACTTTTCCTACGACGTTAAATACGATTTCGACGCCGGCGTTGGCCTGAACGAGCGCGTCGTCAATTACATCTCCGATGTAAAACAAGAGCCAGATTGGATGCGGGAATTTCGGCTGAAGGCGCTAAAAACTTTCCAAGGCAAACCGATGCCGACCCATTGGGCAAGCGACGATCTTAACGCGATCGATTTCGACAAAATCCGCTACTACTTGTCGCAAGGCCAGAAGCCGACCCGCTCCTGGGACGATGTGCCCGAGGATGTGAAACGCACCTTCGAGCGCCTCGGTATTCCAGAGCAAGAACGCAAATTCCTCGCCGGCGTAGAAGCGCAATTCGATAGCGAAGCCGTTTATTCCAACATTAAAAAAGCGGTTGGCGAACAGGGAGTCATCTTTGTTGGCTCCACTGAAGGGTTAAAAACGCATCCGGAAATTTTCCGGAAATGGTTCGGCAAAGTTATCCCGACCAGCGACAACAAATTCAGCGCACTTAACTCCGCCGTTTTCAGCGGCGGCTCATTCATCTACGTTCCGCCGGGAGTGAAAGTGAAGCATCCCCTCCAGGCCTATTTCCGCATCAACGCCGAAAACTTCGGCCAGTTCGAGCGCACGCTCATCATTGTCGATGAAGGCGCGGAGTTGACCTACATGGAAGGCTGCACTGCGCCGAAATTTAACACTGCGACTTTACACAGCGCGGTGGTCGAGCTCGTCGCCATGCCGCGCGCGAAAATCCAATACATCACCGTCCAAAACTGGAGCGCGAACGTTTTCAATCTCGTCACCAAACGCGGCCTCGCGCACGAAGAAGCCGAGATCAAATGGATCGATTGCAACATCGGCTCGCGCCTGACGATGAAATATCCCGGCGTGGTTTTGAAAGGACGTAAATCTCGCGGCGAAGTTCTTTCCATCGCCCTCGCTAACAACGGCCAGCATCAGGATACCGGCGCGAAAATGATTCACGCCGCCGACGAAACAACCAGCAACATCATTTCCAAATCGATCAGTATCGGCACCGGCCGCGCCACTTACCGCGGCCTGGTCCACGTGCCGAAGCATCTGAAGAATTGCAAAAACAACACCGAATGCGACGCGCTCCTGATCAATGCCACTTCCCGCACCGACACTTATCCCGCCATCACCGTCCGCGGCACCGGTAATTCCGTTCAGCACGAAGCAAGCGTTAGCCAGGTCAGCTCCGAGCAAATTTTCTACATGCAACAGCGCGGCCTGAGTGAAGCGCAAGCGATGAGCCTGAGCGTAAACGGATTCGTCAACGACCTCGTTCGCCAATTCCCGATGGAATATTCCGTCGAGCTAAAACGCTTGATCGAGCTCGAAATGGAAGGCTCGGTCGGATAGCGCGTGTCTGCATGCTAGGCCGCTATCGAATCGAATACGGCGGCCGGGCGCTGAAAGATTTGGAGTCGCTTCCGCCGAAAATTCGCAACCAGGTGCTGGCCAAGATTGGACGGCTCGAAGGAGGCCTGCACGGTAACATCAAACGGCTGCGAGTATCTGATTACGCATTTCGCCTGCGAATGGGGGGACTACCGCGTCTTGTTCGACCTTGAAGATGACGTTATTGTCGTTCGACGCGTTGGAAACAGGAAAGAGATTTATGACTAAAACCTTGCAGCGTGAAGTGACGCGAACGGTCACTGCGAAACGGCAGCAACTCCTGGCCATCCGCGAGGAAGTGGAAGATTTACTCGATTATCTTGAAGTGGTAAGTGCGCGAGCGCGCGACGCCGGCAAATCCCGGCTCACTCACGACGAAGTGAAACGGCGCTTCGCGAAGTTACACGCGGCGGTTTGAATTTATAAATCGCCATTTCGCGTCATCATTCTTATGAGTAATCCGTCCGCGCTGCTCGAAGAAAGCGTCATGACCTCGCCGCAGCGTCGCATTCTTGGTGGCAGCGACGAAGGAAACGACAATTTGCCGACGTGGTTCCGCGAGCAGGCGCGCGAGAGCTGGCGCGAATTCGAAGCCACGCCGGCGCCGAATCGCAAGGATCAGGCCTGGCGTTTTTCCAATGTCGATGCGCTCGATCTTTCTCCCTACAAACTTGGCGCGCCGCTTTCGGAAGATGATCGGCGGAATATTCTGAAATATTCACACGGGCTGGACGAAGTCGCAGCGCGCATGATTTTCGCGAACGATCACCTGGTCGAGCGTTCGCTCATTTCAGACGAAATAAAAAAGCGCGGCGTCATTTGTCAGCCGCTCGAACGCGCGATGGTCGAGCACGCCGATCTTTTTCAAAAACATTTCATGTCGCAGCCGGCGACGCTTGGCTCGGCCAAATACGCGGCGCTTCACAAAGCGCGCGTCGCCACTGGAACTTTTCTTTACGTGCCACGCGGCATCGAGATCGAATTGCCGATCGAAATTTTCCAATGGCTGCGCGGCAAAAACATTTCCATCTTCCCGCATCTGCTCCTGATCGCCGAGGAAAACGCGAAGGTCAGCGTGATCGAACATTTTCAAACCTGCGATCGTGGCGCGCCCGGTTTCGCCTGCGGCGTGAACGATCTCATCGCCGGGCCAGGCGCGAAGGTAACGTACGTCTGCGCGCAAACCTGGAGCGAAGAGGTCGTCTCGCTGCAAATGAATACGACCACTGTCGAGCGCGACGCGTCGGCGCTGAGTTTGAATTTAAATCTCGGCGGCAAATATTCCCGCTTCGAAAGTTTGAGCCGCCTCATCGGCGAAGGCGCCCGGAGCGATTTACTCGCCGTCGCCGTCGCGCGCGGCAAACAGGAGTTCGACGCCCGCACGCTTCAGGACCACGCTTCCCCCCACACCGCGAGCGACCTGCTTTACAAAAACGCATTGAGCGATCGCGCCCGCACCACTTTCGGCGGCTTGATTCGCGTCGAGCCTCACGCCCATTTCACCGACGCCTATCAGAAAGTGCGCAACCTTTTACTGAGCGACGACGCCGAAGCGAATTCGATGCCCGGTCTCGAAATTCTCGCCGACAACGTGAAGTGCAGTCACGGCGCCACCAGCGGCCAGGTGAATGAAGAAGAAATGTTTTATCTCCGCTCGCGTGGAATCCCGCGGGAGATCGCGCAGCAGTTGGTCGTCACCGGATTTTTAAATGAAGTGATTGCGCGATTGGCAGACGAAACGATTGCCGGGTATTTGCGCAACCTGATCTCGGAGAAATTTCGTCGCGATGCCGTGCGCGCGGCGGCTTAAGGGCGAAAAGAATTGCGCGGCCGGCGCGCGCAACCTAGCCTTGTTTCGATGGACGTGAGCGGGTCGATCAGCGCGATTCTTGGCCAGAAAAAGAAAGAGATTTTCTCCATCGCGCCGGACGCGACTGTGTTCGAGGCGATTCAAATGATGGACGCAAAAAACGTCGGCGCGCTTCTGGTCGTCGCCGGTGGTGAGTTACGCGGGATTATTTCGGAGCGCGATTACACCCGCAAAGTTTTTTTGCGCGGCAAACATTCGCGCGAGACGCGGGTGGACGAAATCATGTCGAGCAATCTCACCACCACCCAGCCGAACGAGCCGGTGGAAAATTGTCTGCGCATGATGACGGAAAAACACATTCGACATTTGCCGGTGGTAGAGGAGGGAAAACTAACCGGCGTCATTTCCATCGGCGATTTGGTGAAGCACGTCATCGCCAGCCAGAGCGCCACCATTGCGCACCTGGAGAATTATATTCAGGGCGGCTATTCCGGCTAATCCCGTCACCCCGAGAGAAGCCGAGGGATCCCGCCGTGAGAGCTTTAAGGTAACGCCAGCGGATCCTTCGGCTTCGCTCAGGATGACAATGAGTCGAGCGCGAACTTTGTCTTGCCGCCGACAATTGTTCGCACGGCTCGGCCCTTTAGTTTCCAACCATCGAACGGCGTGTTCGCTGACGCGCTTTGAAATTGTTTGGCATCGACGGTCCATTCGCGTTCAGCATCGATCAGTGTGATATCCGCCGGCACTCCGACTGAAAGCGTGGCGGCGTTGATCTTCAATAATTTCGCCGGTTCAACGGTGAACATCTCGATCAATCGATTGAGCGAGATCGCTTTCTTTTTGTGCACGAGAATGTCGATGAAAATTCCGAGCTCGGTTTCGAGCCCAACAATTCCAAAAGGTGCCTGGTCGAACTCGACTTCTTTTTCAAAAGCAGCGTGCGGCGCGTGATCGCTGCATAAAATCGTCAGCGTCCCGTCCGCGATTCCTTCGATGATCGCATCGACATCGCGCTGGCTGCGCAGTGGCGGATTCATCTTCGCGTTGGTGTCGAAATTTTGAATCGCGTCGTCTGTCAACGCGATGTGATGCGGGCAAACTTCACCGGAAATTTTCACTCCGCGCGCGCGCGCCTCGCGAATCAACCGCACACTTCCGGCGGCGCTGATGTGCTGGCAATGCACCTGATGCTCGCAAAGTTCCGCCAGCAAAATATTGCGAGCGACAATCGCCTCTTCGCCCGCGCTCGGCCAACCCGGCAAACCGAGCAGCGTGCTCCATTCGCCTTCGTGCACCACGCCATTGCCGACGAGATTGTAATCCTGGCAATGATCGAGCACTGGGACGCCAATCATGCGCGCGTATTCGACTGCGCGCCGCATCAGCTCATGATTTTGAATGCACTTGCCGTCGTCGGTGATTGCAACCACGCCGCTTTGCGCGAGCGAACCGATCGGCGCCAGCTCTTCGCCGTCGAGATTTTTTGAAATCGCGCCGGCTGGAAAAACATTCACGCAAGCCGATTCGGCGGCGCTATCTTTGATCCATGTGATCGTCGCCGGGTTATCGGCCACCGGCGAAGTATTCGGCATGCAAACGATGGTGGTCAATCCACCCGCCGCCGCCGCCCGCGCCCCACTCGCGATCGTTTCCTTGTGCGAAAACCCGGGTTCGCGCAGATGCACGTGAATATCGATGAGACCGGGCGCGACGATCAATCCGGTGGCATCAATCTCTTCGATTGCGGATCGCGGATCGTGGATTTCGGAGAGATCGGAAATTTTTCCATCGATGATGACGAGATCGGAAATCTCATCGCGGCGATTTGCCGGATCGATGATGCGCCCGTGACGAATAATTTTAGCGCTCACTTTTCGTAGCGGTCGACGTGCCGTCAGTCGGACTCACTGTCTTGTAGTCGCAGGAGAGATCGTTGAGATCGATGTGCTCCGTAAAAACTTTACCGTCGGTGTGCCACGCCACTAAGATGTCGTTTTTTATCCGGTTGAGAGAGACGCTGGCGTTCCAACCAACATTTCGGACGAGAAGATGGTGATAGACTTCTGAACCTCCGGCGCTCCAGCGACTGACAACTAGGTTGTGAGCAGGTTCATCGATCCAAGCTACCAGCGCGACGTTGTCTTCTCCCACAACGACCTGCGATACAACCGGGAGCACCATAATTCGGACTGGTACTCCAATCGAAACAGCCTGATCGAGCTTACGGGTAGTCAGATTATACCGTCCAAGATAAAATTTATCGGTGCCGCGATTTGATTGCGCGGAAAGAAAAAACAGCAGCAAATATAGATCACTGCCTTTCTCAAAATAACCGCTGCTCAACAGGGTTTCCTCGACGTGCCAAGACAAAGGAAACTTGTCGCCCGTCGCTACTCGACGAATGAAAT
Source organism: Chthoniobacterales bacterium (assembly GCA_036758965.1). Lineage (GTDB taxonomy): Bacteria > Verrucomicrobiota > Verrucomicrobiia > Chthoniobacterales > UBA10450 > AV69. Next base: position 7,153 of record DAIOVO010000038.1, read on the forward strand.
GAAGTCCTCTTTCATCTTGGGCGGGCGACCACGGTGCATCAGGTAAAATGTTTCTGCGTGGAGCTGGCAAACGTTCCTGGAGCAATGTCCCATTCGCTGCATAGCGATTGAGAAAAAAGGCCAATCCTTCCTCCGGAGATTTCGGCAGAGTCAAATTGGATTGCCCAGTATTGTTATAGAAGTACACGGCGAATTCTTTGCCCTCTACTTTGACTTCCGGGTACATGTCGCCCGCGACCTCCCGATGTGCTTCCAAACGGGTCGCAAAGAGGTAGTGGGCAGCGATGAGAAATAACAATGTCGGAAATGAGGATTTCATGTCGCGATTCCTCCGCACAGATAAAGAACCGCCATGCGCACGGCGAGGCCGTTGGTGACTTGATCGAGAATGACGCTTTGATTTCCGTCCGCCAGCTCACTGTCGATTTCGACTCCGCGATTAATCGGACCGGGATGCATGATTAAACAATCCGGCTTCAATAATTTCGCGCGCGCTTTGGTTAACCCGAAAAGCCGAATGTATTCTCCGAGGCCGGGGAAATATTCTTTGCGTTGTCGCTCGTGCTGGATGCGCAGCAGATTTACCACATCCACCGTTGGCAAAACTTCGTCGAGATCGTGCGAAATCGCGACGCCGAGCTTTTCGAATGCGCGCGGCACCAGCGTACTCGGGCCAACGAGCGTGACGCGCGCGCCGAGTTTGATAAGCGCGAAAATATTCGAGCGCGCCACCCGGCTAAACAAAATGTCGCCGACGATCGCGACGTGCAATCCTTCGATTCGCTTTTTCTTTTCGCGAATGGTGTAGGCATCGAGCAAGCCCTGCGTCGGATGTTCGTGCGCGCCATCGCCGGCGTTGATCACGCTCGAGCGAATGCGCTGCGCGAGAAATTGCGGCGCCCCAGCGGAACTGTGCCGCAGCACGATGATATCGACGTGGTTCGCCTCCAGAATTTTCGCCGTGTCTTTGAGTGTCTCACCTTTTGTCAGGCTGGAGCTGCTCGCGGAAATGTTGATCACGTCCGCGCTTAATCGAAGCGCCGCCAACTCGAAAGAGGTGCGGGTGCGCGTGCTCGGTTCAATAAAAAAATTCACCAGCGTTTTTCCGCGCAACGCCGGCACTTTCTTGATCTCGCGGGTCCCGACTTGCTTGAAAGCATCAGCCGTTTCGAGCACGAAATTGATTTCGTCCGCCGACAATTCGCGCAGTCCGAGCAAATCTTTACGGTTCCAGCGCGTGCTCATTTCTGTTCCGTTGCGCATTACCTCGGGAAAAGAGACACGCGCTCATTGTTGCTTCACCAGCCAGACGCCTTCGTCGGTTTCGTTCTCGCTCAATTGTAATCGCACTTTTTCATCCGACGCCGTCGGCAAATTCTTACCGACGTAATCCGCGCGAATCGGCAACTCGCGATGACCGCGATCAATCAGGACCGCGAGTTGAATTTTCGCCGGGCGACCGAATGACGTGATCGCGTCCATCGCCGCACGGACGGTGCGGCCAGTGAACAGAACATCATCCACAATGATGACGATTTTGTCTTCCAGCGGCAGCGGCAGGCTCGACGCGCGCACAATCGGTAGGTCCACGCGCGTACCGACGTCGTCGCGATGCATCGCCACGTCGATTGTCCCGACCGCGATTGGCGCCTCCTCGATTTCCGAAATCGTGTCGGCTAATCGGCGCGCAATTTCATTGCCGCGCGAGGGAATTCCAGCTAGCACGACCCGCGCGAGATCGGGATTGCGCTCGATAATTTCGTGAGCAATCCGCCGCAGCGCACGGCGAATTGCAGCCGCGTCCATCACCGGCGCAGCCGCGTCAGAATCCAAGTTCGATTTTTTCATTGCTTCCTTCGCGACCTCTCAGGACCGCATTAAAGGAAAATCCAAGTTATCTCAGGCGGCCAGGTTCGTTTGGCTGCGGGTCTCCTTCAAGCGTTTTTGGCGCCAGTTCGAGCGATGTTTTACGATCCAATCGAGCAGCGCTTTTTCGAAGCCGATATCGTTGCCGGCTTTTTCGCTTTCGATCCATTTGTGTTTCAAAATTTCTTCGCGCTCAGCGAGAAACTCCTTATACAGCGCCGAGTTCACCAGGAACTGGTCATCTGCGTTCATCTCGCGACTTGTATCCATAAGAACAGGGAATGGTCAACTCCGCAGTTTAGACGGAGCATTGGCCATACCTATCGAAGAAAATGACGAAATCCGTAATCCGAACCCCGAAACTAAGTTGAAGCTTCAAAAATTTCGTGACCCGACCTTCTGCGTTGTGGTTGCACCGGCACAAAGAATGTAAGAAACGCGCATCTTCGACACTCGGACTTTGGTCATTGGTTTCGGGGTTCGGATTTCTCCCGTTCCATCGTCTCCAATAACGTGCGCGCGATCCGATTAAACTCCGCTCCCACCGGTGAATCCGGATCTTCCGCCACGATCGGCCGGCCACGATCGCCCGCCTCGCGCGTCGCGATATCGATCGGAATCTGGCCGAGCAAAGGCACCCGCAAACGTCTCGCTTCGCGTTCGCCGCCGCCGCTCCCAAAAATATCGTAGCGCTTCTGGTCGCTTGGCGAAATGAAGTAACTCATGTTTTCGATCAGGCCGAGCACATTCACATTCACCTTCTCGAACATCGTCGCAGCCTTGCGCGCATCGATCAGCGCCACTTCCTGCGGGGTAGTGACAATGATCGCGCCGGCGAGCGCGACCGTCTGCACAATCGTAAGCTGGATGTCGCCCGTGCCAGGCGGCAGATCGAGCACGAGGACATCGAGCTCGCCCCATTCCACGTGTCGCAAAAATTGCTGGGTATAGCGCGTCACCATCGGTCCGCGCAAAATCGCCGGCGAGGTGTCGTTCAACAAAAACCCCATCGACATCAACCGCACGCCGTATTGCTCGACCGGTAGAATGCGATTTTCCTCTGTCGCCATCGGCTGTTCACGCGAACCGAACATGAGCGAGATGCTCGGGCCATAAATGTCGCAATCACACAGGCCGACGCGCGCCCCCGCGTTTTGAAAAGCAATCGTTAGATTGGCAGCGACGGTCGATTTGCCGACGCCGCCCTTGCCGCTCGCGATCGCAATAATGTGTTTGATGCCGGCAATGCCGGTCGCTCCGACGCCAGAACTTCCGCTTGTTCCTGCGGCGGGCGCTTGGATGTCGATCAATACCTTCGGATTTTTGATTCCGATGTTGCGCAACGTTGTTTCCGCTTCGGTTTTAATCGCGCGCGGAATTTCGACGTCATTCGTGGTGAGTACGAGTTGCACCAGCGTTTCGTCGGGAGAGGAGACGATCTTCTTGACCAGGCCGAACGAAACAATGTCTCGACTGAATCCTGGGTACTTCACGGACTTCAGGGCCTCTTTGATCTCGTCTTCAGTCAAAGCCATGGTAGCAAACAAACTAATGCCGGATCGCGCCGCGACAACGTCATCCCGAGCGAAGTCGATGGGTCCGGGAAGTTACCTGTAAGCTTTCATGGCGGAATCCTTCGACCTTCGCTCGGGATAACGGAAGTGCGGCCTTGTTGCCAGCGCCTCGTCTAACGGGAAGGCGCGCGCAAATCGATCCGCTCTTTGGTCTCGGCGATCTCGGCAATCATTCGGTCAAATTCCCAGGCACCAGCCGATTTGTGCGCCTCGACAAAAATTGTGCCTTTTCCCTTTGGCCCGCTGATGGGGATGGCTAACTTCGCTTCGCCGGTGGCGCCTTCCGCATGCGTGCTGCCGGCGACGACGAGGCCGCTTTTAACCGGCGAACCGAGGGCTTCGATCACGCGCGGATTTTCCTGCGCCCGCAGCAGCGCGATTCTGTAAGCGTCAGTTCCTTTCATGATGCCAACGGCAACGAAAAAAATCGAAGCGGTAAAGATGAGGAGAATCAGGATGAGGACGAGACAACCGCTCGGAACTACCCACTTCCAATTGCGGCTCAGCCAGTTTCCGCGCGCGATCGGCGGTGGAACAGGAATTTCAGCCATGTCTAGGAAACGATGGAGCGGTTTGTTTCAAACCGAGGGAAAAACTAGCCAGTTGGTGGAAGCTTCGGCATTTGCAATTCCACCATCGATCGGCCGCGAATCCAAAACCACAAAAAGACATCGGCACCTGCGAGCGTGGCCATGCCAGTCCAACCGGTCGCGCCATTCAGCATCGCGTTTCCGTTGTGCAACAAAAACCCGAGCGAGGCGGCCGCGTTGAATGTGCCGTGGAAAACCGAAGGCACGAAAACGGAGCCGCCGCGTAATCGAAAATAACTTAGTAACGGCGCGAGCAAAATTGTGAGCAGTATCATCATGAGCGGGCCGGCGATCGGATGTCCCGGGTAATTGTAGCCGTAGGCGATGAGCGGCAGATGCCACAAACCCCAAATGACGCCGATCAAAAATGACGCGGGCCAGAAACCGAGCGGCGCCAGTTGGTTCAACAAGAAACCGCGCCAGCCGAGTTCTTCCCCGAAGGCTGCAACCGCGTTGATGGTGGCGCCGGCGCCGAGTACCTCGGCGAGCATCAACAAGCGGCAGGACACCCGGATGCGCCAGCGCCGAGTGATCGAGTTGCTGATGCAGTTGGGCTAATTTTTCCGGCGGCAATTTGTCGCCGAGCTGCTGGTAGAGCGCGGTCAACCCGGTTTGCAGCGTGACGCCTGGTTGCAAAACGCTTAACGCCAGCGCCACGAAAACAAGGCGCAACGGCGCCAGCCACGCACACAAAAGGATTTTCCAAGGTGGGGCGGTCAGACCGAGATCGCGCCACGGTGCCCCGCGCGAAAAATCTTTGCGTTACCGCCGCTGCCACTGCCGGCGTGAACATGTAGGCGATTCCCAGCAGCAAAAATTTCGGCGAAGCGAGT
>DAIOVO010000038.1:12025-20137 GCA_036758965.1 Chthoniobacterales bacterium
CCCGCCGCGAAAAAGCCAAAGCCGAGGATGTATGCCAGGCCAAACGCTATGAACAAGAAAACTACGACGCGCGAGGTTCGGGCCGCAATCATTCAGCGCGGCAGCGGCCGCTCCGCATTCGCAAGCGCATAGGCGGTGGCCGCTACGACCGCAGCATTTTCCTGTAGCTGGCGTGGAGTGATCTTATCGAGAGTATCCGCAGACGTGTGGTGATAGTTAAAATAGAAGCGGCTATCTTGCATTGGACTAAAGGCAGGCACTCCTGCCTTTTCTATTGGATCAGTATCTGCGCCGATATGTTCCCGGAGGTTGAGCGCGCCGGCTCCGGAGCTGGCCAGGATAGACACGAGCGGCGCCAATAATTTCCTGAGTTCGGGTTTGCCTCTCACATTCAATCCAATGGGATGGTCCGCGCCCGAATCGGTTTCGTTCACTGCGAAGTGATTCGAGATCTCGTTAGCGTGATCATGCCAGTATTGTTTTGAGCCGCGGGTGCCATTCTCTTCATTCATCCACGCGATAACGCGTATAGTCCGCTTCGGCCGGAGATGAAGCAGCTTCACCAGGTGCGCTGTCTCCGCCGCGATGGCGACCCCGGCGCCGTCATCAATCGCGCCCGTCCCAAGGTCCCAGGAGTCAAGATGCCCGGAGACAATGACAATTTGCTCCGGATGTTCGCCGCCCTTGATGTCGCCGATGACATTGGCGCTTTCTACATCTGGCAAAGTCTGCGGGGTAAGAAGAAGATGCATCCGCGTCGTTCCTTGTGCGGTCAAGTAGGCTAGTAGCTCAGCATCTTCCGCCGTTACCGCCGCGGCCGGAATTTTGGGCGCATTCTCATTGTAATCAGTGGCTCCAGTGTGCGGAATGCGATAGTCCGCGCCACCAACCGATTTAACCAGACAAGCTACCGCACCCAATCGCGCCGCCGTGCTTGGTCCGTCACTCCGGTAAACTACCGCCTCGCCATAAGCTTCCCCGCCGTAACCTTGCGCCGCCATTTGCTTATCGAAGGATTGATTGAACAACACGATCTTGCCTTGCACTTTCTCGCGCGGCATTGCGGCTAGCTCATCAAAATTTGTCGCGACCACAACGTCGGCGGTAATTCCTTCAGTCGGGGTCGCGACGCTTCCGCCGAGCGCGCACAAAACCACTTTTTGAGTTGTGCCTTCTGCCATTCCTGGAAATTGAACAAGGGCTGCTGTTTCTTCGCCCCGCACCCAATGCGGAACCATCACTTTCTCGAGCTGAACTTCGCACCCGAGCGCTTTTAGTTCTTGCGCAATGTATTCAGTTGCTTTCGCCGCTTGCGCCGAGCCAGTCAGTCTCGGTCCGATGTTGTTCGAGAGATGTGCAACCTGACGATAGGCGTAATCACTTGTCAGGGCCGCTTGCTGCAGGCGCCGCGCGTCGTCCAGGGTTTGCTTGGAAAACAAAATCGCTTCTGCACTTGGCGAGGGAATTGCGTTCGCTTCCGAAGGTGACTTCACCTGCGCCCATGCGGTCGGAGCGAACGCCAGCAATCCACAAATCAGGAATTGCGGCGAAAATTGCGATCTTGGAGCGGTTTGCATCCCGCGATTTTCGCGCACCCTTGCCTGAGATCAACTTCTGTTCTCTCACGATCCAATTATGAATGCATGTCCTTCTTGAAGTAATTTCGTCGCGGCGCGAGACGAATCACGCTGCTCAAAAAATACATCCGCACGGCCAGCAAAATACCGGTTGTAGTTTTGCCTTTTTCCCACCAAGTAGATGAAGAAGACCGCCAGACGTAACGAAGTAAATTCGACGCTAGGTTCGACGCGATGAGACCGCGACGATCCAGCCGCTGTCTCCGCCGGGATACTCGGAAGCGCGTTCGCTCCCGCAGATCGCGCGCGTCCCGCGCAAAAGCAGCTTGAGACTACGCGAAAAATTGGTGGAGTGGTGGCGGCGCCATAACGTCTCCGGATAATCAAGCGACACGAAGGGCGACTCGACGCCCAATCGAAACAACATGCAACGGTCGTCGTAGAGAAACGAATTCAGCTGATAGCAGCCTGCCTTGAGCAAAATATCCAGGCGCGCGAGAATGTTGCTGTTTGAGAAATCAACGCGATCCATTTTCTTAAAAAAAGGACAACGATTCCGTGCAGCGCAGCGTCCGCTTGTCCCAGTTCGATCTTCCATCGGGAGAATAGGCAATCCTGCCAAGGATCAGCGACAAATGATCGAACTTCCTAGCGAGCAGCGCGTATACTTCGAGCGCGTAAGGAAAGAGAATGTCATCTCCGTCGAATGATACAATGTATTCTCCTTTTGCCGCTGCGATTCCGGCATTGCGCGCGATTTCTGGACCAGAGTTCGGCTGAGTGATAATCTTAACTTGCTTCGAGTAAAGAAGTATCTTCTCCGACGTATTATCAGTTGAGCCATCATCGACCACAATTACTTCGTGGTTATCGAAGCGTTGACCTAAGAGGGACGACAGCGTTTCCTCGCTGAACTCGCCGGCTTGTAAGCGGCAACAACGATGCTGAAGAGCGGCTGGCGTTGCCTCGTCATCGTGCGATGATGGACGCCTACTGGCCGAATCCTTTTTCAAATTTCATCAATTGCCCAGCATGCACCAGAAAGACATTCTGCCTTGCGTCAGCTCGCGTGACTCTCGGATAAGTATGCACAGTGTTAATCTTAGAGTCACTAGACTAATCCCTGATCCATCATCGCGTTCGCTACCTTAAGAAAGCCGGCGATGTTCGCTCCGTTCACGTAGTTACCTGGCGTGCCATATTTCTCGGCTGTTCGATAGCAGACTTCATGAATCGTCTTCATGATGTTATAAAGCCGGTTATCTACTTCTTCGCGCGTCCAGGAAATGCGCATGCTATTTTGCGCCATCTCGAGACCGGAAGTAGCTACTCCGCCGGCGTTGGCAGCCTTGCCCGGGCCGAATAGGATCCTAGCTTCCAGAAAACGATTAATTCCCTCAATGGTAGTCGGCATATTCGCGCCTTCGCAAACCACATAGACGCCATTCTTTAGTAGATTAGCCGCATCTTTGTCGTTGATTTCGTTCTGAGTCGCACTGGGGAAAGCGCATTCCGCCTTATGGGTCCAAAGCGGATTGTGGTCCAGCTTCTGATCGAGAGGCGTGAAGGTCGCCCCACTAAACTTCTCTGCATACTCGCTGATGCGCCCGCGACGCACATTCTTTAGCTCGATCACAAAGGCTAGCTTTTCTCGACTGACTCCCGCTGGATCATAAATGAAGCCCCCCGAATCTGAAACGGTAACCGGACGAGCACCCAGACTAATCAGCTTCTCCACTGTGTACTGAGCGACGTTACCACTCCCGGAAACAAGACACGTTTTCCCCCTTAAATCTTCTTTACGCGTTTTCAGCATCTCCTGCGCGAAGTAAACCGCGCCGTATCCGGTCGCTTCCGGACGAATCACCGACCCGCCCCAGGTAAGTCCCTTCCCGGTCAGCACGCCGGTAAATTCGTTCTTCAGTCGCTTATACATGCCAAAGAGAAAACCAATCTCGCGTCCGCCAACGCCAATGTCCCCGGCCGGAACGTCGGTGTCCGGCCCGATATGGCGAAATAGCTCACACATGAACGCCTGGCAAAAGCGCATTACTTCAACGTCACTTCTACCCTTCGGATCAAAGTCGCAGCCCCCTTTCGCGCCGCCCATTGGCAAGGTAGTCAGGGCATTCTTAAATACCTGCTCGAAAGCGAGGAACTTCAAAATACTCAGGTTAACCGAAGGATGAAAACGAAGCCCGCCCTTGTAAGGGCCGATGGCGCTGTTCATCTGCACGCGAAATCCGCGATTCACATGCAGGTTGCCCTGGTCATCGCGCCAGGGCACGCGAAACATGATCACTCGCTCCGGCTCAATGATTCGCTCCAGAATCTTCTCATGCCGATACTCCGGATGCTGCTCCAGCACGAGCGCGAGCGACTCGGCCACTTCCTGCACTGCCTGATGGAACTCGGGCTCGGCCGGGTTTCTGGCCTTCACCTCGGCCATTAAATCTGAAACGTATTTGTCCATCCGCAGGGAGTGAGCAGATGTTTGCAACATCCTGAGCGAAATTGCAAACGCGATGCCGACCGCAAATGCGGCCGGCGCGAGCGAGATTTAGATTTTGTTAGCCCCGGATGCTTAGGGCCGCGCGAAGCGAACTCTCCGCTTCCACGCCGCCAGAGCGGCGAGGGCAAGCAGCATCAAGCTAATCGTCTGGCCATTGTCAGGTGTGCTGATACTGCCGAACAGGCCGTGATCTTCAATCGCGCCATTTGGTCCAGAAATTCCGGCCGTGAAATAAAGCGTGCCCGGGTCGCCGCCACTGCCGCCATTGCCGAACTTTAACCCCAAAGCCCCTCGATCTCGAGCGGATTACCTGAAGTATCGTTTAACGATCCCAGAAAGGCGCCGGTCACGTTATCGAAGGCGTTGATGCGGCCGTCGCCGAAGTTCCCGATTAACAAGTCTCCACCGAACGAGCCGAAACCAGCCGGCGCGACTACCAATCCCCAAGGCGAGTCCAGTACCCCACCGCTGATCAGCCGTCCGAGGAAATTTCCATTGAGATCGAAGCGATCCACAAACCCGTGTCCGGCGCCGGGCACGTCGTCTTCCTTGTCCGCATCTTGCAAAGCGTAGGTCACGACCAGCGAGCCGTTAATGTTTTGGATATTGAATGGCGCGTAACCGGCCGGAATGTTTGGGTCCGTAAACGAGCCCGCCAGTGAGGCAGGAGCGAAGCTGCTGTCGAACACGCCGACCTGCCCAGTCCTAAAGTTGGCGGCGTAGAGAAAATTGCCCGAGCCATTGTTGCCAAGGGCGAGTCCTTTGAAAACCGCGTCGGGCGCGCTGGTCTGGATGGCCGCACTCGTGCCGGAAGTCCAACTGGAGATAGTTCCGTCTTCGGTCGCAAAAATAAAATGCGATCCCGAAAAATCGGCTGCACTGCCGTTGAAGACAATGCCGGTTGGGCTTCCAGTGTCGCTTCCATTCGCGGACGGTATGGTTACTACCAAACCGAGGGGCGTCCCCGAGGTATTGTAAAGCGTGGAGAGACCGGTGTGATTATCCGAAATCCAAAATGGCCCCGTCCCGCTGGTAGCGATTCCCCACGGGTTCGCCAGATTCGGGTCGGTATGTTCGGCCAAGCCTGGGATGTCCGATACCAGGTTGTGTTGAGTAAACGTGCTTTGCGCTCCACTGGGGGAGGCAACCAAGATAAAAGCAGCGGTCGCTGCCGCAATGCGCGCGGATTTTTCCATGCGCGAAACCAACCGAAGAGATGTTTTCATAGGATTATCCCGCTCGTGGCCAACGAGGGCGGGACATCTGCCTACCAAAGGCATTTCCCCAGGTTGCAGCCGGGCGGACCCGGATTTAGGTCAGAAACCGAAACAAATGGCAAGCAAAAAATTCAAATTCTTTTGCGAAAAAACAAAAAAACAGCCGGACCCCTTCGAGCCCGGCTGCTGTTAATTGTTAGCTGGATGCTGGTTGGCTTAGCCCCGAAATACTTCGGGGTTAATAATCCATTCCGCCCATGCCACCTGGGGGCATCGCCGGAGCTTTTTCCTTTTCAGGCATTTCGGTGACGATGGCTTCGGTGGTAAGGAGCAGACCGGAGATGGACGCCGCGTTTTGCAACGCACTGCGTGTCACCTTGGTCGGATCGACAATGCCGGCTTTCACCAGATCGACGTACTCGCCAGTAGCGACGTTGTAACCTTCGCTGCCCTTGCGGTTCTTGACTTCCTGGACAATGAGCGCGCCTTCCGCACCGGCGTTATTCGCCAGCTGACGAAGCGGCTCTTCGATCGCGCGGCGAACAATCGCCACGCCGACTTTCTCGTCGCTTTCCAGATCCTTGATGTTATCGAGCGCTTTTTGGGTGCGCAGTAACGCTACGCCGCCTCCGGGAACAATTCCTTCTTCCACGGCCGCCCGAGTCGCATGTAATGCATCTTCTACCCGGGCTTTTTTCTCCTTCATCTCGGTCTCAGTAGCTGCGCCCACGTTAATCACCGCCACACCGCCGGCGAGTTTCGCCAGACGTTCCTGCAGCTTCTCCCGATCGTAGTCGGAAGTAGTTTCTTCGATCTGACGGCGAATCTGGCTGACGCGACCTTGAATGTCGTTCTGCTTGCCTTCGCCTTCAACGATGGTGGTGTTTTCCTTGTCAATAGTAACACGCTTGGCTTTGCCGAGGTCCTCGAGCTTCACGTTCTCGAGCTTGATCCCGAGATCTTCCGTGATGCAACGGCCGCCGGTCAGCACCGCGATATCTTCCATCATCGCCTTGCGACGATCGCCGAATCCCGGGGCCTTCACCGCCACTACCTGCAGGGTGCCACGAAGCTTGTTCACGACCAAAGTCGCGAGGGCTTCGCCTTCTACATCTTCCGCAATGATCAAGAGCGGACGTCCGGCCTTGGCCACTTTTTCAAGTAGCGGAAGCATGTCCTTTAAACTCGAAATCTTCTTCTCGTGAATAAGGATGTAAGGATTATCCAGGCTGGCTTCCATCTCTTCCGCATTGGTCACGAAATAAGGTGAGAGATAACCTTTATCGAACTGCATCCCTTCGACGACATCGAGAGTAGTTTCGATCGACTTGGCTTCTTCCACCGTGATGGTTCCGTCCTTGCCAACCTTGTCCATCGCATCGGCAATGATCTCACCGATCGTCTTGTCCCAGTTAGCTGACACGGTCGCGACCTGCGCAATCTCCGTCCGGTCACTGACCTTCTTTGAGATTTTCTTGAGCTCTTCCGTAATCGCTTCCACGGCTTTCATGATGCCGCGCTGCAACGAAGTTGGGTTAGCTCCCGCAGTCACGTTCCGCAGACCCTCTTTATAGATGGATTCTGCCAACACCGTCGCGGTAGTAGTTCCGTCACCGGCGATATCCGAGGTTTTGGATGCAACTTCGCGTACGAGCTGAGCACCCATATTTTCATAAGGATCTTCCAGTTCGATTTCTTTCGCGACCGTTACGCCATCCTTGGTGATCGTTGGGCTGCCGAATTTCTTATCGAGAATTACGTTGCGACCACTCGGTCCGAGAGTGGCCTTGACCGCCCTCGCCAGTTTCTCGACACCGCGCAGCAATGCCTGCCGCGCGTTTTCATCAAATTGTAATTGTTTAGCTGCCATAAGTTATTTTGGTGGTTTCTAGTTAACCGATAATGCCGAGGATATCGTCCTCGCGCATGATCAGGTAGGTATCTCCGTCGATCTTGATCTCGGTGCCGCCGTATTTCGAAATGAGAACAGTGTCCCCCTTCTTGACGGTGAAATCGACCTTCTTGCCATTGTCGTCCAGTTTACCGGTGCCAAGAGCGACGACTTTGCCCTCCTGCGGTTTTTCCTTGGCGGTATCGGGAATAATGATGCCGCCTTTCTTTACTTCCTGCTCGTCGATCGGCTGAACGATCACCCGATCTCCAAGTGGTTTGACATTAACTGATGCCATAGTTTGTGTTATTACCTTTCTTTGTGGTTAAGCCGGCGATAGCTGAACTATCAACTGTCGCCGGCAAATTGGTTATTTCTTCTTGTCTTCGTCTACGACTTCGAACTCGGCATCGACAACGTCTCCGCTGCCGCTGCGCGCGCCTGCGCCCGCATCTTCCTCATTTCCAGGACGTGGCTGCGCTTCCGGTCCAGGTTGCGGACCGGCCTGAGCGCCGCCTTGTGCGGAGGCTTGTTTGTATAGCTCGGCGCTGATTTCCTGGAATTTGTTCTGCAAGTCGTCATAGGTGCGTTTCATCGCATCCGTATCGTTGCGATTAATTGCGTCGCGCACTGCCGCGATTGCGTCTTCCACCTGCTTTTTCTTGTCGGCGGAAACCTTGTCGCCCAGTTCCTTTAACTGTTTTTCGGATTGATAGGCGAGGTTATCGGCGTTGTTTTTGATCTCAATCGCCTCCTTCGCTTTCTTATCTTCCTCGGCGTGCAGCTCCGCTTCCTTCTGCATCTTTTCTACTTCGTCCTTGCTCAAGCCCGAGCTACCGGTAATGGAAATTTTCTGTTCCTTGCCGGTGCCGAGGTCCTTAGCTGACACGTGCAGAATGCCATTGGCGTCGATGT
>DAIOVO010000038.1:20147-25570 GCA_036758965.1 Chthoniobacterales bacterium
GGAACGCCGCGAGGGGCCGGCGGAATGCCATCAAGATGAAAGGTGCCGAGATTCTTGTTGTCGCGCGAGAGCGGACGCTCCCCTTGCAGCACCTTGATCTCCACCCCTGGCTGATTGTCGCTGTAGGTCGAGAAAATCTGCGACTTCCGAGTCGGGATGGTGGTGTTGCGCGGAATCATGGGAGTAGCTACTCCACCGGCAGTTTCAATTGCCAGAGTAAGCGGAGTAACATCGAGTAGAAGAACGTCTTTTACGTCGCCTTTCAGCACACCGCCCTGGATGGCCGCGCCCACCGCGACTACTTCATCCGGGTTCACACCCTTGTGCGGCTCTTTGCCGATAAGATTACGCGCCGTCTCGATGACCTTCGGCATACGCGTCATTCCGCCAACCAAAACCAGCTCGTTGATATCGCGCTCGCTCAGCTTCGCATCCGACAAGCACGCCTTCACCGGCGGAATGGTCCGTTGAAAAAGCGGATCGGTCAGTTGCTCGAGCTTGGCTCTGCTTAACTTCTTCTGGATATGCTTGGGGCCACTCGCGTCCGCGGTAATAAAGGGCAGGTTAATTTCGTATTCCTGCGAGCTACTGAGAGCGATCTTCGCCTTTTCCGCTTCTTCTTTGATGCGCTGAATGGCATCGGGCTGTTTGGATAGATCGATGCCCGAGTCTTTCTTAAACTCGTTTACCATCCAATCCATGATCATGTTATCCCAGTCATCGCCGCCAAGGTGCGTGTCGCCATTGGTCGCTTTTACTTCGAACACGCCGTCGCCGATTTCCAGCACTGAGATATCGAAAGTCCCGCCGCCAAGATCATAGACGGCAATCTTTTCATCCTTCTTCTTATCCAATCCGTAGGCTAAAGATGCCGCGGTAGGTTCATTGATAATCCGCAGCACTTCGAGGCCAGCGATTTTGCCGGCGTCTTTCGTAGCATTGCGCTGCGAGTCGTTAAAGTATGCCGGCACGGTAATGACGGCCTGCGTGATCTTCTCGCCCAACTTCGCTTCCGCGTCCGCTTTCAACTTGGCCAGAATCATCGCGGAAATTTCCGGCGGGCTAAACGTCTTGAGCTCGCCGTTGATTTCAAGCTGCACATGGGCGTCGCCATTGGCCGCCTTTACGATTTTGTAGGGCACGCGGTGTTCTTCTTCGCGTATTTCGTCATACTTGCGGCCCATGAATCGCTTGATCGAGAAAACCGTATTAGCCGGGTTAGTAATCGCCTGCCGTTTCGCCGCCTGGCCGACAAGCCGCTCGCCATTTTTTGTAAACGCGACCACGGAGGGCGTAGTCCGTGCGCCTTCGCTATTTTCCAACACCACCGGATCGCCACCCTCCATCACCGACATGCAGGAGTTGGTGGTGCCGAGATCGATGCCTAAAACTTTTGCCATATTGTTTTTTGTAAAAATTCCTTCCGATCGAGAATTCGATCACTGTCTATTTAGCACGCGTTATTCCTTTTGCCTCGAATCGGTATAACAAACATGAAATAAGATACTTAAATGGAATCTTGTCTTCGGCTTCGTTGGCCAAATTGCGACGAGACGTCCCTGGTGTTTAGAAGCTATTGTGTCGAAGTGGCGCAACTAGTTTGCGCTTTCCCTGACGCAAAACGGCGACTTTTGAGTAGCTGCGACTAGTCCTGCTCCCGCGCTTCCGGGAAGGGACGAAAACAACTCGAGTTCACTCAAAATGTAACCGCATCGAAGCAAAACGCGAGCAATCGCGAATCGTCCGGCGGTATGTGTTGTGCTTAAAAAGTTCGGGCATGGAAACTCGCAGTCCTGAAATTGTTTTCGCCTGCGTCCATTGTGGCACTTCCTTCGTCGTCGATGCCGCCGCCGCTGGAGCGACGCTCAATTGCCAAAATTGTGGCCAGTCAACACTTGTTCCAGCAGCCGCAGCGGAAGTGAAAAACGCGGCCGTGTCGCCTGAGCATCGCGCGGACCTCGAACGTCGCCTGAAAGAAAACGAATCGCAACGCACCGAAGTGACCGGCTACATTAACCAGCTTTGCATTCAACTACATCGCTGGAAGTTGCGCCTGCAAACACTGAACGAGCGCAAAGCGGAGTTGGAAGGCGAGCTAGGCGTTCACGCGAAGTAGCGGAAGGTTGCGGTTGATCATTTACGGTCGCAGCAGCTAGAAACGCTCCGTGAACATTCGAGACTTGTCTGGCCGCGCCGCGCGTTTTTTCCGCTTTCTACCGGCAGACGACTGGCAGGTTCTCGCCCTGTTGATCGTGTGCAAGGTGGTGCTGTTCTTCTACGGCGTCCAGGCTTACGTCGCGCTCGCCAATCAGCGCACGGGCGGATTTCGGGCCGCGTTGGAAATCTGGAACCGCTGGGACTCGCTCTTATATCTCGAAATAGCGGAGCACGGCTATCGCGCGGTGGGCGATTCCATCAACCGGCTCGTTCTTTTTCCGCTCTATCCCTGGCTGGTGAGACTGGCGGCCTTTTTCACCCGCGACTACTTCACCGGCGGGTTAATCGTTTCAGCCATCGCTTTGCTGGCAGCCGGCGTCGCGCTCCGGCGGCTGGTGGAACTGGATGAGCAACCTTCGACGGCACAGCGCGCGGTCTGGTTTTTGGCTATTTTTCCAACAGCGTTTTTCCTTCACATTGCTTATGCTGAAGCTCTTTTTCTCGCTCTGACCCTTGGCGCGTTTTTAGCCGCGCGCAAAGAGCGGTGGGTTGTGGCCGGCCTGCTCGGTGCGGCCGCGACCCTTACCCGGATGAATGGCATTCTCCTGGCGGCAGCGCTCCTGCCCGAACTATTCTTCCAATGGCGCGCAAAGCGGCAATGGGAGTGGCGTTGGCTGGCACTTCTCCTTCTGCCGTTAGCTTTGGGACTTTTCCTCTGGATCAATGATCGCGTCGGCGGCTCGCCTTTCCGTTTCGCTCAGATTCAGCACGAGCATTTTTTTAAACAATTCACCTGGCCTTGGGTAGGTATCGCGGCAAAGGTCCGCCACTTCAGCGTCAATCCAGCGCGCGACGCGGTGCTCGTCGGCACCCAGGAAATGATCTTTATCCTGCTCGGCCTTGCCGCGACAATCGGCAGTTGGTTCACCCTGCGTCTTAGCTACAGCGTTTGGATGACCTTGAACTGGCTCGTCTTCACTTCCGCCGGATACCTGCTCTGCACTCCGCGTTACACTCTGGCTTTGTTTCCATTGTTCATTTTGTTTGCGCGGCGCGCGCGTCACCCTGTTTGGTACGCGGCCATTACGATCTGGTCGCTGCTTTTCCTCGCTCTCTATGTTGGCATATTCGTTCAAGGCTGGTGGATTTCCTGATTCTGACCGCGCCGAAATCTTTGCGCGGGCCGCTTCTTTCGGGTAAAGCAAAGCGGTTACAATGCGTCAGTATCACGATCTTCTCCGGCTCGTTCTCGACCACGGCAGCTCTCGTCACGACCGCACGGGCGTCGGTACGCTTTCGGTCTTCGGGGCCCAGGCGCGGTTTGACTTGCGCGAGCGGTTTCCGTTGCTAACAACCAAAAAGCTCCATCTAAAATCAATCATCTACGAATTACTCTGGTTCCTTCGCGGAGATACGAATCTCCGTTACTTAAACGAACACGGTGTAACCATCTGGGATGAATGGGCGGACAAGGATGGAAACTTGGGCCGAGTCTATGGCGCGCAATGGCGGGACTGGCTTGGCCCAAGGGACGAGCATCTCGATCAGATTGCGAAGGTAGTCGAACAGATAAAGTCTAATCCGCAATCACGGCGTTTAATTGTGAATGCCTGGAACGCGGCCGAAGTAGAAAAGGTGGCGCTACCACCGTGTCATGTTCTGTTTCAATTTTATGTTAACGAGGGCGAACTAAGTTGCCAGCTTTATCAACGCAGCGCCGATCTATTCCTCGGTGTGCCGTTCAACATCGCGAGCTACTCCTTATTAACCATGATGGTAGCTCAAGTCTGTGATCTGCAACCGGGCGACTTCATTCATACCTTCGGCGATCTGCACCTTTATCGGAACCATCTCGACCAGGCGCGCGAGCAACTGAAGCGCGAGTATCGCGAATTACCGCGCATGAAGTTAAATCCGGCTATTCGGCGTTTGGAAGATTTTCGCTTCGAAGATTTCGAACTACTCGACTACAACCCTCACCCTGCCATCAAAGCGCCGATCGCGGTGTAGCGCTCTGTATCACTTACTGGCAGAAAGCCGAGCGAGGGAACGTTCTTTCTGGGTAGCGCGCGCGTCTCGCGTGCTGGTTGGAAAGCCCGGCCTCGCCGCTTCGCGTCTGCGTTACGGCCGCGTTCCGCGGGAACAGGTTTTGCTCGAGGCGCTCCCAGGAAGGGAAAGTTCGCGAACGCAAAATGCATTCGCCAGCACGCGAGACGCGCGCGCTACCCGGAAATCGCTCTCCACCCCTCCCAGGCTCCTAAACCACCGTGCAGATAAACTGCACCAGAAGGGCGAAGGCGGGCGCCTATGCGCCGCTAAATCTTCCTGTTTCTTGTGCAGCGTCGTGCTCGGGCGAGGACAAAAAGGAGAACGCATCCGCGTCGGAAGAGCGTGTCGCCATGCCGGGGGAACCAGAGCATGCGCGAGATTCTACCGACGATCGCGCCAGTTGAGAAGCGCGGAGCTAGTGATTGGCGCTGGCAGTTTTTGGAACGTGCTCGAGCCGCACTAAATCGGCCAAAATATTGATCGTCTCGTCGCGCTCGGGATCGATCACCGGCTCTTTGGTGTCGTCATCTGTTCCGCCGAACAGATCATTGTCCGAATCGGAATCACCCGCTGCTTCCGGCGCGACCTTGGCTGAACCGTTGGTTTTGGCCGCGGCCATTTTGCCCGGATACATCACGAGCTGGAGATTGGGTTTGTCCACCGTGTCGAGCGTTACGCGATAGATGCGCGGCTCCTCGGTGTTGCGGGCCAGACGCTCTTTCGAGCGCATTTCCTTGCGCGTTTTGTCCTCCTGCAATTCTCTTTTGCGCACATCTTCATTTAACGAAATGCGGTTGTCATCGATCCGCTTGCGCAGCCTTGCCATGTCGTCCATCACATAATGGAACTCGGGACTTTCCTGCACGCGCGCGGCCGAGCGCTGTTTTAATTCATCGATATACAACGGAACCGGCTCACTCCATTTCATGTATTTGGCTTTTGGCACCTCGTCGTAAGGCAAACAATTTTTCAGCGCGCCTTCGCCATATTCCGGCAAATCGGTGACCGAGGGCAGCACGATGTCCGAGCCGACGCCGTGCAGTTGCGTCGAACCGCCGGCGACGCGATAAAATTTCTGGATGGTCAATTTCAGATCGCCATCATCATCGGAACGATTTCCCAAAAGCGAAGTGAACCGCCCGATCGGCAAAATCGTCTGCACCGTTCCTTTGCCGAAAGTGCACTGGTCGCCCACGATGACGGCACGGCCGTAATCC
>DAIOVO010000039.1:0-19339 GCA_036758965.1 Chthoniobacterales bacterium
AGTCGTGGTAGACCACCACGTTGATAGGTCACTGGTGTAAGTGCAGTAATGTATTGAGCTAAGTGATACTAATAACTCGTCCGGCTTGATCTTTTTCTTTTCTGTTAACCCGTCGTTCGCGCGAGCGGACGACGGCATACAGAGGGGATAAAGGATCTCAAAATAAAACGAAGCTTGAAGAAGTTAGACCTACGCTTCCTGTATGTAGATATCAGAGAACCAGAAGAAATGCTGATTTCTGACTGCTGAATGCTGATTGGAAATCGGTTCTTTGACAGTTCGGCAGCAAAGACGGTTCACCAGAGAATCTGACGCTGGTTATTGAGTGCGCGGTGCTGAGGAAACAATCAGCAATCAGCATTCATAAATCAGCATTCGGCGTCAGCCCTCTGGTGATCCTAGCGCAGTGGCACCACCCGTTCCCATTCCGAACACGGCAGTGAAACGCTGCAGCCCCGATGGTAGTGCGACGAAAGGTCGTGCGAGAGTAGGACGTCGCCAGAACAAAGCCCCGCTACTTGCCGCGAGTAGCGGGGCTTTTCTTTTTTGACCGGGGAGCGCAGGGGCCCGCTGGCCTGTTGGCGACGGCTGCCAGCCGTCGCGGACTTTGGATCGCCCTTCAGTCCACTTTCACGTAACCAACTGGCCCTTTACAGCATTCCAAAATACAGTCCGGCCTCCAATAGCTCCCGATAAACAAACTCGGCGAGCTATCTCCGCCGCGAAAATTGATGATCAAGAACTCCCTCCACATCATACCTAGTAGCTTCAATCACTGCCGACTCCGGCTTTACCCGTTTTATAAAGCACCCGCGCCGGCTATCTCTTCGCCGAAACCGTTTTCACGTGTTCATACCGCAAAATCAGCTCATCGGCCGTCACGAGCGTAAATCCATTGAGGCGCGCTGTTGCCACGAGAACTCTGTCCGCTGGATCACTATGGAATTTGCCGGGCAAATTGTAGGCTTCCCAGGCGATCTCGTGCGTTACATCGGTGGTGTCGGCTTGCAACTGACCAAGGGAAAGCTCCTTCCATTCGGCAAACCGATGTTTCAATCGTAAGAAACCGCGATTGATTAATCGCGCAATTTCCAGCGCAGAGATAGCAGAAACGAAATGGTGTTGCTCGGAATCGAGCAAAAGGCGGCGCGTATGTTCGCCAAGCCGGGTCGGATTCTCCTGGCTCCAAATCCAGACATGCGTATCGAGCAAATACTTCACTGCACCAGCCAGTCTTTTTCCATGTCGGAATGAATGATATCGCCCTTGATCTCCATCCATCCCTTCAAAGTCCCCAACTGACGCTTCTTCGGCGCCCCCTTAGCGATCGGCTCCACTCGCACGATTGGCTCGCCCCGCAACGTCACCGTCAGCGGCTTCCCGCTCTTCTGCACATCCTTGAGCATCTTAATGCACTTCGCTTTAAACTCCGAGATCAAGACTGTCTTCATAACGCGCAATCAAACCTGGTCAAGGGACTAAGTCAACTCGAGATTGAACTTCGAAAATTAGATTGAGTGGGAACTATCTTTGCTCGTGTTGGTCGTGGAGCGCAGTTGTCTGGGTACCACAGGCCGCCAGCCTGTTGGCGACGGCTGCCAATCGGCGCGAACTTTTCGCTTAACGTCATCGAGCCGTTAAAACAAATCGCGACAGTTCATCGTGCGCTCCAAAATTCCTCACCGCGGTAAATTCCAGGCGCAGAAGGACCAGATATGCCGCGCTTGTTCGCGAACGCTCAACCTTCTTCAGTGAAAGAAGGTAGATGGCGCGGGCGGCGGGCAAGCGAGTGGAAGTTTGTGAGTCAACAAGATTGTCAACAGAACGTGAATCGCGCTCGTAATTTCTGATCGTGCACCGGGACAATCCGTGTATTTGCTGCTGTATCCTTATTCTGGTAATCGCGCGGATGTCAGAAATCCGCACATGATGCGATCCTGATCACGCCTTGAAGGTTGTGCCAAAGACATTCGGCGGGCCGCCGAATGCAACACGCTAGCGGCGTCCGCTCCCCGGCCGAATGGCAGTCGCCCCGGCGACCGGTCCCAAGATATTCATCCGTTTGCATGGAGCCATAAATTCTAAGAGGGGCGCTGACTCGGTTCACGCGATGAGATATTGTCTTAGCATCATTGTTGGCTGTAGTCTGCGGACATGAAATTGAAGAGCCTTGTTTTATTAGTGGTGTTGAATTTGACCTGGTGCTGCGCGGGCTGGGCGGAAGGGTCCAAGAGCTACCAAATTACGGGAACAATTGTGGCCGCGAGCGGAAGGATGGTAACGATCGAGAAAGGCGGTGAACGGTGGCAACTCGATCTTGATCCCGCCACGACCAAAGGAACTGCCGCGCTCAAAGTCGGCGCGACGGTGACGGTTACCTACGTTATGAGTGCGCTGCGGCTGGATGCCGGCGCAGTTTCTTCCGCGACCGAAAGCGCAAGAGAAGGCGCGACGGAAAAGAAGGAACCGCCTAAAGTGGAGCCGAATGCCACGCCTTAAATCGACAGCGGCAGGACGCGTGCGTCACTGGCCGGTCCTAACAAGGAGTAGAAGGTATTTTCACCATATATGACTGCGATCATTTTTTTGTTGCTCGGCGGAGTGGCGGCATTTGGATTTCTCGTCGTCGTCTGGCGGCGGCGCGAAATGCCAGCGTTATTGCGCGCCATCCTGATCATTGCGGCGGCGACGATTGTTGTTTTTGTTGCCTGGACGCTGCTGGTCGCGCTGGGAGTGGGTGCAAATACTGGGCGGTAGCGAAGTTTGCAAAAACCTTGAATAGCTTTCGCGCCCGCCGTCTAATCAACACTATGAACATAAAACTGGTTGGTTTGTTGGCGGCAGTGAACCTGGCTTTGAGTGGCGTGGCGTTTGCCGGCGCGAAAAATTATCAGGTTACCGGGCCGGTGGTAGAGGTAAACGATTCCATGGTGGTGGTGATGAAGGGAAAGGACCGCTGGGAATTGGATAAGAATTCCGACACTAAGATGAGTGGTGGCGATCTGAAAGTGGGCGATAAGGTTACGATCGATTACACGATGACGGCGAAGAACGTGGAAGTGAAAGCAGCCAAGGCCGGGAAGGGTGAAAAGAAGGAAATGAAGGCGGCTGCTTCAGCCACGCCCAAGTCATAACTAAGTTTACCTGTAACTAACGAGAATTGGATCGCTGGTCATTGATTTGGCCGGCGATTCTTATTTTTAGTGCCCTGGGTAGCGCGCGCGTCTCGCGTATGGGCGACCGTGTCCCACGATCGCGGACTTTTTCTTCAAGCCTCGGAGCGGCTGCAAAAGTCTGTTGCGTAGATTGCGCCGACGAGGCGGGGAGCTGCTATTATCGCGGCGGGATCCCTCGGCTCCACTCGGGTGACGGATTTTAGCGCCGTCCGCCACCAAGAATTCCGCCCAGGACGCCGCGCATGATTTGGCGGCCGACTTGCGAGCCGGCGGCACGCACGGCGCTTTTCATCATCGAAGTCGCCATGGTATCGTGCACGCCGCCGCGCGGGCCGATCTTAGGTTGAAAAACAGAACCGACCTGGCCGAGAACGTTTTTGAAAAATCCTTCCTTGGCTGGTGCGGGCACGGAAGCGCCAGGATCGGCCGCGGGCGCACCGGCGGCCTGCACTTTTTCTCCCGCGCGTTGTTGCAATTTCTCGTAGGCGGATTCGCGATCAACTGCTTTCTCATAATGCCCGGCAAGAACGGACGATTTGATAATTTGCTGCCGCTGCTCGGCGGTAATCGCCCCCACCTGGCTGCGGGGCGGAACGATTTTGGCGCGCTGTACGATTTGCGGCGTGCCGTTTTCATCCAGCATGGAAACGAGCGCCTCGCCGACTGCGAGCTGCTGCAAAACAGTTTCGGTTTTGAGTTTCGGATTCTGCCGAAACGTTTGTGCCGCGGCCGCGACCGCTTTTTGGTCGCGCGGCGTGAAGGCCCGCAACGCGTGCTGAACGCGATTGCCCATCTGGCCAAGCACGATGTCGGGAATATCGAGCGGGTTTTGGCTGACGAAGTAAACCCCGACGCCTTTCGAGCGAATCAGGCGCACCATTTGCTCGACCTTCTGTTGCACCGCCGGCTCGATGTCGGCAAAAAGCAGATGCGCTTCGTCGAAAAAGAAAACCAGCTTCGGCTTTTCCGGGTCGCCGATTTCCGGCAGGCGCTCGAATAACTCCGAAAGCAACCAGAGCAAAAAGGTCGCGTAAACTTTCGGCGATTGCTGCATTAACTTTTCCGCCGCCAGAATATTGACAACGCCTTTCCCGTTTTGGGTTTGGATCAAATTGTCGAGATCGAGCGCTGGTTCGCCGAAAAACTTGTCGGCGCCCTGGGATTCGAGCGCGAGCAAATTACGCTGGATAGCGCCTGCGCTTGCGGCCGAAACATTGCCGAATTCGGTTTTGAACTGATCGGCGTTGTCCGCCACGTATTGCAACATCGAGCGCAGGTCTTTGAGATCGAGCAAAAGCATTCCGCTTTCGTCGGCGATTTTGAAAACCATGTTGAGCACGCCGGCCTGCGTTTCGTTAAGATCGAGCAGGCGGCCGAGAAGCAGCGGACCCATTTCGGAAATAGTCGCGCGCACCGGATGCCCGTTTTGGCCGAAGACATCCCAGAAAACAACCGGCGACGCCTCACCTTTGAAATCAGAAATGCCCAGTTCCTTCGCCCGCTCCACAATCTTGGGATTGTTAGCTCCCGGCTGACTCATTCCCGCGAGATCGCCTTTCACGTCCGCCATAAAAACCGGCACGCCCCGGGCGCTGAAATTTTCCGCTAGCGTTTGCAAGGTGACGGTCTTGCCGGTGCCGGTCGCACCCGCGATCAGTCCGTGGCGGTTGGCCATTTTCGGCAGAAGCACGATGTCATTTGCGCCCGCCTTTGCGATTACGATTGGCTCACTCATCCCGGAACGATTTTGGAGCAAGCAGCCGCGATGTCCAGCATCCGCGAGATTCCGCTCGCCCAGTGGCGCAGCACAAGATTAGAAAGGCCCGCCGTGCCGGTAATCACTTTTGATTTTTCGCAGGTCGACAGCGCCATTTATTTTGCCGCTGCCGCCCTGCTCATTTTCGTGGCGGCGCTTTTGGCGAGCAAAAAAGCGCAACGCAAACTGAAACCAAAAACGGTCGCGGTCGTCATCGGGGTGAGCGCGGCGACGCTCGTTTTGATTTTCCTGCTGCTCTCGGCCCTGAATCGCAAAGCGCCCGAGCCGCGCAATCTGCCGCCAGATTATCCCGCGCCGACAGCGGCGCCTTGATCGACGTTCGCGACATCGACCGGCGCCGGTTCGATTGCCACGATTTCGCAAATAGCGCTGTCGTGTTCCGTATTGAGCGTCACCCGTTCGCCAATTTTTTTGCCAAGCAGCGCCTGCCCGATGGCAGTCTGGTAGGAAATGATTTGCCGTTCGGGATCGCCATCCCACGCGCCGAGGATGGTATAGGTTTCGTCCGCGCCAGAATTTTCCTCGCGCAGTTTTACCACCGTGCCGATGGAAACCTGTGACGTGTCGGGATTTTCGAACGCGGTCCCGCGCGCGTTGTGCAGCGCTTGCTCGAGCTCGACTTTGCGCCGCATCAAAACAGCCTGCATTTCCTTGGCCGCTTTAAATTCAAAATTCTCGCGCAGGTCGCCGTAGGAACGCGCGATGCCGATCTCCTTCGAGTTTTCCGGAATCTTTTTGTTCACCAGCTCTTCGAATTCCGCTTTGCGTTTATCGAGGCTGCTCCAGGAAACAACGAGCGACTCCGCTTTTTCCACTTGCTCGCCCGTGACCATGCTTCCGAGCTCCGGGTATAACTTGATCACGCGCGCCATGAGCGAGCGCCGGGTCAAATCGTCGAAGACCGGCGTGAGAAGCAAGCGGCGCATCGAATCGCGCGCCGAGCTCACGTCGGCGCCGGAGAAAATGTCGCTGATCAATTCGCGGTCATCGAGGAGCAAATCGCGCAAGCGAGTGGAACGCGAGGCATCATTATGCTGATCGCGTTCGATCGCCGAGAGCATGGCGGAGAGCAATTCAGGCGCGATTAATTCCGGCCAGTGCGTCCGTTCGCGCGCGAGCCAGATCAGCATTTCGCTCGGCGCGGAGTGCTCGCGCAGCGTGCGTTCGAGCAAACTTCGCAGCTCGGCGCGCTTATCGTTTTCGAGAAAAATTTTCGGCACCTGGGTTGATAGGCGCTGGTTGTTCAGCATCGCCAAATGCCAGGCGCGGGCCGGCCAGCGCTCGCCCAGAGCGCGCGGCAGAGCTTGCAGGACGCGACGTTCCTTGGCGGAAGGCAGCTTGGAGAGAATGGAATCGAGGCGCGGTTCTTCGTCAGTGATGAGCTTGTCCAAAGTAAGCTCGGGCCGGTTGGCGGCGAGGGTGGGGGAGCGTTGCCGCAGGTCGTCGCGCGCAAGCAAGAGTTCAAAGGCAAGAGAAGGGTGCAACTTTTGGTTCTGCGCCGCTGTGCTCTCGATTTTTTCGACGATTGGCTGCAACTGGGTTGCCGGTTTATCAAATTCGTCACTATGACGAATGATCTGATCGAGCGCGCTCGCCTGCTCTTTTGGCTGCCGCGCCTGTTGAAACGCAGCTAACAATTCTTCAGCACGTGAGACTGGCGCTTCCCGCAGCGCAATCGGCTCCGTTTTTTTCGCCGGCACCGAAAAATAACCGCCGCGCTTCATCACCGTCTTGGCCGTCGTCCACCATTTTTTCCATTCGGTTTCACTAAAAAAATCCGGCACCAGCATCTCGCTCACCTGCTGGGGCAGCGCCTTTCCGCCAAGACTCTCGAGAATATTGCGCATAACCGCGGCGGGATCGGATTTTAACAATCGGCGAATTTCATCAGGATTAGTCGCTTTCCGCGCCAAAAAATGTTCCGGCGGAATCGGCCTCAAATGGTCCGCGGCGTAGGCCGTTTGCATGGGATGTTTGGGCTTCGATTTAAAATCGATCAGGATTTGATTGAGCAACAGCGCCCACTCCGCCACCCGGCCGAAGCCCCAGCTTTTGTGGAGACAAAACGCGCCGGGATGAAGTTTTTCCAACTGCTCCGCCTGGGCCGTGGTCACTTTTCCGGCATCGACGAGTTTATTTAGCTCAGCATCCATCCTTGGGGAAGATCAGCCTACGAAGAACGCTTTCGGGCGCGAGAGAAAACTGTTTCGCGTTGCGGCTGCCCATGCAACGTGAAACGGTAGCGACTCCCGTGTCCACCAGCATTTGGTTTTGGGTCGCCTTTCACGCCGGTGTTTTCATTGCGCTCGCGGTCGACCTTTTTCAATTCAAGCTCCGCGATCGCGCCCTTAGCCTGCGGGCGGCGGCCCAGCGTAGCGGCATCTGGATTGTTCTCTCGCTCGCCTTTAATTTTCTCGTCTTAAAATTGCAAGGGCCCGATCAGGCGCTGGATTTTTTCACTAGCTATCTCATCGAGTACTCGCTCAGCATCGATAACATTTTTGTTTTCGTCCTGATCTTTGGCTCCTTCGGTGTGCCGCCAAAGTCGCAGCACCGCGTCCTGGTGTGGGGAATTGTGGGCGCGCTCGTCATGCGCGGCGTCATGATCTGGCTCGGCATCACCCTGGTTTCCCGTTTTCACTGGATTCTCTACATCTTCGGCGTCTTTCTCATTCTCACCGCGCTGCGGATGTTTTTCGGCAAAGACCGGGAGGTGGATTACAGCAACACCTGGCTGATGCGGCTCTCTCGCCGCTCCGTTCACGTTACGAACGAGTTTCGCGGCGAACATTTTACCGCGCGGGAAAATGGCCGCTTCATGATCACGCCGCTCTGTCTGGTGTTGATCATGATTGATCTAATGGATTTGATTTTCGCGGTCGATTCTATCCCGGCCGTCTTCGCCATCACCACCGATACCTTCATTGTTTATACTTCCAACATCTGCGCCATTCTCGGCCTGCGCTCACTCTATTTCTTGTTAGCGAATTTGATGGATAGGTTCGTCTATCTCAAAATCGGCCTCGCCGTTATCCTCGCTTTCGTCGGCACAAAAATGGTGCTCTCGAGTCATATCATGATCCCCAATTACGTTTCGCTGCTGGTGATTGTCCTCGTCCTGGCGGCAACCATCTCCATTTCCATGCGGGCGACACGGAACCGCGCCGAACCCGGAACACGAAAATGAAGTGTTGCCTTCAGCGGCGCGATTCTGATTGACTGGAAGGACACTATGAAAATTGTTGTCGTCGCTTTTTTCGCCAGCCTCGCCGTCGCCGGCGGTGCCCTCGCCGATATCCAGGATCCGCCCTCGAATGATTACGGTCCGACGCGCAAGCTCGGCCGCGGGCTGTCCAATTTCTTTCTCGCGCCGGCGGAGATTCCCTACACGATCGCCACGGTCAACACCAATGAGGGCAACGCCGCCGCCGCCGGTTACGGCGTCGTGCGCGGGGTCGGTCGCTCGGCCGCGCGTCACATTGCGGGGTTGCTCGAGATTATTCTCTGGCCCGTGCCAGCCTACCGGCAGAGCTACTATCCGTTGCTGCCCAGCGACATTCGCTACATTCATGCCGGCTACTCGGAATTCCCGCCCGAGCTAGGGAACGAAACGAAGTATCCGTACGTGCGAGATTATTGACGCATCTTAGTCATCCTGAACGAAGCGAAGCGCAGTTGATGGATCCCGTCGCGGTAACTTAAAGGTAACTTCATCGGGATCCCTCGACTTCGCTCGGGATGACGCTGAACAACTTAGAAATCACCGACGTCGCTTTCGGCGGCAAAGGCGTGGCGCGACTGGAAGGCAAAGCGGTTTTTGTTCCCTTTGCGATCGATGGCGAAACGGTGCTTGCCGAAGTCACGCGCGAACACAAAAAGTTTCTCGAAACGGAGCTGGCAAGCGTGGAAAAAAGTTCGCCCTATCGAGTCGAGCCGGCCTGCCCTTATTTCGGAAGCTGCGGCGGCTGCGTTTATCAACACGTCAGCTACGAACATCAGCTCACACTCAAGTGGCGCCAGGTGAAGGAAATCCTGCGCCGGATCGGCGGCATAAAGGATGCGCCGATGCGTCCCTTTATTCCGTCGCCGGCAGAGTATGGCTATCGCAATCGCGTTACCGTCCATGCGCGCGATGGTGTGCTTGGTTTTTTTCGGCGCGAATCCAACAAGCTGCTCGACATTTTGCGCTGCCCCATCGCGGCGGATGAAGTGAACTTGCGGCTGGCGGAGCTCCGCGCGCAACGTCCGCGCGACGGCCATTACACCGTGCGCGCACCGGATGGCGCGCACGTTTTCACTCAGGCAAATGATGCGGTGGCAGCGGCGATGCTCGATTTAGTGGAGCGATTGCTGGCCGGTCAGAAAGATGAAAACGCAACGCTGATTGACGCTTTTTGTGGCGCGGGTTTTTTTGCCAAACGTTTGCGCGCGCATTTTCAAAATATTATCGGGATCGATTGGGACCGGCATGCGATTGCGATTGCGCAGCAAACGGCCGGAGCTAACGAGACCTATGTTACCGGCAACGTCGATGAAGAATTGCCGCGTTACCTGAATGAAAAAGTTTCCGCCGTGATCGTCGATCCGCCCGCGACCGGTTTATCGGAAACCGCTCGTACCGCCCTGCGAGAAAATCCGCCGGCGCGCCTCTGCTACGTTTCCTGTAATCCCGCGACGCTGGCGCGCGATCTCGCGAATTTGAAGGAAGTTTTCCGCCTCGATTCCGTCACGCCGCTCGATATGTTTCCACAAACGGCGGAGATTGAAATCGTCGCCGCGCTGACCCGTGGCGGATGATCTTGGTTTTGGCCCGACGCATGGCAGAGAAAGAGCTTGCCACTTTGGGAATGGCCAATCGACATTCCTAGACTTTTGCAATGGCCAATCTAGTCCTGGATAGCACCGGCAACGTCCATCGCCCCCGCAACGTCGGCTGGAAACGCGCGGCGGCGCTTCTTTACGGCGATTGGGGCACGAGCAAGGCCTACGTCATCGGGCTGGCCTTTGTGGCCGCGGGTTTCTCTTCGCTTTCCATCATTCTCGCCGTCTGCGTCCTGACGGGCCTGGTCGGAATTAACTACGCCGTGATCTGCCGTTATTTTCCCGATGGGGGCGGCGTTTACTCGGCCGCGCGTTCGCAGGGCCGGCTGCTCGCGGTCGTCGGCGCGCTTCTGCTGGTGGCGGACTTAACCGTGACCGCGGCGCTCAGCGGCTGGTCCGCTCTCACCTACGTCAGCGCAGGCGCCGAAGGAATCGTCTGGCTCAAATTTCTCAAGGACCACATCTCGCTCTCCACCATTGCAGTGCTCGTTCTCATGGGATCGATCAATTGGTTCGGACCGAAACATTCCGGCACGCTTGCACTCGCGCTGGCGGCGCCGACCGCCATTGTTGTGCTGGCGTTAATCGGGCTTAGCATCCCGCATCTGACGACGAAATTTCTCGAGCCGCGCCATGAAAGCCTGAGCGCGCTCTGGGTGCAATTCGTCGGCGTGATTCTTGCCCTCTCCGGCGTGGAAGCGATTGCGAATCTCACCGGGGTAATGAAACTCGATCGCGGATCGAGTTTCCTCCAGCCAAGTGTGAAACGGACTTCACTGCGGGCGATCACGCCCGTAGCGATCGAAGTGGTTTTCGGCACTGCGCTCCTGGGCTGGGCCATGCTTTCCTTGCCAGCGCTTCTTCAGCGCACACTGGGCCTGACGAATCCGGCCGAGGTCAAAGCAACGATGCTTGCGCGCAACGAAGACATGTTGCGTTTTATCGCCGAACAGGTGGGCTCCGTTTCGTTCGGGGCCTGGTTCGGCACCGCTTTTGGCTGGGTAGTCGGGATCGTGTTTTTCCTACTCCTCCTGAGCGCGGCCAATACCGCGATCGTGGCCATGATCGGGCTGCTTTACATGACCGCCCGCGACGGCGAGATGCCGCGGCAGTTTAAAAAACTCAATCGACATGGAGTGCCGCTTTTCCCTCTGCTGATCACGGTTGGGCTGCCCGTTATCGTGCTCGTTACCGCCAGAAGCTTCGAGAGCCTGGCTGGCCTTTATGCCATCGGGGTTGTCGGAGCAATTGCGGTGAATCTCGGCTCCTGCGCCTTGAACCGTTCAATCGGTTTCACCTGGTACGATCGCGTCC
Organism: Chthoniobacterales bacterium; assembly: GCA_036758965.1. Taxonomy (GTDB): domain Bacteria; phylum Verrucomicrobiota; class Verrucomicrobiia; order Chthoniobacterales; family UBA10450; genus AV69. Next base: position 11,089 of record DAIOVO010000039.1, read on the forward strand.
TTTTCGGAATCACGTTCACGATTTTATGCGTAGTCGAATTGACTCTCGCCCACACCAAACCGGACGCGCTTTTCTTCGTCGTCTGCGTAGTCGGGGTGGGCCTGGCGTTGCGTGCCTACACACAGAATCGGCAGGGTCTAACGACGATGACGGTGACGCACCAGGTCGCAGCCATGGTTTCGCCTGATCTGGCGGCGACAATGCAGCCGCGCATCGTGGAAGGACAAAAAATCATGGTCGCTGCGCGCGGGATCACGCCGGTGCTCAGCTTTGCTCTCGATGAAGCGGTCTTGCGCAAAGCCACCCTCTGCGTCGTCTATGTGAAAGAGATTGCGGTTTATTACGGTGGCAGCGCCCCGCTCGGGAAATCACGCTGGCAGGACGATCCGCAGGCAAACGCGATCATGTGTTTGATGTTGAAACTCGGGGCCGAACGCGATGTGCCGGTGCTGCCGGTTTACGCCGTCAGCGAAGACGCCGCCGCTACTATTCTCGATCTTTCGGCAACTTTGGGCGTCGATTATTTAATGATCGGCGCTTCGCAGCGAACGGCGATGGTGCATCTTCTACGCGGCAGCGTTGTTACCAATATCGCCGGACAATTGCCCGAAGACATTCGGCTGGTCATCTTCGGCTAATGCGCGCGCGCATTTCTTTCCGGGGAGCGCACGCCGCTGGCGTGCTGGCGCTGGCTACCAGCCAGCGCGGACTTTTGCCGCCGGACGGAAAACCAGCTCGCCGCGGCGAGCGCTCCCCATAGTCTGAAATGAAACCCAAGACCTTTGTCGCTGATTCAATCTCGCAACGCGGGTTGGACGAGCTCGCGCGCGAGGACGCGCTCGAAGTCCTCGTCGAAACCGGTTTGAGCGAATCCGAATTGTGCAAAGCCATCGCCGATTGCGCTGCGCTCATCGTTCGGAGCCAGACCAAAGTGACCGCGAACATTTTGGACGCGGCGAAAAAGTTGCGCGTGGTCGGCCGCGCCGGCGTCGGCGTGGACAACGTCGATGTCGAGGCCGCCACCCGCCGCGGCGTGATCGTGCTCAACGCTCCCGGCGGCAATACCATCTCCACCGCCGAGCACACTTTCTCACTCTTGCTTGCGCTCGCCCGCAATATCGCGCGCGCGGACGCCACCACAAAGGCGGGCGAGTGGGACCGAAAAAATCTCGAAGGCGTCGAGCTTTATCGAAAAACGCTCGGCATTATCGGGATGGGCCGCATCGGGAGCGAGCTGAGCCGGCGCGCCATCGCTTTCGGTCTTCGGGTAATCTCATTCGACCCGTTCCTTTCCGCCGCCCGCGCGCGCAGCCTGCAAGTCGAGCTGGTGGAGGAATTGGATGATTTGCTCGCCGTTTCCGATTTCATTTCGCTCCACACTCCGCTTACGCCGGAAACACATCACATTCTAAATCGCGAACGCCTAACGAAAGTTAAGCAAGGTGTGCGGATCATCAATTGCGCCCGCGGCGGCCTCGTCGATGAGTTGGCCCTGAGTGAAGCGATCCAATCCGGCCAGGTCGCCGGCGCTGCCCTCGATGTTTTCGAAACCGAGCCGTTGCCGAAGGATTCGCCTCTGCGAAAAATTCCCAATCTCCTTCTCACTCCGCATCTGGGCGCTTCCACGGCCGAGGCGCAGGAAAGCGTTGGAATTGAAATCGCCCAGTCGATTCGCGCCGCGCTCCTCGAAGGAACAATTCGCAACGCCGTCAACATGCCTTCGCTCGATGCCAAAACGCTCGCCATCATCGGGCCGCATTTGCGTTTCGGCGAAAAACTTGGCCGCTTCCTCTCCCAGCTCGCGCCCCGCCGGGTCGATCATCTCAATATCAACTACAGCGGCAAAGTGAACGAAGCCGATACCACCGCTGTCACTCGCGCGGTGCTGAAGGGTTTTTTGCAAACCGCCGGCGGAAACGAAATCAACGAAGTGAACGCGCCCGCCTTTGCCGAAACGCTCGGTCTTAAAATTACCGAAACGCGCTTGAGCGCCCCCGGCGACTACTCCGATTTGGTCGAGCTTTCCGCCGCCGCCGAGGGTCACAAGGTTTCCGTCGCCGGCGCATTCTTCGGCGTGACGCCACGAATCGTTAGCATCAATGCTCGCCCGGTGGAGGCGCGCCCGCACGGCGTTATTTTGGTTCTGGAAAATACCGACCGTCCCGGAATGGTTGGGCGCATCGGCACCATCCTGGGCGAGCACGGCGTCAACATCGCCACCATGTCGCTCAGCCGGAATCAGGCTGGCGGCACCGCGCTCACCGTCTTGAATCTCGATACCGCGCCTGCCCACGAGTTGTTAGAACAAATCCGTGCCAGCGAGGACATCCGCCACGCGCAGGTGATCCAGCTGTAACACCTCCCTCATTCCGACTCGCTGCGCTCGCTCAGGATAAAACTCCGACGATGAGGGACCTCTCCTACTTGCGAGAGCCGTACTTAGAATCGATACTTCGGCGCGCAGATCGCGTTCTGCATTTATCCGGTTTCTTGCAAACGCAATAACAAATGTGAGGTCCCTCGCCGTCTGCGCGGCTCGGGATGACGGAGAAAGAAAATATGGAACCTGTTTACATTCTTGGCGGCGGACGCACCGATTTTAAGCGCAACCTCAAAAAGGAAGGCAAAACCATTCGCGACCTCATTGTTGAGGCCGGCCGAAAGGCGATCGCGGATGCGAAGATCGATCCGGCCGAAATCGAAGCGGCTGCGGTCGGCAACTTCAACGCCGGCCAATTCACCAAGCAACTTCATCTCGGCGCGTTCGTGCCGGAGATCGACCCGAAATTGCACGGCATTCCTACCATGCACACCGAAGCAGCCTGCGCCAGCGGCGCCCTTTCGGTCGTGTTAGGCGCGCAATGGGTCATGGGCGGATTTCACGATGCCGTCCTCGTCGTCGGCGCCGAGCAGCAAAAAACCATGTCCTCGCTCGATGGCTCCGATGTGCTGGGCGCGGCCGCCGATTATCACATTGAAAAGCCGGAGTACGGCGATTTCATGTTCCCGAAACTGTTCGGAAAGATCGCGCAAATTTACATCGATAAATATGGCGCCTCGGAGAAGGAACTGGCCTGGGTCGCCTACAAAAATTATGCGCACGCGCGCTTGAACCCGCTGGCGCAAATGCGTGACGCCGATCTTACCTACGATCATGCCTCGCAGGTTTCGGAAAAAAACCCCAGCGTCGCGCCGCCGTTGAAAGTTTCCGATTGCTCGCAAATCACTGATGGGGCAGCCGCGCTCGTGTCGGCAAAATATTTGAAGCAACATGACATCGATAAATCGAAATTACCCCGGCTGCTCGGGTTCGGCCTCGCGACTGATTATCTCGCGCTGGAGAAAAAAGACGCGCCAACGTTTTCGACCGCCCGTAAAGCGGCGAAAAAGGCATTCGACATGGCAGGTCTGAAACCGCGCGATATGAATGGCGCCGAAGTACACGATTGTTTTTCCATCACCGAGATTTGCGCCTACGAAATTCTGGGCTTGGCCGAGGAAGGCAAAGGCGCGGAGCTGGCGATGAGCGGCGCGACCGCGCTTCCCCAAGTGCGCAACGAAAAGGTAAGCGGCAAATTCGATTTCGAGATTCCGGTCAATGCCGGTGGCGGCTTGATCGGCGACGGGCACCCGGTCGGCGCGACTGGAGTGCGCCAGGTAGTGGAAGCTTACCAGCAGTTAACGACCCAGGCCGGCGAGCGCCAGATCGAGAATTGCAAAAAATTCCTCACCTTCAACATGGGCGGAAGTCTCACCACCTCCGCTGCCATGATTTGGGGGCGGGATTAAAAGCTAAAACCGTTTGTTGTAGCGACGGCGCTCTGTCGCCGTAGAACCGCGCCATCACTGGCGAGATGCAACGCCGGATGGCGATCTTTTTCTATGTCTCGTTAGGACGAGATAAACTGTCAATCGCCCGAAATTCGTTCCAATAATGGGACGCCAAAATCCCGCTGGCGAATAATCTTCGAATCAGTCTGTGTTTCGTATGCTACCTAACTAGCGTGTGGTCAGCAATATAGAACTCAATTGTTTCGTTGGCACACTCGTTGCATTCCAAGTTTCTGTTTTGCTGAGACATTTTTTGAATCCACCTGCCCGCATTTTCGCATCTCATCATTGTTTGGAGCGGCCAACTTTGATTGCCAACTGACCTATGTTCTTCAATTCATTTCTCCAGGATGTTCGCGTAGGACTTCGCGTTCTATTTAAAGATAAGGGTTTCTGCTTTCTCGCCGTGCTCGTGCTCGCGCTCGGCATCGGCGGAGTAACCACCCAGTTCACGGTCGTGAATGCGATCGTCCTGCGCGGGTTCTCTTTCCCGCATCCGGAGCAGCTCATGAGCGTGGGCCTGATCGACCCGCAAGCTTCCGCCCAAAACAATAACTTCGGCGCAGGAAATATCCCCTCGTCGCAAGACTACCTCGATTTCCGCGCGTCGCAGCGATCTTTCGCGCTTCTGTCCGCCTATCTCAACGGCTCCACCATTAACGTAAGCTACCACGGCAATCCCCAGCGCTATACCGGGGCCTATGTATCGGAGGATTTTTTCAAAATCGTGGAGGTATCGCCAATTATGGGGCGCACCTTTACCGCGGAGGATAACAAGCCAGGCGCGCCCAAGGTAGCGTTGCTTGGCTACAAAATCTGGCAACGCGATTTTAACGGCGATCCTTCCATCGTAGGTCAGGCCGTTAGAATCAATGGTAAGTCAGCCACGATTGTCGGCGTCATGCCGGCGCATTTCGAGTTCCCGAATAAGGAAGAGCTTTGGGTGCCGCTATTTAATGAATTCCCGCCCAAGCCACGCGGCGCGCAGGGACAGGATGCGGTCGGCCCGCAAATCATGGGACGTTTGAAGGCGGGGGTGACAGTTGACCAGGCTAACGCGGAGTTTGTTGGGTTAGCCCGACGATTAGCGGCCGATAACCCCAAGACAAACAAGAACCTTACTTCCGCCAGCGTTGAGCCGCTCTTGTATTCCTTTACCGGCCCGCAACTGCGACAGACTGTGCTAGCCATGCTGGGCGCGGTGTTACTGGTGTTACTTATCGCCTGCGTAAATGTGATGAACATGCAATTTGGCCGGGCCGCGTTGCGGGCGAAAGAGCTGGCGATTCGGGGCGCGCTGGGTGCGACCCGCTGGCGTTTAGTTCGCCAAATGTTGACCGAAAGCTTCCTTGTGGCCGCGCTCGGAGCCATCGCGGGCGTGTTACTCGCCATGTGGTCGGTCCAAATGCTGGTGCGCGCGACTTCTGCCCTGGCGCAACCTTTACCTTACTGGGTGAACTTCACCATCGATACCAAAGTATTACTTTTCACGATCGGGATTGTAGTTGTAGCTACCATCGCCTCCGGTCTGGTGCCAGCTCTGGTTAGTTCAAGAACAAACTCCGCCGCGATGATGAAAGAAGGTGGCCGGGGCAATAGCAGCCGGCTGGTAAATGTCATTACTCGCGTGCTGGTGATTGGACAGATTGCGCTGACCGCGGCGTTACTGATAGCTGCCGCCTTGCAGGTAAAATCCATCCGTAATCAGTTGAAGTTAGACTACGGTTACGATGAGAACGGTATTTACTCGGCCCGGATGGCGCTGATGGAAGGCGACTATCCTTCTCCGCAATCGCGCATTGAATTTTTCCAGCGCGCGCTCCGGGCGTTGCGCACGAACCCGGCTTTCGACAGCTCGGCCATGACCGATCGCTTTCAGATGACCTTTGCGAACTTCGGGCGTTACGAGGTAGATGGCCAGAAATACCCCACTGAACGCGATCGCCCGGAAGGTAACTCCGAATCTGTCTCCGATGGCTACTTTACTACTTTGGGTTTGAAGCTGCTGGAGGGACGTGATTTTACGATCGATGATTCGGATGCGAAACAGCCGGTTGCGATTGTGAATGCCAGTTTCGCGCGCAAGTATTTTTCGCACCAAAGCCCGCTAGGACGCCGGATTCGCATTTACGATCCAGCAGAAGCGCGGGCCTGGCGCACCATTGTCGGTGTGGTTCCAGATACTTTGATGCAAGGTCCGTTTAACCAGGAGACGGACGCGAGCGGCTTCTATGTTCCGCTTCTGGCTAATTCGCCCGCACCGCAATTCGCCACCATCATCGTGCGTCCGCATCCGGGTCAGCGCGCCGATAGCCTGGCGACTCCCCTTTCGAAGGCAGTAGCGGAGCTGGACTCAAATCTGCCGACCTACTTCGGTGGAACCCCCGCACGGTTGCATGCCGAATTTCTGGGTGGCAATCGCATTATCGCTACTTTGTTCGTCATCTTCGGTATAGTTGCTTTCATTCTATCCGCGGTTGGTCTTTATGGAGTCATGAGTTTCTCCGTTAGTCAGCGGACACAGGAGTTTGGGATTCGCATGGCACTGGGCGCGGACGCGCGCATAATTTTTCAAATGGTAATGACTCAGGGCGCGTGGCAACTGGGTATCGGGCTACTATTGGGCGCAGGCGCGGCGGCGTTGTTTTTGGGAGTGATTGGCGCCGCGGTCCTGCACGACATTCTGTTCAAGGTTAACGCGCTCGATCCAATCATTTACTGCGCGGTCGCGGGCTTGCTTACCCTGGTAGCGGCTGCTTCCTGCTACGTCCCGGCGCGGCGAGCTACGCGGGTCAATCCCATGCTTGCCCTTCGGGCGGAGTAGTTGGAGGGACGCCCGCAGCGGCGTCCCATCGAGTGGAGACGGGATAGCGCCCGTCCCTCCAGCTTGTCGCTTGACCAGCAATCGATTACCGCTTAGCCAAATGCGCAAAAGCGAATGAAAAAAGTTAATACGAACGATCTGCCGTCGCTCACCTGGTCATCGCCCAAAGGCAAGTTCGCCGGCGACGGCAAACAGGTATCGGAAGCGCTCGGCCGCGATCCGCTTTCGACCGATCTGCGGGAACGTCATCCTTTCGACGTGGAAATCTGCCGCATTCCCGCTGGGAAACCCGCTTACCCATACCATTCGCATGGTTCCCAGTGGGAATTCTATCACGTTTTGTCCGGTTCGGGAACTGTTCGACACGAAGAAGGAACTACCAGGATTGAAACAGGCGACGCCTTTGTCTTTAAGCCAGGAGAACCGCACCAGTTAATAAGTGACGCCGGCGTTGATCTAGTCGTCTTGGTAGTAGCCGATAATCCGATCAATGAATCCGGCTACTATCCCGATAGTAAGAAATGGATCGTGCGCATGCCTGAGCGCGCAATCATTCGCTCGGGTAAACTAGACTACTTCGATGGCGAAGAGTAGCAGCAGAATTCGAATTGTGGGTAGAGTCGGTTCACCCGAACCGACTGGCGGAGTAGGTGTGGGACTGCGGGGAAGTTCGCGGACTGAGAAAGCCTGCGGGCGCGTTCTCAACCGGGCGATTGAGGTCGATCGCCCCTACCTACTCACATCTTTCGCGAATCGTAGGCCCAGTGTAGTAGCGCCTGCCGCTGGCGAGGACGGCAACTGAAGTCGCCACGAGGACAGTGTTTTTTTAGTTGGACGATGTGGCGGCGAACGGCCCGCCAGCGTTTGATCTGGCGCTCGTCATCGACACACCGCCGTCCCATGTAGTAGCGGCAATACCATTGGAACCAGCCGCGTGGATCTTCACGGTAAATCCAACCTTTCTTTCGCCAGAAGGAGAGCGGTTGTGAAGCCTTGATCCTGAAGTAGTTCAACTTCGGATCGTGTTTTTCCGGAGATAGCTTTGCGCGCTTGAACCAACTCGCGGGAAACTCCTTTTTGCAATCGTTTAGATACTTGCCGCCGAAGACGCCCATGGCCAGCACTCGCGCCGGAGTAAGCTGTGGTTTGAAGTCGTAGCGAAAACCGCTGCCAACGGGTTTCGTGCGGTAGTAAACGTAGTTCTTTTGCATCAGGTCGTTTACTTTCACTCGGACCGGTTTCATCACGACAAGGCTCTGGCGTTTCGAGTCGAAGGCAAACTAATTGTAGGGCGGGCGCTCCGCCTGCGAAAGTTAGGCGTCCGATTAATGGCCCGGCTAGCGAAGCGCTTGCCCTACAATTAGGATGGCCGAAATTCACGTGATGGCAGATACAGCGAGACAGCGCGCGATTATTCATCTCGACATGGATTGCTTCTATGCCGCGATCGAGGTGCGCGATCGGCCGAGTTTACGCGGCAAACCGGTCGGGGTTGGCGGCGCGCGCGACCGGCGCGGCGTGCTCACGACTTGTAACTATGAAGCGAGGAAGTTCGGCGTGCACTCGGCCATGCCGACCTTTATGGCACTGCAACGC
>DAIOVO010000039.1:19349-21638 GCA_036758965.1 Chthoniobacterales bacterium
GCCCGAAGCTGATCATGCTGCCGCCGCGGTTCGATGTCTATCGCAGGGAAGCGAGCGTGATTCGCGAGATCATGCGCCGGTTTACGCCGCTGGTGGAAACCTTGTCGCTGGATGAAGCGTATGTGGACGTGAGCGAACATCCTACTCCACTCGGCCAACTCGCGCGAACTATCCGCGCGCTGATTTTCGAAACTACCAAACTGACTGCTTCAGCCGGTATCGGGCCAAACAAGTTGATTGCAAAAATTGCCAGCGACATCAACAAGCCCAATGGCCAGTGCGAAGTGCAGCTGGATGAAGTAGCGGACTTCATGGTTTCGCTGCCAGTGCGGAAACTTTGGGGAATCGGGCAGGTGGCGGAGCAGAAGCTCGAGCGCGCCGGGATTAAGACTTGTGGTGAAATGCAAAAGCTGTCGCGTCCGCAGTTGCACGAGATGTTTGGAAAATTTGGGAGCGAGCTTTACGATTTATGCCGCGGGATCGATCAGCGCGCGGTCGAGCCAAATCGCGAGCGCAAATCGCTCAGCACCGAGCAGACGTTTTCGAGCGACCTGGAGACGCGACAGCAATGCGAGGAGCGAATGGAAGAGTTGTTCGAAGAACTATCGGCGGAGCTGGCGCAGAAAGCTGGCACGCGCACGATCACAAAGATTTTCGTGAAACTAAAGTTTGCCGACTTTACCCGCACCACGGTTGAACGGGCGGCCTTGCCGCCGACTTGGGTGAACTACTGCCAGCTGCTCGACGAAGCCTTCGCCCGCACGGAAAAGAAGGTGCGGCTGATTGGCGTCGGTGTTCGCTTTGCCGAAACCGAAGCGAAAGAGCTGGCGCAACTGGGACTGTTCTAGTGCAGTGTATCGATACCTCGTATAGTATTTAGCACACGAGTTAGGACGCCTGGGTAGCGCGCGCGTCTCGCGAAAACAATTTTTCTCTTTCCAAGGTGAACGACGAGTTAAGGAAAAGTTTGTCTCGGCAGCATGCCGAAACCAGCACGCGAGACGCGCGCGCTACCCGAAATAATCTCGTAACATCGCTATACCATTCAAATGGTACATCCACTGGCGCTTTGTGTCAGATACTTCGTGAGTCAGGATGCTATACGTGAGTCACGTATAGCATTAAAGGGCGGCGGAGCGCGGGGTTGAGTTATTGCTCTCCTTTCACCTTTTCAAGCGTTGGAGGGACGGGCGCCGTTCCGTCCGAGTTCTCAGGGAAGAAGGGGACGCCACAGCGGGCGTCCCTCCAGGAATTAAGTGCCCCTACCAGCCTTTCTGGTATCAAGAGTGCTACTGGAAGGTTTGATGACTGATTCCGCCCACGAAACGCACGGCGCGCACCCGCAGAAACCGCGTCCACGCCCGCCGGAAAAGCTGACGACTTCCAAGCTCGCCCAGAAGCTTGGTGTGCAATCGACTCTATTGCTGAATGGACTTGTCGGGCGCGGCTTTGTCGTGCTTACAAATGGCCGTAAACAGTTGACCGAAGTCGGCCGCAGCGCTGGCGGCGAAGAAGTAACGCACCGCGCCAAAGGGCGCTTTATCGTCTGGCCCCAGGATTTGTTGCTCAAGTTGTTGCATTAGAATGAAGCACGGCTTTGCAGGCCGCCTGGCCGGATTGCAAGTCCGGCCCCCGTGTTGACCAGGCAAGATTACTCTCGTAAGTAAGAGCGTGTCGCGCGTCCCCTGGGCAGCTTTCCTGATGCTGGCGCCGTTGAGCAGCTTCGCTCAGGCGCCCGCGCCCACTCCAGCCAGGGTTGTCGCCGCTTCGCCCGCAAATCCGAACGATCCGGTGAAGCTGCAGTTTCCGAACAGCGACGTGGCGGACGTTTTGCGTTATTACGAGGTGCTCACCGGTAAACGCGTGGTGGCCGACAACGCCGTCCAAGGCAAGGTGAACATTTTCATTACGCCCGATCCGCCGCGCGACGAAGCGATCAAGATCATCGAAATCAATTTGCTCATGAACGGCTACTCGCTCGTGCCGGCCGAGCCCGATATTGTAAAAGTTTTCGCGACCGGCAAAAATCCGCGCAGCGCCGGCATCCCGATTGTTTCCGATCCGGCCGACATCCCACCGGGCGATCACGTCATTAGCTATCTTTATAAGCTGCGCTACGCCGACCCGCAGGAATTGCAGACGGTGTTGCAGCAATATTTGTCCGGCGGCCAGGGCAACGTTTATAGCTCGGTGCAGGCGTTAACCAAATCGTCGAGCATTCTGATTACGGAAAACTCAAGTACGGTCCGCGCAATCAAGAAAATCGTTGACCAGGTGGATGTGGAACCG
>DAIOVO010000039.1:21648-25097 GCA_036758965.1 Chthoniobacterales bacterium
CAAGTGGAGAGCGTGTTCATCCCGCTGGAGCGCGCCGATGCGACCAAAGTGGTGGAGATGCTGAAGGATATTTTCGAGAAGGGGAACGATCAGCCTACGCGCGGCGGAGTGGTTACCCCAAATATTCGCACTGTGCGCAACGTGCCCAATGTTCCGGGCCAGCCACAGCCGGAATATGATATCGGGGCGTTGTCCGGTCTGTCGGAAGATTCAATTATTGTCGGCAAAATAAAAATCGCCGCCGACGTGCGCACGAATCGCATTCATGTCATCACCCGCCCGGTCAACCTGCCGTTTATCCGCAAACTGATCGCGGAATTTGATGCCAACGTGCAATTCGCCAAGCCGATCACGCGCGCGCTGCGTTACATTTCAGCCGGGGACGTCCTGCCGGTGCTGGTGCAGGCGCTGACCGAGCCGGGGGAAAACCAGCAGCAAGGCGCCGGCGGCGCGGCCGGCCCGCAAGCGGGGGCAACTCCACCACGGAACGCAAACCCCGCGACCGCAAATTCTTTCAATGCCGGCCAGGCTGCGACCGCGAGCGGGAGCGAGTTGAACATTTCCGAAGAACTCTCAACTCAGCCGGTCGATACCGCGCCGAAAGCAGTCACGGTGGGCAATTCCAAGCTCATCGCCGATCAACGCTCGAACAGCATCATTGTTCTCGGCAACCGCGAGGTAGTAGTGAAAGTCGAAAAAATTCTGGATCAAATGGACGTGAAAGCGCCGCAAGTGGTGCTCAGTACGGTGATCGGCGAGCTAACCTTAAATAATAACGAAGAATTCGGCGTCGATTATTTTGTTAAATTCAAAAGATTCAAATCTCCTGGCAGCAACAGCGGCGCGGCCGGGGAGAGCGTGAATCTTCCGAGCGGCACCGGATTTCCCTCCATTCTCGATCCGAGCCAGATCACTAGTATTACTCAACTCGCTTCCAGTATGGCCGGGGGCGCCAACCTTTACCTCGCAGCCGGCAACACCCTTTCCGCGATTGTGCACGCGCTCGATTCCACCGGCAGATTCCGCACGATTTCGCGACCGACCGTTTTCACCAGTAATAACAAGAAAGCAATCATTGCATCGGGGACTGAAATTCCGGTGCCGGTAAACTCAATTACTAGTCCTGTAGGCGTGGTGACGGCGACGCCGGTTCCAGGGACGACGGGGACCAATTTGCCATTCGCTACCTCGTCGAACATCCAATTTAAAAAAGTCGCGCTGCAACTGGAGGTCGTGCCGTTGATTAATTCCGAGAAAGAAGTGTCGCTCGATATTTTGCAGAAGATTGACAGCCTTGCCGGCACGACTCGGATCGATAACAACGACATTCCGAACATCGCGACGCGTTACATTCGCACCAATGTCTCAGCGCCGAATTGCTCCACCATCATTTTGGGCGGCTTAATTACCGAGGATAAGCGCAAGAGCAAAAGCGGCATTCCGATTCTGGATCGGCTGCCACTGGTAGGCGCGTTATTTCGTAACACCACCGACGCGCGCACGCGCACCGAGCTCATCGTGTTGATGCGGCCAGAGGTGACTTTGACCAAGCTGGATCTCTATCGGTTGCGCAACAAAGGCGAGAACCGAACGCACTTTGGACCGGAGCTGGAACAGGATGATTGCCCGGATTGTCCGAAGCCGGGCGATGGCAAACAGTTGCCGCCGCCGGATGTACCGATGGCGAAAGATTCATGACACAAAAGCGCTTTCTAAAACTTGTTAGCTTCTTGTTATTGTTAATGGCGGCACCGATCGCGCGTGCGGGAGATTTTCCCTGGGAGTTTGCGCCGCCGCGCGGCAGCGATTCCCTCGCACCGAGGGATGAGTGGGGGGAGCTGCATCAGGGCAAAGGGTTAAATGAAACCGATTTTGCGCCGCGTTATCGCGTGCGTGCGATCTACTACTTTAAGGCAAAGGAGCAGTTGATGGCGCAGCCGGCTTACGTCGGCGCCTTACAACGCGATCTGGAGCGGCTCGGTTATTATTGCGGAGAAATCGATGGCGTTTTTTCCGACGCAGTCAGCGACGCTATTGCGCAGCTCCAGAAAAATAATTCCATGCGCGTGACCGGAACTCTGACCGACCCGGTGCGGCGCGTTCTGCGCCTGCCCTAACGAGACGTGAGCGGAAAAATTTTCGCACTTGATGAAGCGAGTAACACAGGCATCCTGTCCGTTGAGTCGTGCAGGCTTCTAGTCTGCACGGAAAAGCGCCAGGCTGGAAGCCCGCGCGACAGAACAGGCTGGAAGCCTGTGTTACCGTTCGCGTCGACCTGCAAATGAGCTCGGCCGCGAGTCAGTCGCTGATTAAACTTTTGCTCGAAGGTGGTGTGCCGTCGCGTGAAGAAGCCGCCCAATTGGCGCAAAATCTCAATGGCGGCTCGTGGACGACCCAGGTGTTGGATTCGGGCAAAGTCGATGAGCAAAAATTTCTGGGCGCGATCGCGAACGCATTCCACGTCCCGTTAGTTACGCTCGACGCGAAATCGATCGACCGGCAGACGCTCTCGATTTTGCCGTCGCGCTTCGTTTTTCAGCATCACATTTTGCCGATCGAGCAGAAGGAGAATGCAGTCGTGCTCGCGACCTACGATCTTTTTAATTCCGTCGGCCGCCAGTTGGTTGGCCAGCTTTTATCCAAACCAGCCGAGTGGGTGCTGGTGCCGCGGGCGCAGCTTTTGCGCGCGATGAAGACTCTTTACGGCGTGGGCGCGGAGACGTTTGACGAAATTTTAAAAACCAACCGCGGCTTCGAGGCGCTTCAGGACATCGAAACCAGTACCGACCTCAATGCGGACGACCCGGAAGCGTCGGTGGTCAAGTTCGTGAACCAGATTATTCGCGAGGCGATCATCGAGCGTGCGACCGATATTCACGTCGAGCCGCTGGAAAACGATTTGCGCATTCGCTACCGGATCGACGGGATTTTGCACGAAGTGGCGGTGCCGCCGCAGTTGCGCCTGCTGCAATCCGCCATCATCTCGCGTTTGAAAGTGATGGCGCACATGGACATCGCCGAGCGGCGCCTGCCGCAGGACGGGCGCATACAGTTGCACGCGCACAACCAGGAAATCGATGTGCGCGTTTCCACCATACCGACGGTGAACGGCGAATCGATCTCGCTCCGTCTTCTCAGCCGCACCGAGCAGCAATTTGGTTTTGAGCGGCTCGATTTGAGCGAAAAACAAACCGGGATCATTCGCAATCTACTCGCCCAACCGAACGGAATTATTCTCGTCACCGGCCCGACGGGCTGCGGGAAATCGACCTCGCTTTACTGTTTTCTTTCCAGCATCAATTCGGTGCAACGCCGCATCATCACGATCGAAGAGCCGGTCGAGTATCGGTTGCCCGGGGTTTCGCAAATCGACGTCAAACCAGAGATCGACCTGACGTTTGCCAAGGGTTTGCGCCACATTTTGCGGCAGGACCCGAACGTGGTGATGG
>DAIOVO010000040.1:0-4582 GCA_036758965.1 Chthoniobacterales bacterium
GTAAAGGAGCGGCGGTTTCTGCAATCGCGGAATGCTGTCGTTTGTCGGCAACAGCCACTCGCCGGCCTGGAACATCTCGCGCGCCGCGCCGGCGTATTGCCCTTCCGTTTCGCTGTAGAGATCGCCGATTCCGACGGTTCCCAGATGGAGCAGGGCTGCCAGCGCAATGACCAGCACGAAGAGAACGTGCCGCGTGGGCGGCGGGGGCAGCGCCGCCGGGTCGAGCAAAGTTTCCTCGAGTCGAATCGCGTGCGCCCCGGCCGTCATTTTCCGCTAAATTTTTTCACTTCGATACTGGTCCCAGCCGGCTGGCAATCGCAATAATTTCCCTGCCGGCATTTGAATCATCGCCAGCATTTGCCGGCATTCCGCGATCAACGTTTCATCGCGCGGCCGCCAAATCCGAAAGGCGCACCAGAATCGAACGCCGCTTAATTTGTCCAGCCAACCGTCGATCCGCAGGCAATCGCCCAGCCCGGCCGCGCGCCGATAATCGATCTCCGTCCGCACCACCACGGGGTATTTTTGCGTTTGCGCCATTTCTGTCAGGGACAGACCAAGCTTTTCGGCCAATTGCGTCCGCGCGACCTCGATCATGCGCAGATAGGCGATGTTGTGCACCACCCCGCCGGCATCGGTGTCGAAAAACATGACCTGTTGTTCGATCTGAATCTCGGGCCGTGGCGCGGTTTGCATCCTGGACAATGATTCCGAAATCATCGCCCGAAAGCAACGCGAACCTGATTCTAGGAATCGTTAGACATAAATTGCGCAATCGCGGCCTTCGCCTCCGCCACGGAGACGGCGTGCATGCAGCGGAAATCCAGCGGACATTCGCGCAGGAAACAGGGGCTGCATTCGACGTGATGGCGCAGAATGCTGTGCCCGGCGCCGAGCGGACCGGTGCGTTTCGGCTCGGTCGAACCAAAAATGGAAACGGTTGGGATGCACAAAAGAGCGGCGAGATGCATCGTGCCGGTGTCGTTGGTGAGCAAAAGGTCGCAGCCACGCAATTCTTCAATCAGTTGCTCAAGTGTCGTTAGCCCGGCGCGGTTGACGCACCGGTCGCCGAGGATCGCCGCGATTCCGGTCGCTACCGCGGCATCCGCCTTGGATCCGAAAATGATCCAGCGAACGGGATGCGGTGTGGCAATTTCCTGCGCCACCTCGGCGAATCGCTCCGCCGGCCAGCGTTTCGCCGGGCCGTACTCCGCTCCGGGACAAAGCGCGAAAACGAGTGGTTCGGTATTCCTATTAATCGGGTTCGCGGTCGGAAATTCCGCCTGCACATTGGCGCCGATGCAGCTGGCGAGCTCGAGGTATTTGTAGGTTTGATGCGCGATACCGTGCGGTTTGGTGGCACGCGGCGATTGGTTAAGCAACGTTCTCCGCCAGTGCCCGGCGAAACCCACCCGCCGCGGAATGCGCGCCAGCCATACTTCGAGTGCGCTGCGGAGCGAATTTGGAAAAAGCACCGCGGCATCGAAATGCGGCCGGCGCCGCATCCGCCGCGCGCTCTGGAAAATCGATTTCGCTGGTAGTGCGATGACTTCATCAATTTCCGGCACGATTTTCCAAAGTGCCGCCAGTTTTTCCGGAGTGGCCATGGACAGATAAACATCGGGCCGGCCGCGTTTGATTTCGCGAATCGCCGGCACACTCATGCAGGCGTCGCCGAGCCAGTTGCTGCTGCGAACGAGAATGCGAAACGGCTTGAGCGGTTGCGCGTCGGGAATGAAAACGCCGCGTTTGTAGCGTGCGAGCAGGAAATTCGGGCGCGGCGTTTTCCAGCGGTTGTGCACCCAAAACCAATCTTCGGGTTTACGCCGGATTTGTTTTTCGATGATTTCGTTGCCGCGCGCGGTCAGAGAATCCACCGAAGCGCCCGTTTGTTCGATTGGTTTTTCGACGACCGCCCGCCAGCGCGCGAACCCATCCGTGTGCACGGCAAAGGGAATTAATTGGGCTTTGCCGCGGCGCGCCAGGAGCGCCGGCAAAGTGGTGGTGGACGCGAGCCGGCCAAAAAATGGCGTCCAAAGTCCGCTATCGCCGGCGTGTTGATCGCACAGAGCGCCAGACGCGCCGCCGCCACGCAACAACTCGATCACCTTGCCGAATCCCTCCGCGCGATCGCACATTTCCAGCCCAGCGCGGCTGCGCGTTTCGCGCACGTGCCGATCGATATGTGGATTGCGGATGCGCTGATAAACGGTGGAGGTGCGCTGGCCGTGCGCGAAGTGAGGAAAAAGCTGCGTGCAAATTTCCCACGGCCCCAGATGGCTCAGGAGCAAGACAAAGGCGCGTTTTTCGCGAAAAGAATTTTCGATAATTTCAAAATTTTCCAACCGCATCCGTTCCAGGATTTTTTCCATCGGCCAGCGACCGAACTTGATACTTGAAAGCAAATTGGCACTGAGAGTTTGAAAATGACGACGCACCAGCCGCCGCATTTCGCCCTCCGAAAGTTCGTCGCCAAATGCGATGCGCACATTGTGCCGAGCCAGCGCACGATATTGCGGCAGAAGTATCCAAGCGATTGTGCCGCTAATTTGACCGAGCGCGAAAAGCACCGGCAACGGCAAAGCGCCGAGCAGCGCGATTCCTGCGCGGTAAATGAGATAGACGCAGTAATCGAGCATGTGGGCGGGCGCAGGGTAAATTTGCCCGTCCGCGCCTTTAATCAATATACTGCGGCCGTGGACGAAGAATTGCGCGCGGCCGAGGCGCACATCGCGCGGTTGGAGGAAGAAGTATTGCGCCTGAAGGATGCGAAGCGCGAGTTGCAGGCGACGGGGAGCGCCCACCAAGAGTTGCGGCGCAGCGCAGAAGGGCGCGTGGCGAAAATTCTCAGCGCACCGTTTCGTTTTTTCCGGCGCGCAAAATCGAAAGCACCGTCGGAAAATGATTATGAGAATTGGTTCGCACGACACCGGGTGACGACGGAGGAAGCGCAGCGGCTGCGTGAGAGTTCGCAGACATTTGTTTATCGCCCGCTCGTCTCCGTCTTACTGCCGACCTTCGAGCCGAACGAAAAGTTTTTACGCGAGGCAGTCGCTTCGGTGACCGCGCAGATTTATGAAAACTGGGAGCTGATCATCGTCGATGACGGTTCTCCGTCGGTGACGATTCGGAGCACGCTGGAAAATATCGCGCAATCCGACCCGCGGATTCATGTCGCTTTCGAAGCACACGGAGGAATTTCCGCCGCCCTCAACAGCGCCCTCGCCCGTGCCGGCGGCGATTGGATTGCGCTGCTCGATCACGATGACTTGCTCGAGCCGGACGCGATTTTTCGCGCGATCGAGCTTTTGCAGAACGATCCCGAGGCCGATCTGATTTACTCCGACGAAGACAAAATCGTGGATGGCCATTTTGGCGCGCCGATGTTCAAACCCGATTGGTCGCCGGATTTTTTTCTGACCCACGATTATCTCGGACATTTTTTGATGATCCGGCGCGAGCGAGCGGCGGAAGGTTTCAAAAGCCAATTCGATGGCGCGCAGGATTACGATTTGCTCCTGCACATCTCGGAAAAGACGGACCGCATCCGCCACCTTCCGCGGGTGCTTTATCACTGGCGGCGGACGCCGCAATCGACCGCGCACAACATTCGGCGGAAGCCCGGCGCGCTGGAAGCGGGCAAAAATGCAATCGCAGAACATCTAACGAGACGTGGCGAAAATGCGCGAGTGACGATCGATTGGGACACGCATCTCTATCGCGTACGGCCCGTCGGCAAATCGAGCGCCGTCACGATTTTTTGCCAGGATTGCGACGAGGAAAACATTCGCGCGCGCACTTCCAGCGTGGAGATTGAATTCGCTCGCCGCCTGACTAACGATTCGTGGAGCGATCTCCTTCTTTTTCTCGATTCCGACCTCGAGCCGTTGCAGGAAAACTGGCTGGAGATTCTGGCGGGGCAGATGCAACGCGCGGAAATCGGGGCGGCCGGCGCTCGCATTCTGGCGACAGATGAAACGGTCGAAAGCGCCGGCTTGGTTTTGTTGCCCGGCGGAGACGTAAAACGCGCCTTTGCCGGATGCACGCGCGATTTTCGCGGCGCGAATCGGCAGTTGCGGGCGGTGCGAAATTATTCCGCGGTCAGCGGAGCCTGTTTGCTGACGCGGCGCGAGCTCTTCGAAAAATATGCGGGCGCGGCCGATTTCAAGCGGGATGAGTGCGCGGTGATCGAGTTTTGCCTGAAAATTCAAACCGCCGGCTGGCGCGTAGTGTCGATTCCAGATTCGGAGCTCCAGCGTCGTTCCGCGACGGAAGCGGCTCCGCTGTTTTGTCCCAACCTGGAAAAGCGCTGGCCCCGCGTTTTCGCGCGCGATCCGTTTTATCATCCAAATCTTTCTCGCGAGACGGCGGATTTCTCGTTAGGGAAATAGCGCGGAGACTTTTGATGGCCAGGAAACAGGAAAATTTATGGCGCGGTCTGGAGGCGAAGGCGCAGCGGTCGCTGAGCGCGCGCGACTATGACTCGCAGACACTGGCCCAGCGCCTAGCGAGCGTGGGCGTGGACGTCAGTGAAATTGTTGGCGCCTCGAAAGACAAGCTGCGCGCAAGTTGGATTAGAGGA
>DAIOVO010000040.1:4592-22457 GCA_036758965.1 Chthoniobacterales bacterium
GTAAGAATTTTTCCGCGAACGATTTACCCGCAGCGACATCGGGGCGTTTTTGGCGAACTGGCGCGACGCGACAAAGATGCACTCGCCGGCTCAAACTTTTGGCCAACGCAATGGGCAGCGGCGCGGATGAATGCGAACAGCGCCAAAGGATTTCACGTTCATCCACCGTTTATTCCCGAGGGCGAAGACGCCGCCAAATGGTTGGAGAAGAAAGCTCGAGCGCAACCGGATTACGAACGCGAACAATGGGACCTGATGTTTTTTGTGCAGGGCCGAGTGGAAATGATTTTGCGTGATGTCCGCGCCGGTTTTTCGCCGCGAACGATGCGTTTTTTTATCGATGGCGACAATCATCGCGGCCCCAACAACGTCGGCGTCATCGTTCCACCGGGAGTGGCGCACGCTCTGCGGGTGGAAGGCAGCGAAGATGTCATCATGGTGTACGGGACGAGCACCACTTTCCGGCCGGAAGTCGAGGGCCGCATCGCGTGTGAAATCGAGACCGCGCAATTGCCAGATAGCTGGCAGAAATTTCTCGTTAGCTAGTGCAACGACGGTTCGACCCGGCGACGCCAGAGCTGATGGATCGGCCGCAGCCGGTCTCACCCGAACTGGAACAAGATCTTGCAAACATCCGCAGATTTAATCGCTGGTTTGGCAGTTACCGGCTGGTGCGAAAATTTTTGCGCCGCTGGCTCAGGCCGAACACAAGTGCGCGTATTCTCGATCTTGCCACCGGTTCGGGTGACATTCCGCGAATGGTGGCTGACTTCGCGCGTCGCGAAAACGTGCCGGTTCAAATCGATGCGATTGATCAACAGCGCGCGACGATTGAAATCGCGCGGAGCTTGAGCGCGCCTTATCCGGAAATTAATTTTTCCTGCGCAAATTTGTTCGAATGGGATCCGCCGGAGCAATACGACATGGTGCTATTCTCACTCGCGCTTCATCATTTTAACGAAGATAACGCAGTCCGCGTTTTGCAAAAATGCCGTCAGCTCTCACGCGGTCGCGTACTGGTAGCCGACTTGCGGCGCGCGCGCTGGCTCAGCGCCGGAATCTGGCTCGTGACCGCTACGATTTTGCGCGAGCCGATGACGAAAACAGATGCCCGACTTTCCGCGGCGCGCGCATTCGGTTTTGCGGAATTGCGCGCACTGGCCGAACGGGCCGGCTGGCGAAACTTTGGTCATGAAAGGTTTGCCGTTGGGCGCCAGGCCGTCTGGCTGGAATAGGCTGTCATCCCGAGCCCAGCTGAAAGCGAAATCGAGGGATCCCGCCATGTTATCTTAAGGCTTGCGCAGCGGGATTCCTCGGCTTGGCTTCGCTCCGCTCGGAATGACAAGGCGATGAAAATCATCGAAACGGTTAACGCGGGGCGAACTCATTTGCGGCAGCGAAGCGTTTCTTCTGTCCTCGTTCCTACGATGGGCGCGCTCCATCGCGGCCATGTCGAGTTGATTCGCGTCGCGCGAGAACATGCCGGGCGCGATGGTGAGGTGGCAGTCAGCATTTTTGTTAATCCGCTCCAATTCGAGCCGGGCGCCGATTTCGAAAAATACCCGCGCCCGCAATCCGCCGACGAAGAAATTTGTCGCGAGCTTGGTGTTGATCTGTTCTTTCGCCCGCAGGCTAACGAAATGTATGCGGCTGATCGCTCAACTTTTGTCGAAGAAACAACACTTTCGCGCGGGCTCTGCGGCGCTTCGCGGCCCGGACATTTCCGCGGCGTCACTACGGTCGTGAGCAAGCTCTTCAATCTGCTCCGGCCCGACTTCGCGATCTTCGGCCAGAAGGATTATCAGCAACTGGCGATTATCCGGCGGATGGTGCGTGATTTGAATTTTCCGGTCGAGATCATTGCAGCCCCGACGGTGCGAGAAAGCGACGGGCTGGCTCTGAGCTCGCGTAACCAGTATTTGAGCGCGGAAGAACGCGCGCGGGCGCCGGTTTTGTTTCGCGCTCTAACCGGAACTAAGCAGAAGGTCGAGCACGGCGAAAATTCCTGTCCGGGATTAATTGCGGGCGTGCGCCAGGAAGTCGAGGCGAGTGGTGGCCGGGTGGATTATGTCAGCATTGTCGATGGCGATGATCTGCAGCCGCTGGTAACGGTGCGCGCCAATGCGGTCATAGCGCTGGCGGTTTTCTTCGGCAAAACGCGTCTGATCGATAACGTGAAAATTGCGTGAGAGAATTTGATTTCGTCGTCGTCGGCAGCGGAATTGCGGGCCTGAGTTTCGCGTTAAAGGCGGCGGCGCATGGATCGGTCGCGGTCATTACCAAACGCAAAGGCGCCGACTCGAACACCGCTTGGGCGCAGGGGGGAATTGCCTGCGTGACGAGCGACGAAGATTCGTTCGAGCTGCACGTGCGCGATACCCTCGAAGCGGGAGCGGGACTTTGCGACGAGCAGGTGGTGAGGACGATTGTGACGGAAGGACCGGAAGCGATCCGCGAGTTGCAGAAAATCGGGGTGCACTTCGACGAGCGCGAAGTTTCGGGACATCGCGAGCTCGATCTTGGGCGAGAGGGCGGACATTCGAAGCGCCGCGTTCTGCACGTGCAGGATGTAACAGGGCGTGAAATCGAAAACGCGCTGCTCGATGCGCTGCGCAAAGCGCCACACGTGCATCTGCTGGAAAATTTCATGGCGGTCGATCTGATCACGGCCGCAAAACTCGGATACGCGACGGAAGATCGTTGCCTTGGGCTTTATGCGCTCGATGAAAAAAGTGAAACGGTGGAGACGATTCGGAGCGATCGGGTCGTGCTTGCCACCGGCGGTTGCGGGAAAGTCTATCTTTACACGACCAATCCGGCGGTCGCGACCGGCGACGGCGTGGCGATGGCCTGGCGCGCCGGCGCGACGATTGCGAACATGGAATTCATCCAGTTTCATCCGACCTGTTTGTTTCATCCGGCAGCGCGCTCGTTTTTGATTTCGGAAGCATTGCGCGGCGAAGGCGGCGTGCTGCGCAACAATGCCGGGGAAGATTTTGTGCGCAAATACGATATTGTGGCGCGCGCGATCGATGCCGAGATCAAACGCAGCGGCGTGCAATGCGTCTATCTCGATATCACGCGACAGCCGCGGGAATTTTTAGCCGAACGATTTCCGCACATTTTCGAAACGCTCCTTCAACTCGGCATCGACATGAGCAAGCAGCCGATTCCGGTGGTGCCGGCGGCGCATTATCAATGCGGCGGAATCAAGACCGACGTGAACGGCGCGAGCAGTCTGCGCGGGTTGTATGCGATTGGCGAAGTAGGCTGCACCGGGCTGCATGGCGCGAACCGGCTGGCGAGCAATTCGCTTTTGGAAGGCGTGGTGCTGGCGCATCGCGCCTGCGAGGCGCTGCGGCGCGAACCTTCACCGGAAAAAAAGATGACGCTTCCGGAATGGGTTCCGGGCGACGTGCAGGACGTAGATGAGTTGGTGGTGATTTATCACAACTGGGACGAAATCCGCCGTTTGATGTGGGATTACGTCGGCATTGTGCGGAGCGATAAACGGCTGCAACGCGCTGCCTCGCGTTTGCGGAATTTGCAGCGCGAGATTCACGATTTTTACTGGAACTTCAAAATTTCGGTGGACCTGCTGGAGCTGCGAAATTTGGCAACGGTGGCGGCATTGATTGTGGACAGCGCGCTCTCGCGCAGAGAAAGCCGCGGGCTGCATTACACCCTGGATTACCCGGAACGCGATGACACTCGCTTCCAGCGGGAAACCCTGCTCACCCGCGGCTAGGTTCTGGAATGGATGCTGCTTTAATCTGGTTAGCGCCAGGCGGTTGGCACTTCCGCAGTTTCGGGAAAGCGCTTGCCGAGTGGCCGTTTCTCAGATAAACACCATGACGCCAATGAGGAAAAGTCTTATCGCGGTCGCGTTGGCTCTTGTTGGCGTCGCCTGTGCTTTTGCGCAATCGCCTTATGAGAGCGCGGCGGATTTTGCCAAGTACGCCCGCAAATTGCGCGAGCAGGCGCTGCTCAAAGTCGAGCCACAGGTCTTCGTGCCCACCGCGTCGCGCACCAGCACAATGACGCGCTACCCGTGGAAGGCGAGCATCGTGACAACGGTTTTCTGGGTGGGCGAACAGGCTGGCGAAAACAATCCGGTGCCGAATTTTAAAAGCTCCTGGGATGCGAACTGGACTTCGAATTACGGCGGATTCGATAATCCAGACGCTTCTTCACGGCGCAATTACATTCCGGTTTCATTTACCCCGCGGCAAAATCCATTTTATTTTGCGCTCCCCTACAACGACGTGACGCACGGCCAGTTTAAGCCGGAAGCGCCCTTGGTGATTCCGTGGTTCAAACAGGCCTACACCGAGCCGGGTCGCAGTGTGTGTAAAGATCGCTGGATCGCGATTCGCCACGGAAACCGCATTTGTTATGCGCAATGGGAAGATTGCGGGCCGTTCCGGACGGATCACTTTCAATATGTTTTTCAAAATGAGCGGCCGAAACCGAATTTGAATCGCGGTGCTGGGCTCGATGTTTCGCCGGCGGTGCGCGATTATCTTGGGCTGGCGCCGACCGATGTGACCGACTGGCAGTTTGTGGAGGTGCGCGATGTGCCGCCTGGACCATGGCGAAATTTCGGCGACAACAATCATTTCGTGATCGCGAAACGGCAGGCGGAGCAGCGCCTGGTGCAACAATCTGCTGGCAGCCAGCGTTAGGCGACGCGTTTCGCGGCCAACCGCGAGCGCAGTGTCTCGAAAGATTGTTCGAGTTCCTCAATGCGATCCATCGCCGGCTTTTGCTGGCTGCGCTGGCTGGCGCAGAATGCCGCCAGCGGCTGAAAAGCGGTGTCGATTTCCGAATAGAATAAATCGATGGCGTGGGTGATTTGGTTTTCGATCGCGCTCACCAGCTCGGTGCGTTTTGATTCCATTTGCACGGCGTAGGTGCGCAGAATTTTTCGCCGCTGGCGTTGCGCTAACACGGTGCCGAGGACGGCGGCGGAAATCGCGAGCACACCCGTCACATCGGCGACAGCGGCGCTGCTCATCGCGCCGATCAGCGCCACAATTCCGCCCGCCGCCACCACCCCCACGGGGATTCGCAGGCGCTCCGATGTTTCTCGAAAAACAACGCCTAACTGTTCTTCGATTGCCTCACCGCTCATCCGCTCCGCCAGCGTGAGCTCGATCGATTGCAGCAGATCGCGGCGCTGGCGCGCGAAATCGGGTGGAGTGCGCGGCGCCTGCGCCTGCACGTCGTGAGTGAACTGCGCCTCGATTGTGTCCTGCAATTGCGGCCAGATCCCGCGCAGATCGGTTTCGAGTAACTGCACCGCGTTTTCGATTTGCGGCTGCACGATTTGGCGCAGTTTCGCATCCATTTCCGCCTGGAAATCGCGCTGCCAATCGGCCCGGCGCCAGACCATTTTGAGCGTCGTCCAAAAAGTGAGACGCGTTTCGAGCAGATGCGTGCCTTGCGCCGCCGCTTCGCGACAAGCTTGTTCCACTCCGCGCACGAAACCGTGCACTTGCCGCAACGTTTGTCCTTTGCGCGCCTGGAGAAAATTTTTAATTCGCTCCAGCCGCTCTTCATCGCGGGCGATGGTAGCGAAGGCGGCGCGGATTTCGGCGGCGGTTTGGTTGAGAATGAGCTGGCCGGTTTGCCAGGCGGATTCCAGTTTGCGTTTACTCGCGCTTTCATCCGAAACGATGAGGTTGATCTGGGCGTCGAGGGCAGCGAACTGGCTTTGCTGCCAAAGTTTTTCGCTTTCTACCGTTCCGCTGCGGGAAAGCAACGCCTGTTTGGCGGACACGGCGAAGATCGGAGGCGCAAATCCGAGCCGTTGGTTAGCGGTATCTTCGAGATGGCGGCGAATCACTTCGATTTCCGCCGGCTCGCGCAGGTCGGCCTGTTGCAAAACGAAAACGACATTTTTTAACCAGCGTTGTTGCACGAAGGAAAGAAAATCCCAGGCCGATTGCGTCCACGGATTCACCACCGAAAAAACAAACAGCACCAGATCAGCGCGCGGGACGAAGTTCTCGGTGATTTTCTGGTGCGCCGCCACCATCGTGTTCGTGCCCGGCGTATCGACAATGTTGAAGTCGCGCAGAAAATCGATCGGTAAATGGCGCTCGATTAATTCGGGTGAAATCTCGATCGTTTTTTCTTCGGCGCCGTAACGAAAAATACAAACGCGATCGGTCGCGGGCAGCACGTCCACTTTGGCGAACTCGTGACCAAAAAGCGCGTTCAATAACGATGATTTTCCCGCTTTCACCTCGCCGACCACCACGAAAAGCAGCGGCGCGCGAATGTTGCCCAGCACGCCGTGCAACGCTTCCGCCGACGCCGGCTCGTCGCGTTTCACACGCGTGACCAGGCGCAAAAGCGCGACCAGCGCAGTTTCGAGATCAGCTCGAAGCTGCAGGAAATGATCGGCGACCATTTGTTAGCTGCCGGGCGATGGAGCGGGCGAACTGCTGGCGGCGGGCGAAGGAGAGACAGCTGCGCTGAACGGCCTGGGCGGCTGCGCGCGCGCCATTTGAAGCAGCTCGGAGACGGTCACAAATTTAAATCCTTTCGCTTCCAATTGATCGAGCGTCGCGGGCATCGCTGCAATCGTTTGCGCATGGATGTCGTGCGCGAGAACGATCGAGCCTGGGCGTGTTTCCTTCAGAATGCGGTTGGTCACCACGCTCGGGCCGGGATTTTTCCAATCAAGCGGATCGACATCCCAAAGAATGATCTGGTAGCCGAGCTCGTCGCGGATGAAATGTTTTTGGTGCGCGGTGAGAGCGCCGTAAGGCGGGCGCATCAGCGTCGGTCGCTTTCCAATCGTGTTCGCGACCAAATCTTCCGTGCGCTTTATTTGGCTGCGCACGCTTTCATCCGACATTTTGGCAAGATCGGGATGCGACCAACTGTGGTTACCGATCTCGTGGCCTTCGCGTGCCGCTCGTTCAAGGATTTTTTCGTTTTGTTGGGCGCATTCGCCGAGGACAAAAAAAGTAGCGTGGATGTGATGTTGCGCGAGCAGATCGAGCAGGCGGGGAGTTAGTTTTTCATTCGGGCCATCATCGAAAGTGAGCGCGATGTAGGGACCATCAAGATGCACCGAGCTGATGGCCAGCTTCGGTTCCGGGGGCGCAATGGGTCGGGGCTTCTCAGTTTCCTGTGCGGTGGCGAAGCGACAGCAAACGAGCAAAGAGAAAGTGCAAATGAGTCGAAACATGGGCAACGGAAACGGCGCGAGTTGGGCACTATTTACGTAAGGCAAAATCGAACGCAAGAAGGCGCCAAATAACTCTCCCCCGTTCGTCGCCGCCACCCTTGGTTGGCAGTCAACCTGCTACTGCACTGGGTAAGACCAGGCGGGGGCGGGGACTGCTCTCGTTTGTCTTCATTTTTTTGATGAAAATTTTGCTCGTTGAAGATCAGGAAGAAAGCCGGCAAACACTTCGCAAACTCATCGAGCTGCGCGGCCACGAGGTGAAGGCGGTCGCAACCGCGGAAGAAGCGGAGCGCGCGCTTTCGGAGGAGATTTTTCCATTTCTCATTTTGGATTGGATGCTGCCGGGAAAAAGCGGGCTCGATCTCTGCCGCGAATTACGCGCGCGCTCCAATAGTGACGAGATGTTCATTCTCCTGGTAACGGCGCGCAACGATCGCACCGACCTGGAGCAGGCGCTGGAAGCGGGCGCGAATGATTACCTCACCAAGCCGATCGATCTCTCGCGCTTGAATGTGCGCTTGTCGGTGGCGGAGCGGCACATTTTTAATCTGGCCGAGCGTAATCAAGCGCGACAGGAACTCCAGGAATCGGCGCGTACCATGACGAACATCCTCGAAAACACGACCGATGGATTTATTGCGCTGGATTATCACTGGCGTTTTACCTACTCGAATCCAGAAGCAGAAATTTTGCTGGGCCGTTCCCGCGAGGAATTGATGGGGGGAATCATCTGGGAAAAATTTCCCGAGCTTTGCGGCACCACTTTTGAAACCAATTATCGCCGGGTAATGGCGGAGCAGGAAGCGGTTGAATTCGAAGCCTGCGATCCCAGCGGGAGCAAATGGTTCGAAGTGCACGCCTACCCGAGCGGCGGCGGCGTGTCGGTTTTCTTTCGCGACGTAACCGAACGCAAACGCGCGGACGACGATCGCCTAACGACAGGTAAGCTGGAATCGCTTGGCACGCTGGCGGGCGGGATCGCGCATGATTTGAATAACATTCTCACGGTCATTTCCGGAAACATCGGCCTTGCTCAACTGGAAGCGCCGACAGAGGAAAAAAATTTGCTCGGTTGCCTGGCAAAAGCAGCGCAGGCGGCAAAACAGGCGGCCCATCTTTCCAGTCAACTGCTAACCTTCTCGAAAGGCGGTGCGCCGGTAAAAAAAGTTTCCGGCGTGTCGGAATTGTTGATCAAGGCCGCGAATTTCTCTTTGCATGGATCGAATCTGCGGGCGGAAATCGATATCCCGTCCGGTCTATGGCGCGGGGAAGTGGACGCCACCCAGATAGAACAGGTGGTCAACGCGCTCATGATCAACGCGCGCGAAGCGATGCCGCACGGTGGCACGGTGGAATTAACCGCGCGCAATGTGGAATTGGAAGAGAAAACCGGTGCGTTATTGCCCGCTGGCCGTTACGTGAAAGTAATGCTGGCGGACCAGGGCGGCGGAGTAGCGCCCAATTTGGCGACGAAAATTTTCGATCCTTATTTCACCACCAAACCAGCCAGCAGCGGTTTGGGTTTATCGATCAGCTTTTCCATTATCAAAAAGCACGGCGGCTTGTTGCATCTGGAACAATCCAACACGCTGGGCGCGACGTTCGCCTTTTATTTGCCGGCGACCAAAGCAGTCGAGAACGAAGTAAAACAAATCGCGAGCGGCGCGGCGCCGTATCAATTCAATCATCAACGCATTTTGGTGATGGACGATGAAGAAGGGATTCGTGATCTGACTTCACAACTGCTCGGCACTCTCGGCTACGAAGTGACGGCGGTGCCCGATGGGGTGGAAGCGGTCAAGACTTACGAACGCGCGATGCGGCGCGGCGAAAATTTTCACGCGGTGATTTTGGACGCGACTATTCGCGGCGGCATGGGTGGTTTGGCCACGATCGAGCGGCTGCGCAATCTCGATCCGCAGGTAATTGCAATTATTTGCAGCGGTTATTCCGACGAAGCGGCGCTGGCGGAATTCTTGCAGTTCGGTTTTCGCGGCGCGCTGCCGAAACCGTTTAACCGGCGCGATCTGGCGGATGTTTTGCAACGCGCATTCGTTGCCGCCAAGACCCAGCCTTCGTTCCGGGTCTAGCTTTTCCGGATTTTTTCCAAGGCGGCGATAAACGCGTCCGCGCCGCCTTCCATGTAACCGAGCGTCCCGACCATTTTCCCCTGCGAGTTCAGCACGATCACAGTGGGGAAACCTTCAATCTGGTACGAGCCGGCCAGTTGCTGGTTCTGTTTTTTTAAGGCTGCGCTTTGCTCTTTGGTGCGCGGAAAATCGAGCTCCACCAGAATCAAATTCTCAGCGGCGTAACTTTGGAATTGCGGCTGGGAAAAAACTTCCGCGTTCAAGCGTTTGCACCAGATGCACCAATCCGAACCCGTAAAATCGAGCAGGACAAGTTTGTTGTCTGTTTTCGCTTTTGCCTTGGCGGTGTCGTAGTTGGTCAGCCAATTGAGTTCTGCGCGTGCAAGCGTGGTCGCCGCGAAAAGAGCAAAGGCGCTAAGAAAAAATCGTTTCACGTTAATAACGTCGGCTGCGCGGGGACGAACGCAACCCCTCGGGAACGCGCAGACCGCCAAAAGAAAAAGAGCCCGAACGACGAAACGCCGGGCTCCTTCGCTTAAATATTGTTAGAAACTTACTTCTTGATATGTCCGGAGACGAGCTTGGTCATCTCGAACATGCTGACCTGGCCCTTGCCGTTGAAGACCGGCTTGAGCGAGTCGTCAGCATTAATCATCGTGCGTTTCTTTTTGTCCTGGCACCCGTGTTTCTTGATGTAATCCCACAGTTTTTTCGTTAGCTCCGAGCGCGGAAGCGGCTTGGAACCGACGATGGCGGCGAGTTTGTCATCAGGCTGAACGGGGCGCATGAAAGCGGCGTTTGGCTTGCGTTTGGAAGGACTTTTTTTGGCTTTGGTTTTCGGCATGATGGCTCATTAATACCGAAGAGCGCACGAGGGCAACATTAATTTTTCCCCAGCGAAAAAAATTATTTCCCGTCGTCTCGCCGCCGGACGACCAGAGCGGCGATGTCATCCGCCGCCACGTGACCGTTTTTTGATGGCACCGCCTCCATTAACAAGCGTTGCAAAGTCGTCTCCGCATCCGCGCTTAGTTTTTCTAAACGCGCCGCCAGATGCTGGGGTGTGAGTAAACGCTGTGCGCCGTTCGCCGAGCCGTAAAGGCCATCGGTATAGAGCAAAAATAGATCGCCTTCGCCCAGCGTTGCGGCCGTTTCGCTGAACTGCGGCGCGTCCAACAACCCAAGCGGCGGCGAGGCGGAAGCAATCGATTCCGTTCCGCCATTCCGACGCGCAATCAGCAGCGGCGGATGACCTGCGCCCACGACACTGGCGGCGCCGGTACGCGGATCCAGTGCCACGCACATCGCAGTCATGAAAACGCGCGCACCGAGAATGCTGCGAAAATCGCGGTCCACTACTCGCATGATTTCCGCCGGCGCGTCGTCTTCGTCGCTGGCGTGATGGAAAAGTAATTTCGCCAGCGTGGTGAGCAGCGCCGCCGAAGCGCCGTGGCCGGTGGCATCGGCAATCCAAAAAAGAATGCGGCCATCGCGCATCCGCAGCCAGCCATAAATATCGCCGCCCACCTGAATGACCGGCCGATAAAACGCCGCCACTTCCCAGCCAGGCAGCGCCAGCGGATTTTGCGGAATCAAGGAGCGCTGCGTCAATCGCGCCGCGGCCAAATCTTGTTCAAGATTTTGCCGCCACGCTTCCAACTCTTCGTTTTGATGCAGCAACTGATCGCGCATGGAACGCAAACGCAATTGCGTTTCGATCCGCGCACGCAGCACCGCCGGATGAATCGGTTTGGTGACAAAATCATCCGCGCCTGCTTCCAGGCAATGCACTTCACTTTCCCCACCATGTCCGGTTAGAACGATTGTGGGAATTTGCGCAATCGCCTGGTCGCGTTCGGTGCGCAACTGCCGCAACACTTCCGCGCCGTTCAAGTCTGGCATATCGAAATCGAGCAGCAAAAGACAGTGGGGTTCCCGCCGAATTTGCGCGAGGACATCGCGCCCACTTTCCGCTTCGCAACACGCATATCCGCCCGTTTCCAGAACGCGCCTGAGCAAACGGCGGCTAGTCGCGTCGTCATCGGCGATCAGGATTGGTTTTTCCTCGGAGTTTACTGCTCTCAATGTATGTTGGTGCGCGAGTCGCTTTCCAATTTGACGATTGTCACCCTTCTGCGCTTGAATTACAAAGGTTTGCTCGCGTCGAATGAACTTATGAAAAGCTTATCGTGGCTCGCCCTTCCTGCATTGCTCATTTTCGCTTCCTGCACCGACGAACCACCAGTGCGCCATCGGACGGCACGCTTTCCGCCGGTCGAGCAGCCTTATAATCCGGATCAGCCCCCACCGCCTCCGCCACTGGAAGCAGAAAATCCTGCGCCCGAAACGGCCGAGTCTGCCGCGCCCACTCGACCGACCAAGGGCGATTATCCCTACGGAATTGCGATTCCAAACGAGCCCGGATTTGTCATGAGCCCGTACGCGCCTGGAAAAAAAGTGGACGTACGCGGAATGCCGCCGGGGATGGAAGTAAAAGATCCCTACACCGATTTCAAAAAGATTTTCTTGGTGCCGTAGGACGATTTTTTTGCTTCATCGCAAATAACCGGCGCGCTGGACAAGCGGGCGGGATATTGGATGCTTTCCGCGCGCGCTCCGCCTTCGCCGAGCCGCGAAACACGTCTGATTTTTAAATGGAACTTCGCGTAAAACGTGCTCCGCGCATCGATACCGAAATTACCGTGCCGGGCGACAAAAGCATTTCGCATCGCGCTGTGATCATCGCCGCGCTTTCCAATGGTGTTTGCCGGCTCGATGGCGTGCTGACTTCCGATGATTGCATGCGGACGGTGGAAGCACTGCGTGCGCTTGGCATTCGAATCGATCAGCCAGAGCCGAATACGCTCCTTGTTCATGGAAAAAAACGTGTGCTGCAACCGCCGAAGGAAGAAATCGACTGCGGCAATTCCGCCACCACCATGCGATTGCTGGCGGGATTGCTTTCCGGCCAAACTTTCGAGAGCAGATTGGTCGGCGATATTTCGCTTTCCAAGCGGCCGATGGATCGCGTTGTCGCGCCGCTGCGCGAAATGGGCGCAAATATTGTCGCAGAAGGGCCCGAGCAAAGGCCGCCGCTGCGCATCCGCGGCGGGTCGCTGCGCGGCATCCATTACCAAATGCCAATCGCCAGCGCGCAGGTTAAAGGCGCCATCCTTCTCGCCGGTCTCTTCGCCAAGGGAAAAACCGTCGTCACCGAGCCGGCGCCGACGCGCGATCACTCTGAGCTCATGTTGCGCTATTTTTTCGTGCGCACCACCCGCGAAGGTAACGGGAGTATTGGCATTTTTGGCGAGCAAGTTCCGGAATCGCGGGATTTTCATGTGCCGGGCGATTTATCTTCGGCGGCTTACTGGCTGGCGGCAGCGGCAGCCCAGCCGGGTGGCCACCTTCTCGTGCGCGATCTCGGGCTGAATCCCACCCGCGCTCCCATGCTCGGTGTCCTGGTGCGAATGGGCGCGCAGGTGCGCGAAGCGATCGAGGACGTGGATCAGCTCGAACCGCGCGGTGTGGTGGAAGTGACCGGCGCGATGTTGAAAGGCACCGTCATCCAGGGGAAAGAAGTACCGCTGTTGATTGATGAACTGCCAGTGCTGGCGGTCACAGGCGCGCTTGCCAACGGCACCACCATCATTCGGCATGCCCAGGAATTACGGGTGAAGGAAACGGATCGCATCGCCGCCATTGCTCACAATTTGCGCATAATGGGCGCGCAGGTGATCGAGCTCAACGATGGCTTTGAGATTCACGGTCCGTCGCATCTGCGTGGCGGACGCGTGGCCAGTTTTGGCGATCATCGCATCGCGATGGCTTTTGCCGTTGCCGGACTTTTCGCCGATGGCGAGACGATTATTCAGGATGCTGATTGCGTGGAAATTTCGTATCCCGGTTTTGACAAAGCGCTGGAAGATTTCGCGCATCCCAAGAGCATGCAGGCGAGCACGCCTGTTATCGGCTCGCTCAACGTCGCGCCGCCACCGGACGAATAAGCGCGAAACCAGCGCGATGTCTCAAATTATCGCGATCGATGGGCCGGCTGCTTCCGGTAAGAGCAGCGTCGCGCGCGCGCTGGCGAAAGAACTCGGATTCGGCTACGTGAATTCTGGAGCGATGTATCGCGCGTTGACCTGGCATGTTTTGCAAGCGGGCGTGAATCCGCAGGATGGCGACGAAGTCTCGGCTGCGGTAGAGCGCGCGCGTTTAACCTGCGACTTGATCGGCGCCGAAACGCATCTTTTGATTAACGGAATCGATCCGGAAAAAAATTTGCGCGCTCCGGAAGTGAACACCGCCGTTTCAGCAGTCAGTCGCGTACCGCCGGTGCGCGAAAAAATTGTCGCGCTTCTGCGTTCGTGCGCGCGCGAGCGAGACGTGGTGATGGAAGGTCGCGACATCGGCACGATAGTTTTCCCAAAAACGCCGTTCAAATTTTATCTCGACGCTGCACCGGATGTGCGCGCGCAGCGCCGACGCGCGGAAGGATTCGATGATGAAATTGCCGCGCGCGATCGAATCGACTCATCGCGCCAGCTTGCGCCGCTGGCGATCGCGGCGGAAGCGGAGGTGATCGATACCTCCGCGCTTACGATCACCGGAGTGGTGGCGGAAATTTTAGGACGACTGGCTGCGAACGGATTCGTCCCGCGCCGATGAATCCGTGGTACTGGGCTGGCTACACTTTTTCAAAAATCATCGGGCGCATTTTTTTTCGTTATCGCGTGCTTCACCGCGAGCGGATGATCGAAACTGGCCCGGCCATTCTGGCAATGAACCACCAGAGTTATCTCGATCCGCCGTTGGCGGGGGGTGCGAGCAAACGGCCGATCTACTATCTGGCGCGTAAAACATTGTTAGACATCCCGCTGCTCGGTCCCATCCTCCCGAAACTGAATGTGATTCCGGTCGATCAAGACAACGCCGACCGCAATGCCCTAAAAGCGCTGCTGCGCATTTTGAAACGGGGCGAAGGCGCCCTGGTTTTTCCGGAAGGTTCGCGTACCCCCGACGGGAAGCTGCAACCGGCCCTGCCGGGTCTCGGATTCCTCATTGCGAAAACGCTCGCGCCGGTGGTGCCGATGCGAATTTTTGGCGCGCACGAGGCGCTTCCCCGTGGTGGTGGCCGGTTGCGTTTTCACCGCATCACCGTGGTGGTTGGTCACCCGATTTATTTTACCGCAGCCGAGGTCGCTGGGGGCGGAAAAGAGTTATATCAAAAATTAAGCGAGCGCGTGATGGCGGAAATTGCCAAACTCCAGATCGATGAGTGAGGAACAGCGAGATCGCGTTTCCAAAGGCGCCTGGGTGGCGATGGTGCTGATCGTGCTCGCCTTGGGCTTCGTGGTTTTTTTTGCAAATTGGAAGCGCGCGCATCGCGACGAAATTGAAACGGTAACGGTTAGTCATTTTACGCCGACTGCTTCGCCCAGCCCCTCCGCCTCGCCCTGAAAATCCAAACGGGCGTTTGCGTTCCCTTCCGAATAACGGCAGGAAGAGAAAGTCCAAACACAGTTATGAACAGGATTTTTTTCAGCATTCTCGCGGCGCTTTTAATTGTCGCCTGCCAGAAACAACCGAGTGAAGAAGAGCGTCGCGCCGAAGTCGATCGGCAGGTGCAGGAGCGACTCGCGGCCGAGCATCAACAGGACCAGGCGCAGCAGTTGAGCCGGCGGGAGAAGGATTTGCAAGCGCGCGAACAAGCCCTTTCCAAAAAAGAAAAGACTCCCGAAAACAGGACTCCGGATCGTCCGGCGGTAACGGAAGAACCGGAGCAATCAGGCGGCGCCGGTGGGTCGTATTCGGTTTTTTATAACAACCTCGAGCCTTACGGCGACTGGATTCAGACCCGCGATTACGATTACGTTTTCCGGCCGCGAGAAGCTTCCGGTGCACAATGGCGTCCCTACACCGAGGGTCGTTGGGCTTATACCGATGCCGGCTGGACTTGGATTTCCAGCGAAGCCTTTGGCTGGGCCACTTATCATTACGGCCGCTGGACGCGACTGCGCGGCGTCGGCTGGGTTTGGGTGCCGGGTCACGAATGGGCGCCGGCCTGGGTCTCGTGGCGTAAAGGCAACGAATATGTTGGCTGGGCGCCGCTGCCGCCGGAGGCAGAATTCGACCGACGCAGCGGCATTCATAATTGGTCGGACAACTACTACGACATCGGCCCCAACCAATACGTCTTCGTGCAAACCCGCGAACTCGGGCAGCAGCGGCTGGCGCAGGCAATCGTGCCGGAGGAGCGCAATGTCACGATCGTCAATCAAACGACGAACGTGACCAACATTACGTACAACAACAACACGGTGATCAACAACGGGCCAAGCTACGACGAAGTCCGCGCCCAGAGCCAGGTGCCGATCGAACATTTGCGTCTTCAGCGCGAGACGTCCGTTTCCGCCGCCAATCCGCATGCCGAAGTGCAGGGAGGCGTCGTCAATATTCCCGCACCCATGATCGCGCCGCGATCGCAGGAACGTCCTCGCGTGGTGAAACAATCCATCGCGCAGGCGACGGTCGAGCGTGGATGGGATGCGCTCAATCCGAGCGATGCCCAGCAGGCGCGCGCGAAACTTCGCTCGGAAGCAACACCGCCGCTGAATGCGCCGTCAAAAAAATTCGCGCGCCCCGGCAACGCCGAGCGCCCAGCGATGACGGCTGCGCCACCGTCAGTTCCGAGTGCGACCGCGGCGCCAACGGCGATCGCCACCGCGACACCGCGACTTACTCCAGGCGCGCTGCCAACAACTACAGCGCCGCCGTCAGCGGTCGCGACGCCCGCGGTGCGCGCGACTCCGACTTTGACTCCACTGGCGAGCGCGACTGCGCGATTTACACCACGCGCGCTTCCAACCGCAACTTTTGCTCCGTCACCGCCGCCCATTTCCACGGCTACTGCGACACCATTTTTGAACCCGCCGTCGCAAAAGAGAGAGCGCCCGCAAAGACCGGAGCGGAGCGAACCGAGCCCAACGGCGGGCGCGGCTGCGCCCTCGCCGGCTGAAGCGACAACTCCTTCTCCCATCCCGACCGTTTCGTCTTCCCTAACAAAACGTGAGCTAAAACAGGAAAAACGCGCGGAAAAGAGAGCACTGCGACGCGGGGAAAACCTGGCGCCCACGCCTACGCCCGTCCCGTAATTAGATTTCGTTAGCGGCTTTTGGCTGCAGCCGCTCGGCCGCAAGCTGGCGCGCGTATTGCAAGGTGTCGATGGACTCGACCGTCTTGTCTCGCCGGATCGCTTTGATGCGCGGAAAGCGCAGCGCCAATCCGCTCGCGTGCCGATTACTCGGTTGGATCGAATCAAACGCGACTTCGAGCACGATCATCGGCTGGACTTCGCGGTAGCGTCCGCGATCGACGAGAGTGGTGCGTTTGAAATGTTCCGTTAGTTCCGCGATTTCAGCATCGGTCAGCCCGCTGTAAGCCTTGCCGATGGGCAATAATTTTCCGCTTTCGTCGTCGCGCACGGCAAAAGTGTAATCGCTCAAAACATGATTGCGTTTGCCGTGCCCGAGCTCGGCCGCGACCACCACCACATCAAGCGTCGCGAGCTCTTTTTTGAGCTTGAACCAAAACATTCCGCGCCGGCCTGGCGAATAAAAACTTTCCGGGTCTTTAAACATCAGGCCTTCATTCGAGCGCAACCGCGCCCGCTTGAATTCGCGTTCGATTTCCTCCGCCGAATGCACCGCCGCCACCTCGGATACCTGGAATTGCGGCGGCAGTTTTTGCGCGTGCAAGAGCTCCCGGCGCTCGCGCAACGGTGTTTTCAGCAGCGAGCGCCCATTGAGATAAAGAAGATCAAACGCGATGAACACAATCGGCACATCGGCGGAAGCGATCGAAAATAAATCGACGCCTTCGTCTTTCCGTCCAAGCCGTTTTTGCAAATCGAAAAAGGTCAGGTTGCGTCCTTCCGCGAAGGCGACGATCTCGCCGTCTAGAATCACTTTGTGCGAAAACGTCCGCGCGCGCTCGGCGATTTCCGGAAACTGTGTCGTGATCCGTTTCAGTTCGCGTGAAAAGATTTCCGCGCGCCCATCACCCACATGTATCTGCGCGCGAATTCCATCAAATTTATCTTCGACGTACACCAGCGTTATAGTGGCTGCTGTCTCAGCGGCAGGGCGCAGCGCTCCCCCCGCGGTGTCAGCCACAAATCGTTCCCAGATCGCTTCCGCCGTCGGCTCGGGGCTGGCGAGCATGCATTTGATCGGGCGAAAGAGGGAAAGCTCGGCGCGATTGAGTTCGCCATTTTTCGCGAGAACCGCGGAGCGGCCGATATCGCCCAGCAACATATTTGCTTCTTTCACCTCATCGAGCGGCGCTGCGAATGCGCTGGCGATTGCTTCCTCGACCAGGCCTTCGCGCAGACCGATGCGCAAATCGCCGCTGAGAATTTTGACAATGTATTGTCCTTCGCGGGCGGAGAGACGCGCGAGACGATTTTGCAATAGCTCGGTTTTCGCAAGCGGCCCGCGCACACGCTGGAGAGCTTCGAAAAATGCGAGTAACTCGGGCAACGTCAGCGGCTCGGGATTTGTGCGGCCA
>DAIOVO010000040.1:22519-23430 GCA_036758965.1 Chthoniobacterales bacterium
TGCGTCGCCGTAACGGTGTGCGATTTGGCGAAATTCGGCGTCGCTGATTCTTGCGGCGGCGGAAATGGAGCGATAAATGACTGCGCCGCCAGTTTGCAGTGTGCGAAGGTCGCTTTGAGGAAAAGCGTGACCGGTGAAATAGACGGCCGCGATTTGAAGGCGTTGGTTATCAAGAGTCGCGAGATAGTTAGCTAGCGAACGAATTTTTTCGAGCTTGGCCGGAGTCGCGGCAATCGATTCACCGATGTCTGCGAACGTGGCGAATTCCGACTGGGTGGCGCGCGCGTCTCGCGTGCTGGTTGCGGCATTTTGCAGCGACGGACTTTCCTGGATTGCGCTCAGCTCGCCCTGTCGCAGCGCGTCTCCGAAAGTTCGCAGTGGCAGAATGCCACTGCCAGCACGCGGGCCGGGCGCGCTACCCAGAAATGTGCCGAGCGTTAGCTCGAGCTGATTTTCTTCCGTCAGGGCCCAGGCTTCGATCCCACGCTCGCGGAGATCGCGCGCAAATTGCCCGGCAAATCCGTGCAAGGTCAGGACGCGATTCGGTTGCACCAGCTCGACGTAACGCAGCAGGTCGTCGTAGTCGGCGTGATCGGATAATGGAAACGCCGCATCGACCTGGTAGCGATAAATTGCGTTCGGCTCGACCGCCCAGCCGCTGATCATGGCGACGCGTTTGCGCGGAATTTTTTCCAGCATGCGCGAACGGTTCGCGCTCGGCGGAACAATCAGAACTTTGCCGGCAACGTTGTTCGCGTCGTAGCGAAGGTAGTCGCAAAATTTCTGGCCGAACTTTTCGTAGATGCGCGTCATGCGAAAAACCGAGCCATGTAGCATCGGCGTAAGTCCAGCACCCGCGAGCGAGCAAAGAATTTCCTGCGCTTTGCCGAGCGAATAACCGAGCAGCACCG
>DAIOVO010000041.1:0-8033 GCA_036758965.1 Chthoniobacterales bacterium
CCTCGGACCTGGCTTCAAGGCGCGCCTGCTCGGCGTCGAGGGCTGGTACTCCACCAACATCCTCGGCAACCGCGACGGCGAGATCCTCGACGACCCGGAGTCGTTCAAGGTCCGCCGCGGAAAGGTGGGCGGCTTTGGCGAATATCTTTCGCCGGCGAGTCAGGAATTTGCGCAGCGCGCGGTGGCGCAGCTCGATCCGCGATTCAACTATCGTTAGCTAACGCAACGGACGCGCGACCAGAATGCCAGTGTCAGCCCGATAACGATTCAGGTAAGTCGAGAGCCGCGATTCGATCACGACCCGACCGTAATTATGCGGCGCGGAAGCGTGCATGAAATAGATGCCGTCCGGCCGCCGCAGGGCGAGCCCGACGTGGGAGGTCGCGCGTCCGGCGCCGCCGTCGCGCGAAATAATTCCGATAATGTCGCCGCTATGCAGCCGCGATTCGATGGCGAGCACGCGACGATTTGGGATTTCGTAAAGCGGGCGCGAACTGACGCGCGCTTCCATTTGCGCAATCGGCCCGCGGAGGGCGCGGTTGTGCACCAGATAGCGATAGTGATACCAGCCCACGGTCATCTCGCAGGCCGAATGCGACACCGCCACGCCGCCGAGTGAGCGGGTCAAATCTTCCACCAAGCCACGCCGGTTGTTATCGTAAAGCCAGTCCTCGAGATAATGGAGGCGCGACAAATATTCGCCGGTGCATTCTCCGCCGCGATAACGATCCAGCTCGATAAAGTGCAACATCGTTGACGGAGTCCAATTCGTTTCCGGCTCGTCCAGCATCCGAGCGAAGGCGAGCGAGATTTCAAAAAACGTCCAGCAATCGACGCCATCCAAATTCACCGAGGGCGCTTCCACCCGATCGTCGATCTCGAGCGTGAAAGATTTGTAGCGTGTCCCCACTAGCGATTGTCCGACAGCAGCGGTGCGCTCGCCGATCGGCAACGCCGCCCAATTTTCCGCTTTTGCGATTGAGACTAATTTCTCGAACCGGCCGCCACCCTTGAAAACCGCGGACATCGGGAGCGCGCCGCTGGCAAGCAAGGGCGAGAGAATCGATAGCCCGATAGTGATTATCAGAGGGAGAACGCGCATGGTGAGCGAGAAGATTCGAGCAATTCCCGTGCGCGCAAGTTATCTACCCCCGTCATCCCGAGCGAAGTCGAGGGATCCCGCGGCAAAACTTTAAGGTAACTTCATCGGGATCCCTCGACTCCGCTCGGGATGACAACGAGCCGGCGCATCGTAATTTTTAGTGTGCAGGATTTATTTGATTCGGCTGAAGCCGAGAATATCGAACGCGCGAAACAGGAAGCGCCCCTGGCGGCGCGGATGCGTCCGCGCACGCTCGATGAGTTCGTCGGCCAGGAGCACATTCTGGCGCCGGGCAAATTGCTGCGGCGCGCGATCGAAGCCGATCGATTGCCATCGGTCATTCTTTCCGGGCCGCCCGGGACCGGGAAAACGACCCTGGCGCAGATTATCGCGCGGCTAACAAATGCTAAGTTCGAGCGCCTGAGCGGCGTGGAGAGCAACGTCGCCGACATGCGCAAAGTGGTGGCTGCGGCGGCTGGGCGAATTCGGGTTTCCGGGCAGAAGACGATTTTGTTTGTCGATGAAATTCATCATTTCAATAAAGCGCAGCAGGACATTCTCCTGCCCGATGTGGAGAGTGGAAATTTGCGGCTGATCGGCGCGACCACTTATAATCCATTTTTCTACGTCAATAGCGCGCTCGTTTCGCGTTCGCTGGTTTTTCAACTGGAAGCGCTGACGGTTGAACAACTGGAGACGCTGATTGATCGAGCGTTGACGGATAAGGAACGCGGGCTGGGAAATTACAACGTCACGATGGAGCCCGCCGCGCGAAAACATCTCGCGAAATTAAGCGATGGCGACGCGCGCAAATGTTTGAATGCGCTCGAAGTCGGCGTGCTAACCACGCCTCATCGGCAGGATGCCGAGACGACGATCCACTTCTCGTTAGCGGTGGCGGAAGAGAGCATCCAACAAAAAGCCGTCGTCTATGACAAAAAGGGCGACGCGCACTACGACACCATCAGCGCCTTCATCAAGAGCATGCGCGCTTCCGATGAGAACGGCGCGATCTATTGGCTGGCGAAGATGCTGCACGCCGGTGAAGACTTTCGCTTTGTCGCGCGGCGGATCGTGATTTTCGCGAGCGAAGACGTGGGCCTGGCCGATCCGCAGGCGTTGCCGCTCGCGATCGCGGCGCAGCATGCGGTCGAATTTGTGGGCATGCCGGAAG
This sequence comes from Chthoniobacterales bacterium, assembly GCA_036758965.1. Taxonomy (GTDB): domain Bacteria; phylum Verrucomicrobiota; class Verrucomicrobiia; order Chthoniobacterales; family UBA10450; genus AV69. The sequence goes on from DAIOVO010000041.1 coordinate 2,277, forward strand.
CGCGCATCCCCCTCGCCCACGCCACCGCTTACATGTGCCGGGCGAAGAAAAATCGCGAAGCTTACGAATCGTTAGGCGCGGCCACGGAAGAAATTGAATCCGAACGGACGGAGCGGGTGCCGGAAAATCTGAAGAACAAGCACTTTCCGGTGAACCCGGAATGAGAGTCCCGTCATCCCGAGCGAAACAGTTTGCCCGCCGTGGCGGGAGGGATTCCGGGGAAGTTCGCTTAAAGGTTTCGCGGCGGGATCCCTCGGCTTCGCTCGGGATGACGTTGCACCCTCGCTTGCGTGAATGGTTTTTCGGGAATTTTCGCGACTTCACTCACGCGCAAAAACTTTGTCTGCCCGCCGTCTTTGAACGCGAGTCGATCCTGCTTACTTCGCCTACCGGCAGCGGCAAGACGCTCGCGGGTTTTCTGGGCATTTTCGATTTTCTGCTGCGCAAAATTGACCAGGGCGAACGCATCGATTCCGTGCAATGCATCTACCTCTCGCCGCTGCGCGCGCTCGCCTACGACATCGAGAAAAACTTGCGCGCGCCGATTGTGGGAATGGGATTGGAGAAAACGCTGCGGGTGCATTTGCGCACCGGCGATACGACCGCGAATGACCGGGCCAAGTTTCGCCACAAACCAACGCAATTTCTGGTGACGACGCCGGAATCGCTGGCGGTGCTTTTGGCACAGGAAAGTTTCGCGTTGCATCTCGCGAGCACGCAGTTCGTCATCGTCGATGAACTGCACTCGTTCGCTGGAAACAAGCGCGGAGCGGACCTCAGTATTTCCTTGGAGCGACTGCAGAACCTGCACGGCGAAAAACAAATCTGCCGAATCGGACTTTCCGCCACGGCCGCGCCGGTCGAAATGCTGGCAAAATTTTTGGTGGGCGAAAATCGTGAATGTAAAATCGCCGAGGCCCGAAGCGAGAAAGAGCAGATCGTGGAAGTTTTCTCGCCGATCCGGCGCAATCCGTATCCACCTTCGGGCTATACCGGCGCGCGACTTTACGAAGAGCTTTCGCAACTGATTCGCTCGAAAAAATCGGTCATCGTTTTTTGCAACGTGCGTTCGGCGGCGGAGCAGGTCGGGTTACGACTGAAAGAATTGCTGCCGGAATTGGCGGAGGCGATTGAAATTCACCACGCCTCGTTAGATCGCAGCGTACGGCTGGAAGTGGAAGATCGTTTGAAAAACGGTGAGCTGCGCGCGGTCGTTTGCTCGACCAGTCTCGAGCTCGGAATTGATATTGGCGCGGTTGATCTGGTTGTGATGGTCGCGACGCCGAAAGGAGTTTCGAGGGCGATTCAACGCATCGGCCGTTCCGGGCATTCCATTTACAAAAGCAGTCACGGAATTTTGGTTGCAACCAATGTGAATGATTTGGTCGAAGCGACAGTAACGGCGACGCTGGTGCGCGAACGCGCGCTCGATCCGATCAAGATTTTGGAGAAGCCGTTCGATGTCGTCGCGCAACACATCGTCGGGATGGCGGCGCAGCGGCCAACTTCTTCCGATGAAATTTTTCGCACGATCACAGCCGCGTTTCCGTTCCGCGAGCTGACGCGAGCGGAGTTCGATCGCATCGTGGCCTATCTCGAAGGCGGCGGTGAATCTTTGGCAAAACAGTACACCGGCGTTTTTGGAAAAATCGTCATCGACCCGGATGGCATGGTCTCGCTTGCCCATCCACGGATTGCGCGCGAATTTTTGGTGAACATCGGGACGATTGTTTCGGAAGGATTCGTCGATGTAATTTTAAAACGGCGGCGGATCGGTTCGGTCGAAGAAGCGTTTATTAAGCAGCTCAATCTGGGCGATCTCTTTGTGCTCGGCGGGCGCGTCCTGCGATTGATCGATACCGGCGTGCAGGAGGCGCATGTCGAGCGGGCCGATGGCCAACTGCCGACGATTCCGCGCTGGAACGCCGCCAAAATGCCGCTGACTTCGGGATTGGCGCGGGCGGTGCGGCAGTTGCGCGCTGATCTGCGCCAGCAATTAACGACGATGCAGGATGCGAATGCGGCTGACTGGCTGGTGGAACAATTCCAGATCTCGTTAGCGAACGCCCAAGCGATCATCGAGCAATTTCGCGCGCAACTGGTGGTTTCCGATATTCCGACGGCGGACAAAATGTTAATCGAGCTTTATCGCGACGAACAGTTTTCGCACTACTTTTTTCACTCTCTCATCGGACGGAGCGCCAATGACGCGTTATCGCGCATCGTCGCGTGGCGGGTGAAGAACCGGATTGGCGGGAATGCGCTGGTGACGATCGATGATTACGGATTTCTCCTGACGCTGCGTCCATTCCAGGAACTGACGCTGGAGGATTGGCGACTTTGTTTCGAGCGCGAAGGCGCGGAAGAAGATTTGCACGCGGCTTTGCGGGGCTCGGAGCTGGTGAAGTGGCAATTCCGCGGCGTCGCGCAAACCGGGTTGATGGTTCCGCGCAATTATCCTGGGAAAAAACGGCAGCGCCGACAATTGAACTGGAGCGCGGAAGTGATCTTTCGCGTGCTGGAAACCCACGAGCCGGATCATCCGTTACTGGAAGAATCGTATCGGCAGGCGACGCACACTTTTCTCGACGCGGAGGAAGCCAACGCCTTTCTCGATCGAGTGCAGCATTTTGACTGGACAATGCGCGAGCTGCCGGTGATCTCGCCATTTTCATTTGGGATTTATGCCAGCAAAATCAAGGAGAGCATGATGCTGGAAGACCCGGCCTCGGCGGTGGAGCGCATTTACCATGAAATGTATGCGCGGGTGGAACAGCTGACGGAAGCGTTACGATAAATTTAGACGCGACGAATGATCGAAAGCTCGTCACGCAGGATCGAATTTGCTGCTTAGGCGACCAAGAGCCAACGCGCCGAGGCAAAGGCCGAGATCGCGCAACACGACGTCGAAGTAGCCAGGAACGAGGAGCAAGTTCAGAATAATCAGCGCAAGCCAGGCCGCTACCACATAAGCGAAAATGCGCGGCTTCAAGAAAACGCCGATCCCGGCGACGATCTCAATCGCGCCGGCGACCATCATCAATTGATGGCCATGGCCGCCGACGAGGTTATTCACAACTGGGGGCAGGTGTTGATCCCAATTGACAAGCAGATGGAGAAGCTTATCCAGCCCAGCCAAAATCGGCGCGACGGTAAAACCAAAGCGCAGAATTTCGTAAGCCTGCTACGCGGGGTTGTCCGCGAGCGAAGCGACGGCGAGGTTCGATCACGGGAAATGCACGAGGAGATTGGCCGCGGCTAACGAGAAATGGGCAGAATTAAACCATGAAATTCAAGGACCATTTTTCCAAACAAGCGAAGGACTATGCGACATTTCGTCCGCATTATCCGCCGGAGATATTTGCCTATCTCGCGCAGATCGCGCCGGCAAAGGAGCTGGCGTGGGATTGCGCGACCGGCAACGGCCAGGGGGCGATCGGATTAGCGGAGCATTTTCGAAACGTCATCGCCACCGACGCGAGCGCGCAGCAAATTGCGCACGCGGAAAAAAGTCCGCGAGTGACGTATCGGGTCGCGCCAGCGGAAGAGAGTGGGATTGATTCGCATTCCGTCGATCTGATTCTGGTTGCGCAGGCGTTGCATTGGTTTGAACTGGATTCGTTTTTTGTCGAAGCGAGGCGTGTGCTGCGAGCCGGCGGGGTGCTGGCCACCACCAGCTATAACTTGTTAGAGATCGCGCCGGAAATCGACACCATGCTTTCCAAGTTTTACCACGAAACCACGGGGCCTTTCTGGCCGGCAGAACGTGTCCTAATCGAGACCAATTATGAAGGGATTGTTTTTCCTTTTCCAGAATTGCGGCGGCGGGAGTTTCAAATGCGGGCGAACTGGAATCTTGCGGAACTTCACCTGGTCGGCCACGCAAAAGTTTATTGGCGCGCGCGGCTTTGATCCGGTGGATGAGCTGGCACGCGAAGTCGAAGTGATTTGGAAGGATCCGGCAATAAAACGCGAAGTTCGCTGGCCATTATATCTGCGCGCTGGTCGGAATTCTAACGAGAAGTGAGTGGGGCGAGCACGAGCACGATTATGAGCAGGAGGATTAAGAAGAAGAAAGAGGCGGACCGCTTGCGCGACCCGCCCCTCCCCTGTCTTTGAGCAGCACTTCTCCTTAGCTTTTGCTCGTGGACACAACCTCGTTGAGTTTGAAGATCGGCAGGAACATGGCGATGACGATGCCGCCAACGATCACGCCCAGAAACACGATCAAGAGTGGCTCGATCAAAGAGGTAAGCGCGTCGAGCATGGCTTCAATTTCTTCGTCCCAGAAATCTGCCATTTTCTCCAGCATAGTGTCGATCTTGCCGGTCGCCTCGCCAGCCGCGACCATGCGCACAAGCATGGGCGGGAAAATCTTTTTGCGCGAGAGCGAGGCCGAGAGGTTGTCGCCTTTTTCGACATCGATGGCCACGCCTTTGATGCTGGTTTCCACAACGTGGTTGCCGGAGGTGCCGCCCACAATATCGAGCACTTCCAGGATTGGAACGCCGCTCCGGATCAATTGGGCAAAGGTGCGCGAGAAACGCGACATGGAAATTTTGTGAACCAGCGGACCAAACACCGGCAGTTTCAATTTCCATTTGTCCCACCATTGCTTTCCTTTTTTCGAACGCAGGAAAGCGCGCACTCCGAAAATCGCCCCGGCGATGCCGCCGAAAACCCAATACCAGTTGCCGCGCACAAAGGCGCTCACGTCGATGAGGAACTGAGTGGGCGCGGGCAGTTTGGCGCCGAAATCCGCAAAGATTTCGCCGAAGACCGGCACGACGCGAATGATCAGAAAGGTCGTGATAAGAAAAGCGATGCAAATGACGATGACCGGATAAGTCATGGCCGATTTGATTTTCTTGCGCAGACGCGCGCTGGCTTCCAGAAAACCGGCCAGCCGGTCGAGAATCTCGGAAAGCAGACCGCCATGCTCGCCCGCTTTCACCATGCTGACGAAAAGGCGATTGAAGACGCGCGGATGTTTGGCAAGAGATTCCCAAAATGTCTCGCCGCCTTGCACACGGGTGGTCACGTCGCTGATGACGTTGCGCAACGCGCGCTGTTTTTTCGGGTCGGCCTGTTCATACAGTGCGGTCAACGCCTGCACGAGGGAAATGCCGGCTTCGATCATGGTGGCCAATTGGCGGGAAAAAAGGACGAGATCGTTTTCTTTGACCTTAAAAACCTTTTTACGCGAGCGGGCGGCGGAGGCCTTGCGATTAAGCGACAAAACCATGAGGCCGCGACTCATCAAACTGGTGACGGCATTGTCTTCGTTGAGCGCCTCTTGCACGCCGGAAACGATTCGCCCAGAGGTATCCCGAGCCTGATAGGAGAAGATGATCATACTTATGGAAAATCATAGCAGTTATGATGCCAATAGCGCTCGCCCGTGACTACGCTCTCCGCACGTTTATCCAAAAACTTATTCATCTGGCATCGCTACGATGTTTCGGTAAAAGCCGAGCTTTTCTCAACCGCGCTCGTTACCGCCGATGGCGTGGTCGCGATTGATCCAATTGAAATGAGCCGTGAAACGCGCGCCGAGTTTGAGTCGCTCGGGTGCGTCATTTCCGTGCTGGTGAGCAACGCCAATCATGCGCGCGCGGCCGCAGCCTTTGCCGACCGCTCCGGCACCGCGATTTTTGCGCCAATGGAATTGCGTGAAACTTTGCCGGCAGCGAAATTTTGGAACGGTCTGCGCCAAATTAGTGGACTGGATATTTTGCCGATCGAGGGCGCGGCTCC
>DAIOVO010000041.1:8043-16123 GCA_036758965.1 Chthoniobacterales bacterium
ATTTTCGGTGACGCGCTGATCAATTTCGGCAGCGACGGTTTTTCGCTTTTGCCGCGCAAATATTGCGGCAATCAACCGCGAATGTTGAAGTCGCTGCGCCAACTGCTCACTCTCGATTGCGAACGGATTTTGTTCGCGCACGGCGAACCGCTCGTCACTCGCGCGCAGGAACGTTTCGCCGCTCTTCTGGAAAATGTCTGACGACCTGGCGCAAGGCGAAAGCGCAGTGAGGCGTTTTCTCCGGCTGATCCGTTTTTCTCATACCATCTTTGCGCTTCCGTTCGCGCTCGGCAGTTTGATTGTGGCGGCCGGAGGCTGGCCGCGGGCAAGACTGCTGCTTCTCGTGCTTGTCTGCATGGTTGCCGCCCGCACTGCCGCCATGCTTTTCAATCGCTTTGTCGATTGGGAAGTCGACCAGCGCAATCCGCGCACGCAGTCGCGACATTTGCTGGCTAACAAGAGCTTTGTCGGTATCTCAGTTCTTGTTAGCAGCGCGTTATTTTTCCTGGCGGCGGCCGCCATCAATCATTCCACCTTCGTCCTTTCGCCGGTTGCGCTGGCGATCATTTTTTTCTACTCGATGACGAAACGATTCACGACCGCGACCCATTTTTTTCTTGGGCTTGCGCTGGCGATTGCACCGGTGGGCGCCTGGATTGCGCAAACCGGCGGCATTCAGTTGCCGCCAGTGATTCTTGCTGGCGGAATCATCTGCTGGGTGGCGGGTTTCGATCTCATCTATGCGACACAGGATTACGAGTTCGATCGCCGCGAACGTTTGCGCTCGCTGGTGGTGCGATTGGGAATCGCCCGCAGTCTGCGTTTCGCGCAACTCCTTCACCTGCTCATGTTCACTGCCCTGATTGCCTTTGGTTTGAGCGCGAAACTCGGCGTCGTTTATTTCGGTGCGATGTTGCTGGTCGCAGGCGCTTTGTTTTATGAACATCGCAGCGCGCGGGGACTTGATCTCGCGGGAATCAATCGCGCTTTTTTTAATTCCAACGCATTTGTCAGCGTCGTTTTTCTGTTCGCGATTTGTCTCGATCGATTATAGCTGCCGGGCGCAGCGTCTGCCGCCGGGGACGGACGGCCGCTACATCGCGTCGTCCAGCATGGCGATGCGGCGGACATGGCGGCCGCCTTCGAAATCTGTGGTTAACCAGATCCGCACAATCTTGAGCGCCATTTCCTCGGGAATCACGCGCTCGCCGAGCGAGAGCACGTTGGCATCGTTATGCTGGCGGGATAGCGCCGCCACTTCCTCGTTCCAGCACAAGGCGCAGCGAACGCCGCGAATTTTATTCGCCGCCATCGCCTCGCCGTTGCCGGAGCCGCCAAAAACAATTCCGCGCTCCGTTTCACCGCGCACCACCGCTTCCGCCGCCGGGCGAATAAACAACGGATAATCCACCGGCGGCTCGGCGCTGAAAGTGCCGAAATCCTTCACTTCATGCCCGAGATCGCCGAGCAGCGCCTTCACCTTTTCTTTTAGTTGGAAGCCAGCGTGATCGGACCCGAGTGAAATTTTCACGATGGCACTTTACGTGGTTGGCGCGCTGCCATGCAATTCCGCCAACTGTTTCCAAATCTCGCGCTCACGATCCGTTAGTTTTTTTGGCAGGGTAATCTGGGTCACCACGTAGAGATCGCCCCGGTTGCCAGAGGCGCCGGGCAAGCCCCGCTCGCGCAAACGAAAGCGCTGGCCGCCCTGTGTGCCGGCGGGAAGTTTCAACCGCACATCGCCTTCCACCGTCGGCACCATCAATTGATCGCCCAGGACCGCCTGCCACGGCGCAATTTTTACTTCGTGCACGAGGTCGTTGCCCTCCACCGAAAAATCAGGATGACGCGCCAAACGGACGCGCAGAAAAAGATCGCCGCTTTTTCCGCCGTGCTCGCCCGCTTCGCCCTGGCCGGCGAGACGAATACGCTGGCCTTCGCGCACGCCGCGCGGAATTTTTACCTGGTAAGTTTCCGTTTTCTTGGAGCCGGCGCGCCGCAACGAAACCTGCCGGGTCGAACCGTGGAGCGCTTCCTCCAAGGTGACCATGATGTCGGCTTCGACGTCGCTGCCGCGCTCGGCCGCAGTGCGCTGGCCAAAACCGCCAAAGGCCGAGCGTCCGCGCCCGCCGCCGAAAAAGGTCTCGAAGAAATCGCTGAACCCGGTGCCGCCAAATTCAAACTCGACGCCTTCGCCGTTACCGCCGCTCCATTGGTAACCGCCGCCGGGCTGTCCTGCGCCCCAGCCTGGTGGCGGTTGGAATCCACCTCCGGGCTGATTCCAATTTGCGCCGAGCTGATCGTATTTCCGGCGTTTCTCCGGATCACTCAGAACCTCGTATGCTTCGTTAATCTGTTTGAATTTTTCTTCGGCCGCCTTTTTATCCTTCGCGACATCAGGATGAAACTTGCGCGCGAGTTTGCGAAACGCGCTTTTAATCTCATCCTCGCTCGCCGTTTTGGAGACGCCGAGCGTTTCGTAATAATCGCGAAATTGCACCGCCATTGCGTGGTGAATCTCAGCTTGCCGCCATCATTCGCAACTTCGCCGAGCCATCTTTTGTTTTTGGAATTTTCTCCCGGTTCCACAAGAATCGTCATATTCACTTCGGTGCTGATGCGTGCTTATTTCCTGTTAGTTCTGTTTCTCGCCATGATCGGGCACCAAGCTGGAAATCTGTCCGGTCGAAAGCTCGCGAAATTTTTGGAGCCAGTATCGCCAGACTTATGTTCATGGCAGGTCGAGTTCACGAACTCCGGCGAGACGAGATTAGGTTCCATCTTTGCGTTGGAATCTTGGCGAAGCGCGATAGTTTCCGAGACTTAAATTATGATCGTGACTACCCCGCAGCTCGACAAAGTGGCCTACGACAACGTTGCGGCGGGCGCGCTTCAACCGATAACTTTGTCAAGCTAACAACCACCAGAATCGAAAGAGCTATCATGAAATCTATCGCCGTTAACGAAGAACAATTGCAAAAAATCAAGAGCGCCTCCGGTTTCGTTGCCGCGCTGGATCAAAGCGGTGGCAGCACGCCGAAAGCCTTGGGTCTTTACGGAATTAAGGAGAATGCGTGGTCAAGCGATGAGGAGATGTTCGCCCTCGTGCATCAGATGCGGACCCGCATCATTACCAGTCCCGCCTTCAAGGGAGACCGAATCATTGGCGCCATCCTGTTCGAGAACACAATGGACAAAGAAATCGAAGGACAGCCCACGGCGGACTATCTTTGGAACGCGAAACAGGTCGTGCCGTTTCTGAAAGTGGACCAGGGTCTTGTGGCCGAAAAAGACGGGGTTCAATTGATGAAGCCCATGCCGGCGTTGAGCGCGCTTCTCGACAGAGCCAGGGCCAAACGAGTTTTCGGAACCAAGATGCGCTCAGTCGTCAAACAAGCCGACGAAGCGGGTATCAAGGACGTCGTGAATCAGCAGTTCGAAATCGCTCAGCAGATTATTTCGGCGGACCTGGTGCCGATCATCGAGCCGGAGATTGATATTCACTGCCCGGAAAAAGGAAAAGCGGAGCAGTTACTCAAAGCGGGCATTCTTGAGAAGGTCAACGAATTGCCAGATGGTCAGTTCGTCATGCTTAAGCTCACGCTGCCGGAGCAGGACGACTTCTATTCCGAATTTGTCAAACATCCCAAGGTTTTGAGAGTGGTCGCGCTCTCCGGCGGTTATTCGCGGGAAGAAGCAAACAATCGCTTGCGCAAAAATCACGGCGTGATCGCCAGCTTTTCCCGGGCGCTGGTGGAAGGGCTGACGGCTCAGCAATCTGACGCTGAGTTCAATGCTATGCTGGATAAATCTATTCAGGGCATTTTCGAGGCATCGAATAGGTAAGAGCTCGAGCAAGGGAAAAGTGGTGCTATCGCCGCGGTAACTTCGCGGGATTCCTCGACTCCGCGTCGCTTCCCTCAGAATGACCGATTTGCTTTTGTTCGTTGACGACGGTCGCAGACCGCCGCTACAGGATTGAGCGTGACTTTCACTCTCGAAGAAATCGCGGCCATCGTCGGCGGAAAACTTGAGGGAGATGCCGCGCGAAAAATTTCCGGCGCCGCTTCGCTGGCCGAAGCGACCGGCGAAGAAATTTCCTTCTTCGCCAATCCGCGTTACGCCAAATATCTGCGCAAAACCAGTGCGGCCGCGGTCATCGTGCCGCCTGAATTTTCCGAATCGATCGAGGCGACAATTATTCGAGCCGACAATCCGTCGAAAGCTTTCGAGCAAATCGCGCTGAAATTTGCGCCGCCGCCAGTGAAATTTGCGGCGGGAATTCACCCGAGCGCAGTCGTTCATCCGAGCGCAAAAATCGGCCGTGCGGTTTCGATTCAGCCGCACGTGGTGATCGAGGCCGGCGCGCAAATTGGGGATGAAACCGTGATCGGCGCCGGCAGCTACGTGGGAGATGAGGTCGTGATCGGCAGCAACTGTTTGATCTATCCATTAGTGACGCTGCGCGAACGCTGCCGAGTAGGCCACCGCGTGATTTTGCACAGCGGCGTAGTGATCGGTGCGGACGGGTTCGGATTCGAAATGACTGCGCAAGGCCAGATGAAAGTACCGCAAATCGGAATTGTGCAGATTGATGACGACGTGGAAGTAGGCGCCAACACGACAATCGACCGGGCGCGTTTCGGGCGAACGTGGATTCAGGAAGGCGCGAAAATCGATAACCTGGTGCAAGTCGCGCACAACGTTGTGGTCGGCAAACACACCGTCATCGCGGCGCAGACCGGCGTGGCCGGAAGCGTGCGAATCGGACAGCGAGTCCTCATCGGAGGACAGACGGGAATAACCGGGCACATCGAAATCGGCGACGGAACGATGATCGGCGGGCAGGCGGGCGTCTCAAAAAGTCTGAATGGCGGCGTGTGGTGGTCAACGCCATCGGTGCCGTTGAAGGAGGCGAAGCTGCAAATAGCGTGGGTGCGGCGACTGGGAAAACTTTTCGAGCGGGTGAAAAGGTTGGAAGAAAAGGCAGGCATCGGTGAGTAGCGGGATGTCCGAGCGGGAAATTTTTGCCGCGGATTACGCGGATTATCGCGGATGAAAACCAGGAATTCATTCTCCTGAATTGCCTGCGCCTTTATTTCTTATCCGCGCCATCCGCGTAATCCGCGGTTTTCAGCAGTTGGCTTCGTCGTGGTGGCGCGCTTAGTGCTTATTGTGGATATGGAAATTATAAGCACATGCCAGCCAATCAGTCCGTCGAATTTCTTATCGTTGATGATGAACCCACGCTTTCCGAGTTTCTCATCGCCTACTTGGAGCAAAAAGGCCATTCCTGCGCCGCTCTGAACGAAGGATTTCGCGCAGGCGCCTGGCTTCAAACCAACCAGTGCGAGGTCGTTATCGTCGATCTGAACATGCCCAAAGTTGATGGCATTTCCCTCATCAGTTTCATTCGCGAAATCGATCCCAAACTGCCGGTGATCGTTTTCACCGGCTTCGGCTACGACGAAGCGATGATGCACGCTGCGCTTTGCGCGGGGGCGAACGGCTACGTGAGCAAAAATCTGCCGCTCGAGCATCTCTATTGTGTGCTCGCCCGAGTGCTGGCGGCGGCGCGTCACCATACCCGTCGAGTGCACACGCGCCCGGCGCTTTTGGGCGTGGCCTAACGCGGCGTCGCTTCCTGCAGGCGCGCGCGCAAACTTTCGATCGAAATACAATCCGCGCCGCAAGCGCTGGCGGTTTCGCGTTCCAATAAATCGGCCGTGGCAACTGTGAGCTCGAATCGTTTCGCATATTTGCTGGCGAGCCGTTCGATCACGGTGTCCGCCGTCTGGCCAGCGCCGGAATAGAATACTTGCACGCTGTGCGGCTCGGAAACTTCCGTCGCGCCGTCCCCTTTCCCATCGAAAACCACCACCACCCTTACGCCGGTGTAATCCTGGTAATCTCGCAGCTTTTTTACCAGCGCGTCGCGGCCAAGTGAAGAACGCCGCGCATGTAGCTTTTCTAATTGTGGCCAGCCAAAAATGGCGCTGTGACCATCAACAATGAGATATTGCGCGCGCATAAAAATTGCGCGCGCCGCTTACTCCGCCGCAGGCGTCGCCGCCGATTTTTTCGTGCGCGGCCGCGGCGCCGGCGGGCGGGTCGCTCGTTCTTTCGTCTTGCGCCGCTCCAAATAAGCCTTGTGCCGTTTGCGTTTCGCGCGTGCTCGATGCTGCTGCCCCATGGCATCTTATAGAGGTGGGCAGGTCGCGATGCAACCGAGGATGAAAGAAGCAGAGAAAGACCGCTTGAAAGGGGACCGGCTTTTCGTGTAAAAACGCAGCCCCGCCGCTTCCATTTCCCGTGAACAAGTCAAAAAATCTCCTCGCTCTCTCCCTGGTTTTGTTGCTCGCTGCCGCCGTGGTCGGCGTCCTAAACGGGACGAAGGTGAAAAATTTGCGCTCGCAGGTGACGGACGCTGCGGCTCAGCGCCAGGCGGCAGGCAATCGCCAGGCGGCCGCGGGAAAAGGGATAAAGGCGCGCGAGGCAAAAGCGGCCGCGCAGTTCGCAAAGGCGACTGACCACGAAAACCGCGTGGCCGAGGCGGAAGGCGAGCTGGTGAAAACCCAGACCGAGAAATCCGATCTCCAATCCAAGCTCCAGGCTAACGAGACACAGATTTCGGAATTACAGAAGCGAATTGAGGAGTTGAGCAAGGCGCCGGCCAATCCCAATCCCGGCGCTCCCTCCGCCGCCGAGTTGCAGGCGCAGCTCGATGAAGCGCGCAAACAACTCGAGAACGCTGAAAACGAGAAAAGCCTGATTGCGGAGAAAATGCAGCCGAGCGTCCCGCCTGGCCGATTGCCGCTGCCGGCGGTGCGACGGAACGAACCGACCTTTCACGGCTCGCTGCGCGGGACCGTCCTCGCGGTAAACCACGCCTACAATTTTGTCGTGCTCAACCTCGGCGGCCGCCAAGGAGTCGAAACCAACGCCGAATTATTGGTCCTGCGCAGCGGAAGCCTCATCGGGAAAATCCGCATCTCTTCGGTTGAACCAGCTACGGCCATCGGTGATATTCTCAGCGGCAGCCTGGCACGTGGGGTGCAGGTGCAACCTGGAGATACCGTTATTTATGCTGGCTCGAATTCCTAAGTTAAAGGTTTCCTTTCTTCTTCTGGCAGCGACCGGAACACTTCTCGGCGCTTGCGAAACCCAGCGAAGGGGAGCGCTGGTAGATGATCCGGATGGCAGGCGTCGCGAATCCCAACTTCCCTGGAACAAGCAGGAAAAATGGGAAACGGAAGGTCAATTCGCCGGATTGAACGACGCCGTTAATAGGAGATAGCTAGTTTTACTAAATCCAGAATCCGGGCGGGATTTTGGCATCCTTCGGAATCACCACCACGCCATCGCGAATGTAGTAATTCTCGGAGTCGAAGTGATTCGGCTTGTTTTCCGAAGTAATCACTGCGCCGTCGGCGATGCGGGCATTTTTGTCGATGATGGCGTTTTCGATCACGCAGTTGCGGCCAATCCCGATCGGAATGTTGTCCGTCGGGAGCAGTGTTTCGTAATAATCGGCCCCCATCACTACGCTATTGCGAATGGTGGCGCCGCTCTGAATGATGCTGCGCACGCCTACCACGCAGCGTTCCAGGTGCGCATCGGAAATAATGCACCCATCGGAAATGATCGCCTGGCGTAAAGTTGCGCCATTGATTTTGCTGCCCGGCAAAAAACGCGGGTGCGTATAGATGGGACTTTCGGCTTCGAAAAAACTGTATTCCGGCACGATGTCGGTGAGATCGAGATTGGCCTCGAAAAACGCGCGAATCGTGCCGATGTCTTCCCAGTAGCCGTCAAAAATGTAAGCGCCCACATTGCGTTTCTCGATCGCAGCTGGAATGACGTGTTTGCCGAAATCGGCCAGTTCGTTCTCGAGACAATCGATCAGGACTTTACGATTGAAGACGTAAATCCCCATCGACGCCTGGAACAATTCCTCCGTTGCCTCATGGCCGGTGGCCGCGAGCAGCGCCGCCTCCATCTTCATCGCGTCCAGCGCGCCGGCGTCGCTCGGTTTTTCGACGAAGTGAGTGATGCGCCGGTCTTCCCCGCTGCGCATAAT
>DAIOVO010000041.1:16133-23261 GCA_036758965.1 Chthoniobacterales bacterium
GAGCATAGGTGGCCGAGGAAATCCGGGCCGAGATGGTCGCCAGCGTGATGTCGGCGCCGGACCGAATGTGCTGGTGGAGGAGCGCGCGAAAATCCATCCGGTAAAGCTGGTCGCCGCTGAGGATGAGATAAAAATCGAAGGGATGTTCGAGGAAGTAGCGCATGTTCTGCCGCACTGCGTCGGCCGTGCCCTGATACCATTGCGAGCCTTCGGGCGTTTGTTGCGCGGCCAGAATATCGACGAAGCTGCGGGAAAAATTATCGAACTTGTAACTCGCCTGAATGTGTCGATGCAGCGACATCGAGTTGAATTGCGTCAGCACATAAATCGAGCGCAGCCCGGAATTGAGACAATTGCTGATTGGGATGTCGACCAGGCGATATTTTCCGCCGAGTGGCACGGCCGGTTTGGCGCGATCTTTCGTGAGCGGAAACAGGCGCGTGCCGGCCCCGCCGCCCATGATCACGGCCAGCGTGCGCTGGGTGGTGCCGGGTGGAAGGGAGGGGGCCTGCATTTGGACAATGTGATAGTAAACCGAGATCGCTGCTCCTGAAAATTTTGCACTTCGTCAACCCGAGCGAAGCCGAGGGTTGACGGCCGGGAATATGCTATAATCCGACTCGAATTTATGTGCGGAATTGTCGGATACGTCGGTCCAGCTGAAGCGGCGCCCATTTTGCTCGATGGGCTGCGTCGCCTGGAGTATCGCGGCTACGATTCCGCCGGCGTCGCAATCGTTAACGGGGCCGCGATTGAAACGCGCAAATGCGCCGGGCGCATCGCGAACCTGGCGAAACTGATGACCGAGCAGCCGCCCGGGGGTCACTACGGAATCAGTCACACGCGCTGGGCGACGCACGGAAAAGTGACGGACGAAAATGCGCATCCGCATTTCGATCAAAGCGGCAAAATTGCATTGGTGCACAACGGCGTGATCGAAAATTACGCCGCTCTCCGCGAGCAAATGGAGCGCGAGGGCGGCCACAAATTTGTCTCCGATACCGATACCGAAGTGCTGGCGCATTTGATCGGCAGCATTTACCAACAGCTCGCTGGCGAAGATTCCAAGGCGCGGCTCGTCAACGCCACCCGCGCCGCGCTCAAGCAAGTCATCGGCACTTACGGGATCGCGCTCGTGCACGCCGACATAAAAGATTTTATCGTCGGCGCACGGCGCGGCTCGCCGCTCGTGCTCGGTGTTGGCAAAGACGAAAATTTTCTGGCCAGCGACGTGAGCGCGATCGTCGCCCACACGCGCGACGCCGTTTACCTGAACGACTTCGATATCGTCGCCGTCTCACCCGACAAATTCGAAATCAGTTCCGTCGGCGGCGAGCCGGGCAATTACCAGATCAGCAAGGTCGAATTCGGCGCGGAAGACGTGAACAAAGGCGACTTCCCGCATTACATGCTCAAGGAAATCTTCGAGCAGCCGAACTCAGTCCGCGACGCCATGCGCGGCCGCCTCAACAGCGAGGAAAGCACCGCCAAGCTGGGCGGCTTAAACATGACCGCGGCGGAATTGCGCGATGTCAGCCGTATTATTCTAACAGGATGTGGAACGGCCCTGCACGCTGCGTTGGTGGGCGAATATTTGATCGAACAACTCGCCGGCATTCCGGTGGAAGTAGAGTTTGCGAGCGAGTTTCGCCATCGCAACACGCCGATGAGCGGAGAGACGCTCGTCTTCGCCATCAGCCAAAGCGGCGAAACAGCCGACACCCTCGGTGCGATGCGCGAGAGCAAACGCAAAGGATTTCGCACCCTCGGAATTTGCAACAACGTCGCCAGCACGGTCGCGCGCGAGAGCGATGGCGGCGTTTACATGCACGCCGGACCGGAGATCGGCGTGGCGGCGACAAAATCGTTCACATCCCAGGTGACAATCCTGGCGCTCATCGGCCTGCTTCTGGGCCGGATGCGTTTTCTTTCCAGCTCCCAAGGAGCGCGGATTATCGAAGCGCTGGAATGTTTGCCGGAACAAATCGAAACGGTCTTGCGCACGAGCGATCACATTCGCGCGATCGCCAAAAAATATATGAAAGCCGAAGGCATGCTCTTCTTCGGGCGACAGTTTAATTTTCCGGTCGCGCTCGAAGGCGCGCTAAAAATGAAAGAGATCACTTATCTCTTCGCCGAAGGTCACCCGAGCGCGGAACTCAAGCACGGCATCATCGCTTTGGTGCGCCCCGATTTACCTTCCATTTTCATCGTCCCGGATGACAGCGTTTTTTCTAAAAACGTCAACAATCTCGAGCAGGTCAGAGCGCGTAAGGGCCCGATCATCGCCCTCACCAGCGGCGAGGGCGCCAAACGCTTGAAAGGCATCGCCGATGACATAATCGAGGTTCCGAGCGCGCCTGATTTTGCGGCGCCAGTCCTGACCGCGATTCCGCTGCAATTGCTCGCTTATCATCTCGCGGTTGAGCTTGGCCGCGATGTCGATAAACCGCGCAATCTCGCCAAGAGCGTGACGGTCGAATAGTCATCCTGAGCGAAGTCGAAGGATCCCGTCGCGAGACCTTTAAGCCTACCTCCGCGGGCTCCCTCGACTCCGCTCGGAATGACGAACAGCGCAGAATGAGTCGCATTCAGTTCCGCGCCTCGCTACAATCTTCTCAGTGCAAGCAAACGAAGATTACGTTTTGCGCCTGCTCGAAGAAGTCGGCCTCGTCTCTTCCAGACAAATCGCCGGTGCGCGCGCGAAATTAAACGGCGACGGCACCGTTATCGACGTGCTGGTGCGCGATGGCGTCGTTAAATCCGAAGACGTTTCGCGTAGCCTGGCGGCACAGGCGCAAATGCACTGGATCGATCTCGCCTCCGTCGTCATTCCACCCGAAGTCATTTCACAAATCAGCGCGCAGGACGCACGTCGTTTCAAGGTGATCCCGGTGGCTTTTGGCGAAACCGGTCTGGTCGTCGCGATCAGCGATCCGCTCGATGTCGATACCATCGATAGCTTGAATTTTTTGCTGCAACGCGACCTCGAGCTCGTTTGCAGCAGCCCGGAAAAAGTCCGCGACGCGCTCATCAAATATTACGGCACCGCCGAGGAAGCAGCCGACGTTTTGCAAAAAAAAATCGGCGACGAAATCGATTTCGGAATCGAGATCGGAGATAGCGCCGCGCTTGCCGCCACCGACGAAGCCGATGCGCCCATCATTCGTCTGGTCTCGATGCTCATTATCGAAGCCCACAAACTTGGCGCGAGCGACATTCACCTCGAACCGCTCGATAAAAAATTCCGCGTCCGTTTTCGCATCGATGGCGTGCTTCAGGAAATGCAATCGCCGCCGAAGCGTTTGCAATCCGCCATCGTCAGCCGTCTCAAAATCATGACCGGCTCGATGAGCATAGCGGAAAAACGCCTGCCGCAGGATGGCCGCATCCAGGTGAAAATTCGCAAGAAACCGCTCGATCTTCGCGTTTCGACCGTGCCGACCAATCACGGCGAAAGCGTTGTCATGCGTTTGCTCGATAAATCGACCCTGCTCCTCGGCCTGCCCGAGCTGGGATTCCTGAGCGACGACCAGGAGACATTCGAAAAACTTTTGCGTTTGCCAGATGGAATTCTACTCGTCACCGGCCCGACCGGCTCGGGCAAAACGAGCACGCTCTACGCCTGCCTGAATTACATCAACAAAACGGACCGCAAAATCATCACCGTGGAAGAACCGGTGGAATATCAAATGACCGGCATCAACCAGGTGCAGGTCAATAACGATATCGGAATGACGTTTCCGCTGGCCTTGCGCTCGATTCTGCGCCAGGCGCCAAACATCATCATGATTGGCGAGATTCGCGATTTGGAAACCGCCTCCATCGCCACCAATGCCAGCCTGACCGGCCATCTCGTTTTTAGCACGCTCCACACCAATGACGCGCCCTCGGCGGTCGCGCGCCTGGTCGATATCGGCGTACAACCATTTCTGGTCGCTTCCTCGGTGCGCGCGATCATGGCGCAACGTCTCGTTAGACGTTTGTGCACCCATTGCCGCAAACCGGCGGAATTGAGTGAAACGGAAGTGCGCGCGCTGCGGATCGAGCGATCGCAGTTGCGCGCCGCGCAAGTGATGCGGGCGGGCGGTTGCGAACACTGCCGCAATATCGGCTACCGCGGCCGTATGGGCATTTTCGAAATTTTCATTATCGACGACGACGTGCGGCACATGATTAACAAACGCGGCTCGACCATTTTATTGCGACAACGCGCGCGCGAGCTGGGAATGCGGACCTTGCGCGAAGATGGCGTGCGCAAAGTGCTGGCCGGCCTCACCTCAGCGGAGGAAGTCATCTCGGTCACAATCGGCGATCTGAACTAACGAGACACAGATTATCATGAACCATCGCCAGGTCGCGGACCTCTTTATTGAGCACCACATCCTCCAGCCATCGCAGGCCGACGATGTCCTGAGCGAGGCGCAGCAAAACGGTAAGACCATCGCGCAGGCGATTATCGATAGCGGCTTCACCGATGAGCACGGTTTCTATCGCACCATCGCCGAGGGAATCGGCGCCGAGTTCATGAATCTCAACGAATGCGAAATTTCTTCCGACATCATCAAACTCATTCCGGGCGGCCTCGCCCGTCTCCACCGCGCGCTGCCGGTCGATTTGCTCGATGGCTCTCTGCGGGTCGCGCTCGTCGATCCGCTCGAGCCGCGCACGGCGGAAGACCTGCGTTTCGCTCTTGGCCGCGACATCGACGTAGTGGTCGCGCCCATCGAGCAGGTCGAGGAACGAATCGCGAATTTTTACGGAAGCGACACCTCCAGCATGGAGGACGTGCTCAAGCAACTTGGCGAAGCGGGCGATCTCATGCGCTTGCGCGGCGACGATGGCGCGAGTGTGGAAGCGGAAGCGAACGCCACGCCCATTATTCGATTCGTCGATCTGATTTTGTACCAAGCCATCCAGGACCGCGCGAGCGACATTCATTTCGAGCCGTTCGAAAACGAATTCAAAATTCGTTATCGCGTCGATGGCGCGCTTTACGAAATCGCGCCGCCGCCGCGCCACCTTGCCCTGCCTGTCATTTCCCGCGTGAAAGTGATGGCCAGCATGAATATCGCCGAGCGCCGTTTGCCGCAGGACGGACGCATCCAGAAAAATATCGCCGGCCGCAGCATCGATCTGCGCGTTTCCACTTTGCCGACGCAATTCGGCGAAAGCGTCGTGTTGCGCGTGCTCGACCGCGCCACCGTCAATCTCGATCTCGAAATGCTCGGGATGCCGAAATATATTTTCGATTACATCCTCGAGGTGATCGAGCGGCCCAACGGCATTTTCATCGTCACCGGCCCGACCGGTTCCGGAAAAACGACCACGCTTTATTCCTGCCTCCGCAAAATCAACACGGTCGATTCCAAGCTGCTGACGGCGGAGGAACCGGTCGAATACGATCTGGAAGGAATCATGCAGGTGCCGGTGAACGAAAACATCGGTCTCAATTTCGCGCGGGTGCTGCGCACTTTTCTGCGCCAGGATCCCGATCGCATCATGGTAGGCGAAACGCGCGATTTGGAAACGGCGCAGATCTCGATCCAGGCATCACTCACCGGCCATCTTGTTTTCACGACCCTGCACACCAACGACGCGCCCGGCGCCGTCACCCGTTTGATCGACATGGGCGTCGAGCCATTCCTCATTTCCTCCACTCTTGAGGCCGTACTCGGTCAGCGCTTGTTGCGCAGTATTTGTCCCAATTGCCGCACTACTTATGAGCCAAATGCAAACGTGCTCGATCAACTCGGAATCAGCCGCCGCGATCTTGGCGATAAGAAATTCTATTTCGGAAAAGGTTGCGACGCCTGCAATCGCACCGGCTACAAAGGCCGCCGCGGAATTTATGAATTGATGAAGATCACCGACCCGCTGCGCGAATTAATTAACGAGCGCGCGCCGACGGTGGCGTTAAAACAAAAAGCGGTCGAGCTCGGAATGGTGACGCTGCGCCAGGACGGATTGCGCAGCATCTTCGACGGCGACACGACGGTCGAAG
This sequence comes from Chthoniobacterales bacterium, assembly GCA_036758965.1. Classification (GTDB taxonomy): domain Bacteria; phylum Verrucomicrobiota; class Verrucomicrobiia; order Chthoniobacterales; family UBA10450; genus AV69. The sequence continues at coordinate 22,138 of DAIOVO010000041.1, forward strand.
AAGTATTGAAATACACTTAGGAAATGAAGAAATCCGAATGACGAATGCCAGAACCGCGCCACTCATTCATTCGTCATTCTGGATTCGTCATTCGTCATTCGTGCTTCGTCATTTCCCAGCCGCGTCGGGAAATTGCACGTGCTAAATAAGATCGACTTTTGTTCAGGTCTTTAACTAGGATTCAATTCCCCATGCCCCGCTTCCAATACGTCGCAGTCGATGCCCGCGGTCAGGAATCCACTGGCCTGGTTGAAGCCAATACCGCTAACGACGCCATCGGCCATTTGCGGCAGGCCGGCTATTTTCCCACGAATGTTTTCGAGGAAGGCAAAGGCTCATCGCGCGATGGCAAAGCGAAACGAACCCGCGCTGCGGCCGCGCCGGCAGCGACGAAATCATCTACTCGCGGCAAGAGCGTCACTCTTTTTCAGCGCCGCAAAGTTAAGCCGAAGATTCTCATGATTTTCACCCGCCAGCTCGCAACCCTGATCGATTCCGGTCTCCCATTGCTCCGAAGCCTGACGGTTTTGGAAAAACAGGAACGCGATCCGGTGTTGAAAAAAACTACCGCTGCCCTCGCCGAATCGGTGCAAAGCGGCAGCACTTTTTCCGACGCGCTCGCGCAGCACTCGCGCATCTTCAACGATCTCTACGTCAGCATGGTGAAAGCGGGCGAGCTCGGCGGTGTGCTCGAAGTGGTGCTCACTCGTCTGGCCGAGTTTCAGGAAAAAGCGCAGAAGGTAAAAAACAAAGTGGTCTCAGCGATGGTTTATCCCGTCATCGTTCTGACGCTCGCGCTCGTCATCATGTCCTTTCTGCTCGTCTTCATCGTGCCGCGTTTCGAAGCAATTTTTCACGATATGCTCGGCGACAAACCGCTGCCCACGATCACGCTCGCGGTCATGGCGGTGAGTGATTTCATGCAGAAGCACTACCTGATTTTGCTCGCGGCCGTCATTGCGCTCATCGTCGGCATGAAATTATTTGGTCGCACCAAAGGCGGCCGCGCCACCATCGATCGCTTGAAATTGCGCTTGCCGATCTTCGGCGATCTCCTTCGCAAAACCGCCATCTCGCGTTTTTCGCGCACGCTCGGGACGCTCGTTTCCAGCGGCGTTTCCATT
>DAIOVO010000042.1:0-13746 GCA_036758965.1 Chthoniobacterales bacterium
GGGAAGATTGACATTGTAAAAGAGACCGGGCTCGATCGGCCGATCGAGTAGCTCGTGCAGCAGCGGCGTGATCCAGCGCGTCGCGCGTGCCCAATCGAAATCCGCGCCTTTGCGATAATGCGAAAATGCGATGCCGGGCCACCCGTGCAGGATCGCTTCGCGCACGGCGGCGACGGTGCCGGAGTAATAAACATCCGCGCCGAGATTCGCGCCGTGATTGATGCCGCTCAGCACCCAGTTCGCCTCCGACACCAGATGGAGCAGCCCGAGCCGAATGCAATCCGCCGGGGTGCCGTGGATGGCGAAACGGTCCGAGCCGGACTGGCGTTTCGTTTCTCCCCCGCGGGGTTCGATACGCACACCTTCGTGCCAGGTCACGGCGTGGCTCACGCCCGATTGCGGTGCAGCCGGTGCGACGATCGTGGCATCGCCAAAATTTTGCGCGGCTTGGAGCAACGCGTTCAATCCGGCAGCGTCGATGCCATCGTCGTTCGTGAGCAAGAATTTCATCATCGAGAGGATCGATGCCTTCGCGCAGCAGAACAGTTGCGCACGCGAAGCGTTGGCGCGAATGCGGGATGAAACCGGAACGCTGATTCTCGATTGGACGGATTATCTTTTGTTGCCGCCCTCGGACGAAGCGGCTCTGCGCGCGACCGGTTATACCGAAGATCCGATGGCGGATGCGCCCGACGCTCAGAAACAGCTTTGGCATTCGGAAGCAATGCTGCCGCGCGTGCTGCTCGCGCCGGCGAACGCGAAGTATCGATCCTTGCTGTTTTTGTGAGGTCCTTCGCCGTCTGCGCGGCTCAGGATGACGAGAAAGTCAGTGCCTGATTTTCGCCGTTGCGAAATCCGCGCGCGGTGCGTGGATGGGCGATGCAAAAACCGGCGCGCGGCCTGATTCTCGCAGCTTTCGCGGCGCTCTATCTTATCTGGGGCTCAACTTATCTTTTCATTCGTTTCGCGATTGAATCGATGCCGCCGTTTTTGATGGCGGGCTCGCGTTTCTTAACGGCCGGAGGCTATCACCTGGCGAACAGCCGTTATCGTCGGCGGATGTTTGCTCCTGGGCGGAAACGGCGCCGTCACCGTTTCGGAAAAATATCTAAGTAGCGGACTGGCGGCGGTGATTGTCGCGACCGTGCCAATTTACATCGTCCTTCTCTCGTGGGCGGCGGGCATGTCGTCGCGGCCGAGTTTGCCTGTGACGCTGGGTCTTATTGGCGGACTTGTCGGCGTGGGAGTTCTGCTCGCGCCCGCTCTCCATTTTTCAGCTAACGAAACGCAGAATCCAGCCGTTGGAATTATCATTCTGCTGGTGGGTTCGTTTCTCTGGTCGGCCGGTTCGCTCTATTCGCGCCGCGCAAGAAATGCGGAGTCACCTTTTGTCGCCTCCGGTCAGCAAATGATTTGTGGCGGCGCTTTGCTTCTGCTCGCCGGGATCGCCACGCGTGAACGCATCAATTTTCATGCAATCACCACTGCGTCGGTCTGGTCGTGGATCTATCTGGTGCTGATCGGTGCGATCATTGGTTACACCGCTTATTTTTTTCTGTTGCGCCATTGCGATCCGGCGAAAGTCGCGACTTATGCCTACGTGAATCCCGTAGTCGCCGTAATTTTGGGCGCACTTTTCGCGGGCGAAAAATTGAGCGCGCGCACAGTCGTCGCCGCCGCGCTGATCATCGGTTCGGTCGCCATTGTCATTACGGCGCAACAGCTGCGCGCGCGACAAACTCCGCTCCCATCGAGCGCGTGTCCCGCGCCGGAATAGTTTGTCGCATTCGCTTGCGTCTTTGGAGTGCGGCAGATTTCCGCCGCTTTGCGAGTTTGCTCAAAAAGCGCCGGCGTGCCGGCGCACTGCAAGCGGGGAAGCGGCTCGTCCATTCATTTCTGCTGCGAGGCAAAGCTCGCTTTCAGGCGACAATTATCTACTGTCTATGACGATGGCCGCTAACGATTCGCCGACAAAAATTCCCAAAAAGGAAACGGTCGAAGTCGTCGTAAAAAACTGGCGCGCCGAAGTCGAAACCGCGCAGGTCTATCGCGATCTGGCCGGGCGCGAAGCGGACGAACAGCGCAAAGGTATTCTGATTCGCATGGCCGAAGCGGAGGAGCGCCATGCTGCGCGCTGGGAACAAAAACTGCGCGACATGGGGCAGCCGATTCCCAAGCTCGACGATAACGCCTGGACGCGTTTCAAGCGCAGGTTCAATCGCTCGCTCGGCACCGACATCGCCATTCAGCGGATGGAGGCAGCGGAAAAAAAACATGAGCGCGAATTCATGGCGCAACGCGATCGCGCGCTCGCGAGCGAAACCGATGTGCAGGAGTTTCTGCGCAGCAGCGCGCTGGAAGAAAAAGCGCACGCGCGCGCATTGAACGCGATGACGGCTGGTGTCGCCACTACGCCGAAAAGTTTGCTCGAGAATATTTTGAAACGCGAACGCTGGCACGGGCGTGGCGGCAGTTGGGTGGCGGACGCGATTTACGGCGTGAACGACGGACTCGGCGCGGTTTTCGGAATCGTTTCCGGCGTCGCCGGCGCGACCAATAACCAGCAGCATTACGTTTTGATTTCCGGCCTCGCGGGAATGCTCGCCTCCGCGCTCTCCATGGGCGCGGGGGCGTATCTCGCCGGGAAAAGCGAAGCGGAAGTTTACGAAGCGGAAATCGCGCGCGAAAAAGCCGAGGTCGAAGAAAATCCGGAGGAAGAAATCGAAGAGATGTCGCTCTTCTATCAGCTGCAAGGATTCAGCCCGGAGGAATCGCAAAAAATGGCGGAGCGTCTGGCGGAAGATCCCGATCAACTGGTGCAGGCGATGGCGCAAAGCGAGCTCGGTCTTTCCGAACATCGTTTCCCCAATCCATGGAAATCGGCCGCGTCCGCCTCGCTCTCGACCGCCATCGGCGCGTTCATTCCCATCATTCCATTCTTTTTCATGACAGGATTTCCGGCGGTCGTGGCGGCCTTCATCGTCAGCATCGTGGCGCATTTCGCGGTCGGCGCAGTGAAATCGCTGATCACGATTCGTTCGTGGTGGGCTTCGGGATTGGAGATGACGATGGTGGGGGTAATCGAAGCGGTGGTGACTTACGGACTCGGTCTGGCGTTCGGCAAAGCGATTTGATTCCGCGCTGGGCGAGCCGAAGAATTCCGCTTCACGGTCATCCCGAGCGAAGCCGAGGGATCCCGATATGAGGCATTAAAGGTAACGCAACGGGATTCCTCGGCTCCGCGCGGGATGACGGCATTTTCTGTCCCACTTTCGCACTGGGAAAATCCCGATCATGGGATGTTCACTTTCGCCGGCATAATTTCCGTTGTAGTTAAACGCAAATGGCTGTCGCGTTTACAACGCAAACGTATTTTTGGCACGGACGTTGCATAAGGCCTCAAGCGAACGCATGGTTCATTCACTCTAATTATGTACTCACGCACTGTTTTTAGTTTGGCCGTATTCGGTCTAATCGCTCTCAACAATTTCGCGCAGGAAAAAACTCCGGCGCCCACAGTCGATCAATTGGTAGCAAAAAATGTCGAAGCCAAGGGCGGAGCGGCGGCTTTAAGCGCGCTGCATTCGCTTCGCCTCAGCGGCAAAATGCTGGTGAACGAAGGCCAGATTCAACTTGGTTTTGTCGATACGAAAAAACGCCCGGGCGAAGTGCGCACCGAGGTGACGATGCAGGGAATGACCGCGGTGCAGGCGTACGACGGCAACCAGGGCTGGCAGATTTCGCCCTTTCAAGGTCGCAAAGATCCCGAGAAAATGTCGGCCGACGAAAGCAAGCCGCTGGTGGAGGACGCGGAGATCGACGGGCCACTAGTCGATTGGAAGGCGAAAGGCAGCAAGGTGGAATATCTCGGGACGGAAGACGTGGATGGGACGCTCGCGCACAAGCTCAAGGTCACGCGCAAAAATGGCGACATCACCTATCTCTATCTCGATCCCGATCACTTTCTCGAGATTCGCACCATTACTCAGCGTGTGGTGCATGGCGCCCAGGTCGAAATCGAAACGGATTTCGGCGATTACGAGAAAGTCGCCGGCGTGTTTCTACCTTTCTCGATTGAAGCTGGCGATAAGGGTTCGCCCGATAAACAGAAAGTCGTGATCGATATGGCGGAGCCAAATGTTTCGGTCGATGATGCCAGCTTTAAATTTCCAACCTCGAAGTAGAATACCAATGAACCTTATTCGATTGTCTTCTTTCTTTCTGTGTCTCGTTAGTTCTGTCGCAATCGCGGCGGATGAAGCGCCCTTTAACTCCGCTACCATCTCCGGTCTGGGCGCACGCAATATCGGATCGGCCACCATGAGTGGGCGAATTTCCGCGCTGGCGGGAGTGAAGGAACCGTCCGGCAAGATCACTCTCTTTGTCGGCGCGGCCAGCGGAGGAGTTTGGAAATCGGAGGACAGCGGCACACGTTACCGGCCTGTTTTCGACGAGCAACCGGTCCAATCCATTGGTTGCATCACGGTCGATCCAAAGAATTCGAAGAACGTCTGGGTTGGTACCGGAGAATCCTGGACCCGTAACAGCGTTTCCGTCGGCGACGGTATCTATAAATCGACCGATGGCGGTGAGACCTGGACAAAGTCTGGCCTGCCCAAGTCGGAGCGAATCGCCCAGGTGGCGGTCAGTCCCAAAAGTAGCGACACCGTGTTCGCCGCTGTGCCCGGCCCGCTCTGGAGCGATTCGACTGAGCGCGGCCTCTATCGAACTACTGACGGCGGCAAGAACTGGAGTCTGATCTTAAAGGGAATCAATCCTTCCACTGGTTGCTCGACGGTAGTGATCGATCAGAACGAACCTAACAAGATGTTTGCAGCAACCTGGGATTTCCGACGCAAAGGCTGGACCTTCCGCTCCGGCGGCGATGGCCCAACCGCGCCTTCTGGCAGCGGCTTATTTCGCTCCAACGATGGGGGCAATACCTGGAATGAAGTTACACCCGAGAATAGTAAAGGGTTCCCGAAGAAGCCTTACGGTCGCATTGCGGTCGCCGTCGCGCCTTCGGATTCGAAGCGAGTCTATGCTTTCGTAGAAGGCCTCGATAGCGCACTCTTTGTCTCGAACGACGGTGGCGCGACCTGGGAGAAGCGCGACAAGAGCCAATGGATGGTCTGGCGGCCATTCTACTTCGCGAACCTGATCGTTGATCCAAAGAACCCCGATCGTCTATTTAAAACAGATGGAGCGATGATTGTAAGTGAAGACGGCGGCAAGAGCTTCGCGGTCGTTGGCGGTTTCGGCGGGATGCACGGCGACGTGCATTGTGTCTGGATCGATCCTACTAATCCGCAAACGGTCCTTGCGGGAGACGATGGCGGAATGTGGTATTCCTATAACAGCGGCAGCAAATGGTGGAAAGGTGAGAACCTTCCTGTCTCGCAGTTCTACCACGTGAGTCTGGATACTAACGATCCTTACCGCGTCTATGGCGGGCTACAGGATAATAGCTGCTGGGTAGGTCAATCCGCCTATCCCGGCGGCATCACCAATGCGCAATGGGAGAATGTTTATAACGGCGATGGGTTCTTTACCTTCTCCGATCCGGCCGATCCAGACTACATCTATGCCGAGTACCAGGGCGGTTTTGTTGGGCGAGTAAACCGTTATACTCATCAAACTCGCGATATCCAACCCAAGCCCAACTACAACGAGAAATTGCGCTGGAACTGGAATACTCCGATGGCTTTGTCGCCGAACGAGAAAGGAACGCTTTACATGGGCGCACAATTCTTGTTTCGCACCCGTGACCATGGGCAAAGCTGGGAACGAATCTCGCCCGATCTTACGACCAACGATCCAGAGAAACAAAAGCAGGAAGAATCTGGCGGAATAACAGTCGATAACTCGGCGGCAGAGATGCATACCACCATCTACTCCATCAGCGAATCTCCTAAGGACAAGAATCTGATCTGGTGCGGAACAGACGATGGTAACTTGCAGGTGACCCGCGATGGTGGGAAAACCTGGGTGAACGTAACTGGTAACATCACCGGCTTGACGCCTCACTCATGGGTAAGCTGGGTGCAGGCGAGTAACTACGAGCCTGGAACTGCTTATGCGACTTTCGATCGGCATACCTTCGGCGACATGGCGCCGTATTGCTATCGGACGACTGATTTTGGTCAGACCTGGACGCCGCTGGTTACCTCCCGTGATAGCAAAGGTATTCGCGGTTATGCTCACGTTATTAAAGAAGATCTGGTTAAGCCTGAGTTGCTATTTTTGGGAACGGAGTTTGGACTTTACGTCTCGATTGATGGCGGCAATACCTGGGCGCAGTTTAAAGGCAGCCATTTCCCGGCGGTAGCGGTGCGGGATCTGGCGATCCAGCCGCGCGATAACGACCTGGTTCTCGCTACTCATGGGCGCGGTATCTGGATTGTCGACGACGTTACTCCCTGGCGCGCGCTTACGCCCGAGCTACTGGGACAGGAAGTCAGCTTCGTTTCCGCTCGGCCTGAGCAGCAGCGCATCGAAGCCAACGGAGGATGGGCAAGTGGTAACGCCGTCTTTGAGGGAAATAACCCGCCGGATGCGGCCATTATCACCTATTACCAAAAGACGCGTCATCTATTTGGAAAAATCAAGCTCGAAGTAATCGATCCAGCGGGAAAGGTAATTGACGAGCTACCTGCCAGTACCCGTCCGGGATTGAATCGAGTGAGCTGGAGCATGTATGCCAAGCCGCCGCGTGTGCCGCCCGCGGCGCAGCTGGCCTTTCATGGAATTCGCGGGCCGCGCTTTGTCCCGGGCATCTACACGGTGCGGCTCACGAAAAATGGAAAACCGATCGAGACCAAGCTGACAATTGGCCTGGATCGGCGGGTGCAATTCTCGGAGGAAGATCGCAAGGCGCAGTTTGACGCTGCTACGAAGGTGGAAACGCTTTTTGAAGATGAAAGTGCTTTGATGGATCGCATTGTATTTTTGCGCCAGGAACTGGCTAAAGCAACGGCGGCGATGCCAGAGTCGGAGCCATTACGTAAAACCCTTGCTGACTTCGATGGCAAGGTAGATGCCGTCCGCAAAAAAATCGTCGCCACCACGGAAGGCGGTGCGATTACCGGCGAAGAGAGATTGCGCGAGCATACCGACCAGCTTTACGGCGCTATTTTAAGCTACGAAGGCAAGCCGGGTGACTACCAACTGGCTTACTTGGAAACATTGAAGAAAGAGCTGGGGGATGTGCAGAATGAGTTCGCCGCCCTGGTAGGGAAGGAATTGCCTGCGTTAAACGATGAGCTTAAGAACAAGAGCCAGCCCGCAATATCACCTCTGCCGGAAAAGGTCGCGGTAACGGAGGAGGCGACTGGTTTTGCTTTGCGGGCGGGCGAGAAGATCGATCCAGACGCGCCCGCCTCGATGGTTAGGTTGCCCGCGAACTTCCAGCTTCTGCGTTAGCCGATTGAGATTGAGATTAAGAGTAGGATTAAGATGAGGGAGAAGGAAGTACCTAGCCCGGTAGCTCGACGGTAAAGGTCGTTCCCTGCTCATTGCTTTGCACGGTAATTGTCCCACGATGGGCTTCGATGACCGCTTTACTGATGGCGAGGCCGAGACCGGTGCCGTTGGTTTTGCCATGAGTAACGAATGGTTCGAAGACGCGTGGCAAAATATCGTTGGGAATTCCGCAGCCGGTATCCGAAATCTCGAAGCGGACGAGGTCATTACTTTGCGCGGCGACAAAGCGCAGTTGTGGGCGCGAACTGGATTTCATCGCTTCGCGCGCGTTACGAATGATGTTACCGAAAACGCGCAGCAGGCGATGGCGATCCACCCGCAGCGTCCCTTGGAAGCGCGCATCGATTATTACTTCAATCTGCGGACCGCAACTGGAAAAGTCCGGCTGTAATTCCTGAAGCAAATCGTCGATCGTCATCGGCTCGACTCGCAGATGGGTGTTGCCTCGAGAAAAATCAATGAGCTCGCCGGTCATCACACGCATCTTATCGACCGCCTCGCGCACGATGCGGGCCATCTTATCCGTGAGCTCGTCATGACTTTTAGATTGGATAATAGCGCAGGCGCCGAGGATACAACCGATCGGGTTGTTTAGGTCATGCACAATGGAGCTAATGGTCGTGCCGAGAAGGGAAAGGCGCTCGGTGCGCATCATTTGCTCGATGAAGTTCTGATTGTTCTGCCGCAATCGTTTGGTGATCGCGCGGGTGAAATTGCTCAGCACTTCGTGGGGCGCCACTTGCAAAAGCACGCTCCAGGTTTGCTCGTCGATGCGGCCGAGAACGGACTGCCTTTCCGCGCTCGCTTGAGCGGAGCGCAAACCGTGATCGACCAGCGCCATCTCGCCAAAAAAATCGCGCTCCATCAGATGGGCGAGCGTTTCCTGCTGTCCGCCCCGGCCGCGTTTGGAAATTTTTACCGCTCCTTCCGCGATCAGATAGAGTGAATCGCCGGGATCGTTTTCCTGGAAGATCGTCTCGCCGGGCGCCATCCGAATGACTCCAATTTTTTCTTGGATCTGCCGGTAGGCATCATCGCCGATCCCGGCCAGCAGTTCGTTGTTTCTAAAGCCGGGCAGATTTGCGCGCTGGTTCTCCCGGGAAGAATCGGTTTCGGTAATCTGAATGACTTTGCGGCTTTGCACGGGAGCGCGGTGAACTTGACTGATTTCAGAGCAGCGAACGCGCCGCGCAGGAGAGAAATCACGCTTCGCCGGGATACTTAGCGCTGGCAATCCAGATCAAAGTCGATCCTTATAATGTGGTCTTGCTTTATGTCGCGCGTAACGAATTTGATCACACCATGAACTGCCTACTTCGCACGCGTGAGAGCCGAGCGATAAGCTCGCTTGGTATGTTGCGATATGATCCGCAGCTTGATCCGATTCGCTCAATCCAAAGTTGCAGGCTTTTCTGAGCGAGTATCAGCACGCTTTTTTAGAAAAGAATTCGCACCACGATTGACTTTCGTGTCTAAGCGGAAGGACTTTGCGAGTGAACCTATTTGCCGCGGCTTGTCGTTCGAACTATGTGCCGAGGAACTTCTCCGATAATGTCCATCGGACTTGCCGTGCTAGGCACCGGACCCGCTCGATCACAGGGTTGCGGAAAGGGCGAATTGCTTAGCAGAACGTAACAGGACTCCCGCACCACGGTCTGCCTCCGCGCATGTTTTTGGCGCGCAACGCCGGACGGTTGGTCAGCGCCCGCGAATGCAGTGACGCCGGTAAGCCACAGAATGACTGATTGCCGGATCAGAATGTTTCCGCGCATAGTTATCTCCGCTTTCTGAACCAGCCTACAATGATTTTGGCTTCTGGCGAGCGAAAGTTGAAAGGCCGATCAAATTCTGCACTTTAAGCGGCGGCCTTCGCGATAATCGAAAAGGGGGGTATAGCTCAGTTGGTAGAGCGTCTCGTTCGCAATGAGAAGGTCAGGGGTTCGAATCCCCTTACCTCCACTTTTGTTTCCTAGTGCCAGGGCGCGATTATACGGCGGCCAAATCAATTGCATTGCCGCGCGGCTGCGAAAGCGTCAATCTTCCTGCCAAATGAAACACCAAATCGTTTTCGCTCTTTTTTTAGGCTGCGCCTTTGCGACCGCCCCAAATGGCGTCGCCAAGCCATCGCCCGCACCCGGCGCGCAATCCTCCGAAGCCAGCTCCGCGACAAAAATGCGGGCCATCCCATTTCACGGCATGATCGGTTCCATCGATGAGAAAGCGAAATCGTTCGCCATTGCGGGCAAGGAGACATCGCATGTTTTAAAAATCACGGACAAGACCATCATCACCAAGGGCGGGCAGCCGGCGACGATGAAAGATGTGGTCGCAAATGAAGAAGCGCGCGGCGCTTACTTCAAAATGGCGGATGGTTCGATGGAAATAAAAACTTTGAAACTCGGCCCGCCGACGGAAGCGGAAAAGGCGGCGAAGGAGGCGCGCCGCGAAAAACGCGAAGCGAAGCGAGCTGCGGCCAATGCTTCGCCCAGTGCGGCGGCGTCCGGCTCGGCTTCACCGTAGCAAAGAGTCAGGGACTACGCCGAAAGGAGCTGTTGTAGCGTCGCTGTCTCACCGCATCGAAGGAAGGTGTAGTTCGCTGATACAGCGGATACTATAACGCGTATGACCGGAAATCTTTTGGTCTAGTTCGCTGCTTTCAGCGCCACGCTTAGATCGGCCACAAAATTTTTGTATTCGCGCTCGCGCGTCTCTTCATCCGGTTGTCGCAAGAGCGAGGATGGATGGACGGTGGCGACAATTTTTTTCGCCAACGGCGAGACCAAAACCTTCCCGCGCTCTTTCGTGACACGGAACGACGGGCCGAAGATCGCCTGTGCCGCGGTCGCGCCAAGGCAGACCACGAGATTCGGTTGCACCAGTCGCAACTCCGCTTCCAGCCACGGTCGGCAGGCCGCGACGTCGCGCGAACTTGGTTTTTGATGGATCCGCCGTTTACCGCGCGGTTCCCACTTGAAATGCTTGACCGCGTTCGTGACGTAAACTTTCGCCCGATCGATCCCGACCTCTTCCATTGCGCGATCAAGCATTTTTCCCGCGGGGCCGACGAATGGTTTTCCCGCCAAATCTTCCGCATCGCCTGGTTGTTCGCCGATCATGAGAATCGTGGCCCGTTTCGGTCCGTCGCCGAAGACGGTTTGAGTCGCTTTTTTGTAGAGCGGGCACGCGGTGCAAACTTTCGCCGCCGCCTCGAGTTTTTCGAGTTTGTCGGTAGCCGGAACTTCGGCCGGACGCCAGGAGTCGCCGTTCGCCTGCGAAATTTTGCCAGCACTGCGTTTCATCATTGTCTCAACTCGGGCGGGTGCATCGCGCAATAACTCCGGGATAACCGTTGTTTCCGGCAGGTTCCGCCAATACTTCTTCGGCATTTCGGCCTGCATCGCGTGCACCTTTATGCGCGCGGGATTGAAAATGTTTGAGTAATAGGTCAGCCAAAGCGCTTCGGTCGCGTCTCCTGTCGGCGCTTGAGTTTTATCGACGCCTTCAGTGAAGCGAATTTCGTTGCCGTCCCAATGAACGCAGCGATCAGGCGTCAGGATTGACCAGCGCATCGAGGCGAAGCGATCAGCAAAGAATTTTGCGTTGTGCTCCACGATGTGGTGTTGCGGCTCGAACCAGGCGATAAACCAGGTTCCCTTTTCCGCTTTAACTTCGCGAAAGCGGACGAAGGCGCGCATTTTGTGAATGTCGTGCCGGACTGATTTCGACATCTCGTTAGCCCGCGCGACATCTGGCTCGACAAACACCTCGAGTAATTTTGGTTCGTTATGAGTCAGTCGCCACAAAATGCGGTAAAGGAGTGCCCAGCGTTTTTCGTCGGCATGCAACGCGACTAATTTCGCCAGCTCCAGAAAGGCTTTCGGAACAAAAAATTGTTTTGTCTTCTTTTCCTCGGGCTCGCTTTCTTCAAACAACGCCAGCGCCGGCGTCTCAGTTGAGACTTCTTCCCAGGCAATCGCGTCCGGCGAAAGCTCTTGCTGCAACGCCGAACGAGCCGCCTTTTGCCAGGCGCGAAAATTCGGCGCGAACGTAATTTGATTCACAATTGCCCGTCGATCACCGACGACTCGATTGGAAACAAATCCAGTTGTGACGCCGGTTTTTGAAATCGTGTCGCCAGACTTTGCTTATCAATTGTTAGAGCCGTAGCGTTGAAATCGGCCGTGATAACGAACGGCAAAATTTTCTTCATCGGCAAATGCAACCGCGGCAAATCATCGAGCCGCAATCTGTGCCAGCGCCGTAAACGCAAAATGCGCTCGACGGATTTGGTCCCGAGCCCCGGCACGCGCAACAACAGTTCGCGCGGCGCGCGATTCAAATCGACCGGAAACATTTGGCGATTGCGCAGCGCCCAGGAAAGTTTGGGATCAATTGCAAGGTCGAGATTTGGCGCAGCGGTCGTCGCAATTTCTTCGACTTTGAAACCGTAGAATCGGATTAGCCAATCCGCCTGATAAAGGCGGTGTTCGCGCACCAGCGGCGGAGCGACCAGCGGTGCAGTTTGCTCGATGAATCTGGAATCGGACTGAAAGCGGAATAATAAACGCGTCGCAATTTTTGCTTCGCATAGAGGGACGAGGCTTGCCAAAATGGTGGCGTCATTCGCCGGCGTCGCACCGATTATCATCTGCGTGCTTTGGCCAGCCGGCGCAAAGGTTGGCGCTTTCGCATTTTCCTTGCGCTCGCTTTTCGCAGCCAAAATTTTTTCGCGGATGTGGCTCATGGCAATTTGCGTATTCGCAAAATTTTTCTGCGGCGCGAGCGTTGCAACATCGGCATGCGTTGGCAGCTCGATGTTAATGCTGATCCGATCGGCCCAACGGCCGGCTTCCGCGATTAATGCCGGCGAAGCTTCCGGAATGGTTTTGAGATGAATGTAACCGCGAAATTGATGCTCGGTTCGCAACGCGCGCGCGACTGCGACCACTTGCTCCATGATGTAATCAGGCGAGCGAATTATTCCTGAGGAAAGGAAAAGTCCTTCGATATAATTGCGCCGGTAAAAGTCGAGCGTCAGCCGAACCACTTCTTCGGGCGTAAACCTCGCTCGCTGGACATTGCTCGATGCGCGATTGATGCAATAAAGACAATCGTAAATGCAAAAATTCGTGAGGAGAATTTTTAAGAGCGAAACACACCGGCCGTCCGGCGTGTAACTGTGGCAAATACCCATTCCAGTGGTTGAGCCGATGCCTTTGGAATCGCGTGAGTTGCGTTGGACGGTGCCGCTGCTGGCGCAGGAGGCGTCGTATTTGGCGGCGTCAGCTAAAATGGCAAGCTTGCGGGCGAGTTCCATTGTTGCGAATTCGCTTTTCGCGGGGAAAAGCGGGTATGTTCGCCTGAACATAGCACATATTTGACGGATGATTTTGGAAACTAAACGCCTTTCACTCCGTCCTTTTCAATGCAGCGATCTCGATACGCTCTTTTCAAAAGCACGACGTTTAGTTCGCGAGACGCGCGAATGTAGCACAGGCATCTTGCCGGTATGGCCACTGGGCGTCTCGCCCGGTGAATTAATGGTTCGCAACCCGGCGGCAAGTACACCGGGCAAGGTGCCTCATGGCCCCACAGGCGGGACGCCCGTGCTACCGCGACGTGGAATTAAGGGATTTTCGACCGATCTTTTTTCCTACAACAAAGTGTACGCTGGACGCTGATTACACTTTGATGCGCTTGAGCTTCATTCGGTCGCGGTAAAAAACGAGGCAGCGTGCGTCGGCCACGCGCGTCGGTTTGAGTGAAACAATAATTTCATTCGCCCCCGCAAGTTCAATCGTTCCGTCGCCAACATTCCCAAAACTGTCTTTCCACGAAAACTGGGCGGTGTTGCCATTTATTTTCCCGGCGCCGGTCGCTTCGGGTGCGGCCCCGCGCCCATCGGAATAAGCAGCGTTAAAGCCAACTTTGAGCGAGTTGCCGTTCTGCTGCATGCTGAAATCGAAAATGCCGCGTCCGCCGCGCAATTTTCTCATCGTAAATTCGCCGTCAAAGGTGAGCGGTGCCCTGGCGGCGAGGGCAATCGAGCAGAAAACGAGAAGAGGAAGCAACCGAGCGAGAGTTTTCATCCCGGATTGTGCGATGAAACGCAAGGCGCGCCAAGTCTAGGTGTTCGGATTTCTCGGTTCGCGATGTGCCAGCTTGAGCGGCTTCGCTTCTTTCAAAACGTGGCGCGCGATCACCAGACGCTGCACTTCGCTCGTGCCTTCGTAGGTGAGGACCGACTCGAGATTGTTCATGTGG
>DAIOVO010000042.1:13756-17465 GCA_036758965.1 Chthoniobacterales bacterium
CGCCGATGGTGCAGAGTTTCGCGTCGCGCAGATAACGCTCGATCGGCAGGTCTCGACTGTAACCGTAGCCGCCATGAATTTGCATCGAGCGATCGCAAATTTTCACCGCTGATTCCGACGCGAACAGTTTCGCCATTGCGGACTCCTTGGTGGTGTTCTTGCCTAGATCCTGCAAATGGGCGGCGTGCATCGTCATCACTTCAGCGGCTTCCAACTCCATCGCGGAATCGACTAGCATCCATTGCACGGCCTGAAAATTTCCGATTGGGTGTCCAAATTGCTTCCGCGTATTGGCGTAAGAATTCGCGCGATCGAAGGCCGCTTCCGCGATTCCGACCGCGAGCGCCGCGATGCTGATGCGCCCGCGATCGAGCACGGTCAGCGCTTGTTCACGGCCGCGCCCGCGTTCACCCAGAATTTCCGCTTTCGCATTGGTAAAACGCAACTCGGACGTTTCGCTCGCACGCATTCCGTAAGTATGAATTTTTCGCACCGGCGTGACCTGATCCTTCATCATGATGAAAGCGCTAATTTCATTTTTGCCCGCCTCGGTGCGGCCGGTGGTGGCGATCACAATGAGCAAATCGGCCGCGCGCCCGCTCGTGATAAAATGTTTCATCCCATTGACGCGCCAGTGATCGCTATCTTCTTCCGCTTTGGTCTCGATGCCGCCGGTATCGCTGCCCGCATTCGGCTCAGTTAATCCCCAGGCGCCGATCCATTCACCACTCGCCAGGCGCGGCAGATATTTATTCTTTTGCTCCTCGTTCCCGAACAGATTGATCTGGCCGAGGGACAACGCGTTATGAGCGGCTATATCCATAGCGAGCGAAGCGCATTGTTTGCCAAGTTCTTTCACGGCGAAGGCCGCAGTCACGTAGCTCAAACCGCGTCCGCCAAATTCCTTCGGCGCGACCATTCCCATAAGGCCAATCCTTCCGGCCTTGGTGAAAATCTCGCGCGGCAGCTGCTCGTCGTGGTCCCACTGATCGGCAAAAGGCGCGACTTCCGTCTGCGCGAATTCTTCGACCGATTTGAGGAAGGCGCGGGAGGCATCATCCAGCGGATGTTCGAGTGTCATCATGGCGGAAACTATTTTTAAACAGGATTTACACGATGAACAGGATTCTTCGCAGGCGAGAATGTCGAAATCCGAATGTCGAAGCCCGAAACAATGACGAAATGACAAAGCCCAAAAAAGCGGGTGGACAATGTAGCCGACATTATCTCAGACGATGCGAGCGGTCCGGAATGACGGCACGTTTGGCGGAGCGACTTGACGCACGGCTGCCGCAACGGACATCCTTACGCAACAAGCGGCCTTTATGTCGGATGGAATAATCCAGGATTCGCGGCTGGAGATCGGCCACGTCCTCTTCATCGACATCGTCGGTTATTCCAAGCTGCTGACGAACGAACAACGCGAACGACTCAGCGAGCTGAATCGGATCGTTCGCGAGACGGAGCAATTCCGGGCGGCGGAAACAGCCGGTAAGCTTGTGCGCATCCCGACGGGCGACGGGATGGTGCTCGCCTTCTTCACCAGTCCGGATGCGCCAGTGCGTTGCGCGGTAGCGATCAGTCGTGCTTTGCGGGGCAATAACCTTTTGCCTTTGCGAATGGGAATCCACAGCGGGCCGGTTGATCAGATTTCCGATGTGAATGACCGCCCGAACCTTGCCGGCGCGGGTGTTAACATGGCTCAGCGGGTGATGGATTGTGGCGATGCTGGGCACATTCTGCTTTCCGCGCGCGCGGCGGACGATCTGGCTCAGTACGCGGAGTGGAAGGCGCAGCTTCATTACCTGGGCGAAGTAGAAGTGAAGCATGGAGTGCGGGTGCGGGTTGCCACTCTCTACAATCATGAGGTTGGCAATCCCGAGCTACCCCAGAAGCTGCGCCGTCAACGACTCGTTAGGCGGCGACGTCTTCTCATTGCGACAACGACCGTCGCCATCCTGATCGTGGCTGCTGCTTTGGGCGTTTGGGCCTGGCAGCGGCAAGGTAGATTGCGGGTGCAAGCTGCGGCGGAAGCGATGTCGCAACGCGCGAAGAGCGTAGCGGTGCTCCCCTTCGAGAACCTAAGCACGGACCAACAGAACGCCGTCTTTGCCGGAGGCGTGCATCGCGAGGTTCTCCTGGATTTGGCCAAAGTAGCAGACCTGAAGGTGATTAGCCGCACCAGTGTCATGCGCTACAAGCCGGGAACGGATCGGAACCTGAAACAGATCGCGGATGAGTTAGGCGTAAACTATGTCGTAGAAGGTAGTGTGCAGCGCGAGGCCGAGCACGTGCGGGTGAGCATTGAATTGATCGACGCTCGCACCGACACCCATGCATGGGCTGAAACGTATGATGGCAATGTGGCCGATGTACTCGCCTTTCAGAGCGAGATTGCACAAAGAATTACCAACCAGTTAGGCGCCAGACTATCGACGCAGGAGAAGACGGAGCTCGGCAGCCGACCTACTCAGGACATCGCCGCTTTCGAGAGCTACATCCGGGCACGTGCTTTGATGGAAACAACAGAGGATGAAAACGAACACGACAAGTTCGTCAGCGACTTCCAGCGGGCGATTCAGTTCCTCGAACAGGCAGTCGCGCGAGATCCCAAGTTTGCCGCTGCCTACTGGGCGCTCACGGAAGCTAATATCCAGCTCTTTCGCAGTAGCGATAACCACAATCTTGAATATCGCAGTCGGGCAGAAGCGGCTTTGAAGGAGGCGCAAAGGATCGCGCCGGAAGCCGGTGAAACTTTGCACGCGCAAGCGCGTGTGATCTACTACGGCTACCTCGATTTTCCGCGAGCACTGGCTACGCTCGAGCGAGCTGCGAAGTTACTCCCGAACAGCGCGGAGATATGTATGACGCGCGGGCTTCTCTACCGCCGCTTTGGACGCTGGCAGGAAGCCTTCGCCCAGTTTCAGCGAACCAGGGAACTGAATCCGCAAGAGCCGGCGGGTTACTATAATGCGGCGGCGGCGGCCCTTGCGTTGCGATGGTGGGATGATGCTGATCGCATCCGCGGGCGGATAACAAAACTCTTTCCCCGCATGGCCAGGCCGGCCCGCCTGGAAGAAATGATGTCACTGCGGCTGCGGGGGGAGGTCGAGGCTGGTAATCAGGAACTTGAAACCCTTCATCTTGATGTGCGAACGGGATTTGTGCCGCTTTTTTATCGGAGTTTCTGGAAGCGCGACTATGAGGAATGCCGAAGACTGGTGACGGAGGCAGCGAAATATCCAGACCTGGAAGGCGATTATTGGGAAAAAGAACTGAAGCTTGCC
The DNA here is from genome assembly GCA_036758965.1 of Chthoniobacterales bacterium. Taxonomy (GTDB): domain Bacteria; phylum Verrucomicrobiota; class Verrucomicrobiia; order Chthoniobacterales; family UBA10450; genus AV69. The sequence continues at coordinate 17,044 of DAIOVO010000042.1, forward strand.
TTTGTCACGAAGACTTCAGGCCCCAAAGAAGCTGCGCTCGCGAAAGAGAAGGAATTAGAGGAACGTCCGCGCCATTCTGCTGCTCGGGAGGACGAGGAGGCGATGACCGATATGTTGGCATGTGTGAAGTTCATTCTTGGAAAGAAAGATGAGGCTGTGCGCTTGTGCGAGCAATCCGTGGAAAAGCATCCGGTTTCGGAAGATGCTTTGGTGAACGGCGGACGAGTGCATTGGCTGGCTCTCGCCTATACCTATGCCGGCGACAAGGAGCGCGCGTTACAGACTCTCGCGAAACTTGTGCAGCTCCCAAACGGGCTGTATTACGGACCACTGAAATACGAACCGACCTTCGATGATCTCCGCAAGGATCCACGTTTCGAGGAAATCCTCAAACAATCGCAGATGCCATTTCCGAAGGAATA
>DAIOVO010000042.1:17475-18161 GCA_036758965.1 Chthoniobacterales bacterium
CGACCGCTTTAAATTGACATCTTCGGCTCCGCTTCGTTCCCAAGTTGCATTTGGGAACGAGCGAAGGAAAGAGGCACTGGCTCAAGTTTTCCAGGCGACTTCCGCGGGATCCCTCGACTTCGCTCGGGATGACGAGAATTTTGAGTCGCCTCGCTAGCTAGCCGCGCCGACGCCAGTGAACGGGATTCAAATTGTGAGCATTGCGAGCGGCGTTATGATGCGCGCAATCATGTCTTTTCCGCAAATCGACGCCGGGGCAAGTGCGCGCAGTCGCATCGCGTGGAGGCTTCTCCCGTTTCTGTTTCTTCTTTACGTCGCGAACTATCTCGATCGCACCAACATCGCTTACGCGGCACTGGGAATGAAAGGCGACCTAAGTTTGACCGACTCGGTCTTTGGAACGGCCAGCGGAATTTTTTTTATCGGTTATTTCGCGCTGCAAATTCCTGGAGCCCTCTTGGTGGAACGCTGGAGCGCAAGGCTTCTCTTAGCGTTAACTCTCATCACATGGGGCGTGCTCACGACCCTGACCGGTTTTGTCCGGACGCCGATGCAACTTTACGGTGCTCGTTTCTTGTTAGGAGCAGCCGAAGCAGGTTTTTTCCCAGGCGTGATCGTGTATTTGTCGCACTGGTTCATTAGTCGCGACCGCGCTAAGGCGGGATCGCGGTTCATGTCCGCTATTC
>DAIOVO010000042.1:18171-22996 GCA_036758965.1 Chthoniobacterales bacterium
GCCTATATTCTCGGTGGTCCGATCGCGGCCGCGGTCCTCGGCTTCCATTGGCTCGGACTTTCTGGTTGGCGTTGGCTCTTTCTCCTGGAAGGGCTTCCCGCGATCGCCCTCGGAATCACGACGCTGTTCGTACTGCCCGACCGGCCCAGCGAGGTGCCGTGGTTGCAGATTGAAGAACGCGACTGGCTAACGACTCACCTTGCGGAGGAACGACGAGCGAAGGCTGAGGCGGGGAAGAAATCGGGTTTGTGGCGATCGCTGTGGCCCGTGATCCTGCTCACCCTCGGGCTGTTTTTCTGCTACACGGGCGGCTACGCATTTTGGTTTTTCATGCCAACGATGCTCCAGCGGCTCACGGGTTGGAGTATAGAGCGCGTCGGCTGGATCGGCACGATTCCGTTCATCGCGGGGTTTATCGGAATGTTGCTGCTCGGCTGGAATTCCGATCGCACCGGCGAGCGCCGCTGGCACTTTGCCGTACCACAATTGACCGCCGCCCTCGCGCTTAGCGCCTGGTTTTTTCTTCCCCCCTCGAACACGCTACTCGTCATCGTCTTCTCGTTCGTGGTGTTCGGCACGATCGCCTACCTTCCCTCCTTCTGGGCGCTGCCGAGTTCGTTTCTCTCCGCTTCCGCCGCAGCCGCCGCGGTCGGTTTCATCAATTGCACCGCCAGCGTCGGAGGCTTTTTTGGTCCCAAGGTTATGGGCGAGCTGAGTCAACGCAGCGGCTCGTTCCGCGAAGGTTTTGTCTTCATGATCGCGTGCTGGATTATCGCGTCTGTATTGGTATTGCTGTGTCCTCGTGAACGGGGTCGTGTAACTTAGCCATCTTGCCTGATTTGTATGACGGGCTTCCAGCCGGTCGAACAGCGTGCAGGCAGGATGCCCGCGCGACTATTCAGGCTTGAAGCCTGAGTTACGTTCGCGTCAGGACGTCGGTTTCCACGCGCGTTTTAGCTCTTGAGCGCGACGTCGAACGGTGCTCCGGTTTTGGCGCGGATATCGTCAACTGTGACGGGCGCACCCGAATGGAGCTCGGTCAGCGCAAGGCCGCCGCCTTCTTTTACCTCGAAGACGCAGAGATCGGTAATGATCAAGTTAACGACTCCTAAGCCGGTGATGGGCAGCGTGCACTCTTTCAAAATCTTCGGGCTACCATCTTTTGCGCAATGCTCCATCACCGCGACGACGCGCTTTACTCCGGCGACGAGGTCCATCGCGCCGCCGGGTCCTTTGACCATTTTGCCCGGCACCATCCAGTTGGCAATGTCGCCTTTGTCGGTCACTTCGAAGGCGCCGAGAATGGCGAGGTCGATGTGGCCGCCGCGAATCATCGCGAAGGAGTCGGCGCTGGAAAAATAAGCCGAGCCGGGAATCGCCGTGACGGTTTGTTTGCCGGCGTTGATCAGGTCCGGATCGACTTCGTCTTCAGTCGGGAACGGACCGATGCCGAGCAGGCCATTCTCGGATTGCAACGTGACGTTCATGCCTTCGGGAATGTAGTTGGCCACCTGTGTCGGGATGCCGATGCCGAGGTTGACGTAGTAGCCGTCGCGCAATTCTTTCGCAGCACGTTTCGCCATTAATTCACGAATGGGCGCCGCTTTCTTCATCACGCCGCCCTGCACGGTGCGGAACTCGATGCGTTTCTCGTAGTTCGCGCCCTGGATGATGCGATCAACAAAAATGCCCGGGGTGTGAATTTGGTCGGGATCGAGCTCGCCGACTTCGACCAGTTGTTCGACTTCGGCCACGCAGATTTTGCCGCAGCTCGCGATCATCGGGTTAAAGTTCCGCGAAGTTTTTCGATAAATGAGATTACCGGATTTGTCGCCCTTCCACGCCTTGACTAACGAGACTTCGGCTTTGATGCCGGGTTCGAGCACGTATTCTTTATCGTCGAAAACTTTTGTCTCTTTGCCTTCGGTCAATTTGGCGCCGAAACCGGTGCGAGTGTAAAATCCCGGGATGCCCGCGCCGCCTGCGCGCAACCGCTCGGCCAGTGTTCCTTGCGGGATAAGTTCGAGATCGAGCTCGCCGCTGAGCACCTGGCGCTCGAACTCCTTGTTCTCGCCGACATAGGAAGCCATGACCTTTTTTACCTGGCGCGCGGGAAGCAGAACTCCCATGCCGAAGCCATCGACGCCCGCGTTGTTGCCCACGATGGTAAGACCTTTCACGCCGCTTTCGTGCAGTGCTGCGATAAGATTTTCCGGAATCCCGCAGAGCCCGAACCCGCCGGCCGCGATTGTCATATTGTCGTGGAGAAGGCCGGCCAGCGCCGCCTTGGCGTCAGGATAAACTTTGCTCATGTGGAAGAAATTTAACCACGGATTACGCGGATGGGCACGGATGAATTCTATGCACGCGGCGATGCAAGATTCCGGGGAGCACGGGCTGTTAGCCCGTGGTTTCCGGCAGTCTGCCGGAAACTTTCTAATTGGCTTGGAGTAAGAGCGAAGGAAACGGTCCGGCTTACGGCATCGCACAGCCGCCGTGCAGACTGCACGGCGGAACGGGCTGACAGCCCATGCTCCCCGGAAATTTTGCAGCCTTGCCGCAGGAAGATTCGTCGCCACATTGCTGGCTCAAATTTTTCCATGACTAAATCGCTTGCTCATACTTTTGCCGAATACACTTGTGCGTTGCGCTTCGAAGATCTCTCGCGCGAGACGGTGCACGAGGTGAAACGCCGGCTGATCGATTCGATCGGCTGCGCGCTCGGGGCGTGGAACGAAGAGCCGTGCGTCATCGCGCGGAAAGTGGCGAGCGATTTTTCGGCGAAGGATGGCGCGACGATTATTGGGACGCATCATCAGGCGCCGCCGGATTGGGCGGCGTTCGCGACTGGCTGTTGCATTCGCTATTTTGATTACAACGACACGTATCTCTCGAAGGAGCCGGCGCATCCGAGCGATAATTTTTCCGCCGTCCTCGCAGTCGGCGAAAGCGTGGGCGCGACGGGCAAGGAAATGATTTTGGCGGCAGCGCTCGCCTACGAAGTGCAATGCCGCCTGTGCGATGCCGCGAGCATTCGTGCGCGTGGCTGGGATCATCCCACTTACGGCGCGTTTTCGACGGCGCTGGGGTGCGCGAAATTGATGAAACTCGATTCGGAAAAAACGCGACATGCGGTGAACATCGCGGGTGTCGCGGGCATGGGAATGCGGCAATCGCGCGTCGGCGAGTTGTCGCATTGGAAAGGTGTGGCTTTTGCGCACGCGGCGCGGCACGGCGTTTACGCGGCGCTGCTGGCTCGCGCGGGCATGACCGGACCGGCGCCGATTTTCGAGGGACAAATGGGGTTCGAAAAAGAACTCGGTGTCTCGTTAGGAAACGTCGGCGAAAAATTTGCGGTGCCGTTTGTGGACGAAGGGCAGGGGGCGGCGGCGATGATTTTGCGCACCAGCATCAAGTATTGGCCGGCGGAATATCACAGCCAGAGCGCGATTGAAGCGGCGCTCCACATTCGCAATCAAATCGACGATCTAACGACAATTAAATCGGTGCGGATCGAATCGCACGACGCGTCGGTTGACATCATCGGGAGCGAGCCGGAAAAATGGAAACCGGAGACGCGTGAAACGGCCGATCACAGTTTGCCCTACATCACGGCGATCGCGTTGCTCGACGGCGAAGTGACCGAGAAACAATTCCAGCCGGAACGTTTCACCGATCCGGAAATTTGGAAATTCCTCGAGCACGTCACGGTCGAACGGAACGACGAACTGAGCGCGATTTATGCGGAAGCGGTCGCGAACATTGTGCACGTGACATTGAACGACGGACGGACACTGTCGAAGCGCGTCGATTATCCCTTAGGAAATGCGAAGAACCGCGTCAGCGATGAAGGACTGGAAGGAAAGGTTCTAAATTTGGTCGCGCCCGCGCTCGGTCGAGATCAGTGCGCGAAGATTTTGGATTTGGCCTGGGGATTCGACGAAGCGAAGAACGTTTCGCACCTGATGAAAGCGTTGCGGATGTCGTGAAGAAAAGTCCGTCATCGCGAGCGGAGTCGAAGGCGAAGTCGAGGGATCCCGTGGAAGCTACTTTAAAGGAGTCGCAACGGGATTCTTCGACTTCGTTCAGAATGACGGCGCGGTTACGCGAACTAATCGCGAAAGATTGCGTGCCGATGCCAGGCGTGCCGAACGCGGCGTTTGCGCGGCAAGTCGAGCGCGCCGGATTCGACGCTCTCTATATTAGCGGCGCCGGTCTCGCGAATATGACAGCCGGCGTGCCAGACATTGGCTTGCTGACGTTGACGGAAGTGGCGCGACTGGCGGGCTGGATCGCGCAAGCGGTAAAGATTCCGGCGATCGTCGATGCGGATACGGGTTTCGGTGGCGCGGAGAACGCGGCGCGGACGATCGAGGAATTTGAGCGCGCTGGCCTTGCCGGCTGCCACATTGAAGACCAGGAATTTCCGAAACGTTGCGGGCATCTCGCAGGCAAATCGTTGATCGACATTGCCGACATGGTCGAGAAATTGCAGGCGGCCGCGGCGGCGAAACGCGATCCGGATTTCCTCCTCATCGCCCGGACCGATGCGCGCGCGGTCGAGAGCTTCGCCAAAGCGGTGGAACGGGCGCAGAGTTATCTCGCCGCCGGAGCGGATGCCATTTTTCCCGAGGCGCTTCAGAACGAGCAGGAGTTCCGCGATTTCGCCAAGGCGGTCGATGCGCCGCTGTTGGCGAACATGACCGAATTTGGCAAGAGTCCTTTACTCTCGTTAGGCCAACTGGGCGAGATAGGCTACCGGATGGTGATTTACCCGCAGACTGCCTTTCGCGTTTCGATGTTTGCAGTGGGTGAAATGTTGCGC
>DAIOVO010000043.1:0-4648 GCA_036758965.1 Chthoniobacterales bacterium
GTGCATGAACTCGGCGTTGGTGACCGGATTGGGCGTGACCGCATTAGAGACGCCGCAAAAATCTTCGCGACTGAGCGATTCCGCAAAAATTTTTGCGAGATCGGCGACGTGAATCCAACTAACGAATTGTCGTCCGCTTCCGACGCGGCCGCCGAGGAAAGCGCGGGTCAGTTTCTCCAGCGGCGCGAGCATCCCTTCGCCGCGGCCGAGGACGGCGCCAAAACGCAAAATGATTTTGCGTGTGCGGGGCAGATTTACCTGCGCGAGGGCGCCCTCCCATTGCTCGCAAACGTAAGCGAGAAAATCGTGGCCGTGCGGCGCGTTTTCGTCGCACCAGCGATCGCCTGCATCGCCGTAAATTCCGGTGCCACTGGCCTGCGCCCAAATCGGCGGCGGATTTTCACAGCGCGCGGCCGCATCCGCCAACGCCCGCACGGAATCGACTCGCGAATCAAAGATCTCGCGGCGATTTTCCGTGAACCGGCAATTGATATTGCGTCCGGTGAGATTGAAAAGGGCGGCCGCGCTATCGAGCTCGCGCCACCAGTTGCCGGCGGTCTTTCCATCCCAATTGACGAAACGAATCCCGTCGCGTGCTTCTGATTTACCGCGCGTTAAAACGACAACCGCAAATTCTTTCGCCGCAAAAAATTCCGATAGCGCTCGCCCGACAAATCCGCTGCCGCCGGCAATGATCAGGCGCGGCTTCACGGTTGGGGATGGCATTGGCAGTCTCTAAGTTGAAATAGTCAGGGTGCGCAAGTTTCGTGCGTTTAGGAACGCGTCCGATTTAGACTCCGCTTCTGTTTTAATGTTATCAACTCGGACAAAGAAAGCGCCGGAAAAAGCCGCCGAAAGCTGGCGCGTCGTCTATTGGTGCGCCGTAAGCCTTCTATTTGTTTGGGCGATCTGGCAGCGGCTTGCTCTTCCGCTGGTGCCGATCGCCGACCCGGACATTTGGGGCTATCTCGCGCCGCCGCTCAGCAAATTAACGGGCGGCAATTTCGAGCACACTTACGGGCGGAACTTCCTTTATCCCGGTTTCATCTATTTGCTGCTCGCGATCTTCAGGGATTTCCGCGCGATCACGATTGTGCAACACGTCCTCGGGCTCGCCGCCGGCGGAATCTTCTTACTAAGCTGGCGGCGCCTGCGCGTGTTTGTTGCCGGTTCGCGCGTTTCTCTCAACGTCTGCGGCTTGGTGGGCACGGCGATTTACTTGCTCGCCAGCCAAACCGCGCGCGCGGAAATGGAGCTTCGTCCTGAGGCGCTTTGCGGTTTTCTCCTCAGTCTGAACTTTCTGTTTGTCGTTCAATTTATTGTTTCCGCATTTATCGAGCAACGGCCGAGAGCAGCGTTTTTGTCCGGAACCGGGATCGTTTTCAGCGCGCTGCTACTGGCATCGGTTCGGCCTGGTTTCTGGCTGGCTGCAACCCTGGGGTGCCTTCTTGCCGCGACATTTCTACTGCAAAAAAGATCCTGGGCGCCGCGCATTACCTACACCGTCGTGCTTGCGGCTGGTGGCGCGCTCCTACTCTGGCCGGAACATGTTCTTAGTCGCAACGATGCGGCGAACAAAACGTTTTTACCGGCGATGCTCTTTGCCATTCATGCGGATTTGATTCGCGACCAGATGGCGGCGGATTTGGAAACAAATTCGCCAGTGCCGTACTCGCGCGATTGGCTTCGACGGATGCACGCAGCGTTGAGCGTCGAAATCGAAAAATCGAAGGTAAAATATCCGGGGCACTATCCTTCGCTCGGATTTGATCCGGATTATTTGTCGTTTGATCCGACTTCGATCATCACGCAGTTGCGCGAAGAATTTGGCGCGAACGCCGAGAGCCGCTGCCAATTTTACCGTTTTTATTATTGGCGCACGTGGAGGAAGCAGCCGCTGCGCGCGCTTGCGAAAATCGGGCGACAATGGACCATTTTCTATTTTCCAAAATGTCCGGCCTACACCAAAAGCAAATTCTGGCGTTTGGACGATGCTTACGAACGCAGCGGGGCGGTGGTTTCTTCGGAGCCATTTCGCAAACTTGCGCTTGCGTATCCGCCGGCGGCTGATTTCCTCCAGCGCACGACCGCGCTGGCACGAACCGCTCCGACTTCGAAACAGCCGGCGCTGATTCGTGGAGCGCTGATAGTTCTCGCACGCACTTATTCCCTGTGCCTCATCCTCGCGATGATTGTGAGCGCGCTAATTTTTCGTTCAGGTCGAGAGCGTTCGGGAAAACTGCGCGCGTTTGCTCTCCTGACGATCTTTTGTTTTGCCTTCAATGCTCTCGCCAGTCTCGAACCGGCGATCGTCAATTCGCTGGATGTTTACCGTTACGTTACAGTACAAATGTACGCCGTTTTGTTCGCGCAGTTGCTGGCGTGCTGGCTGGTTCTTCAATTCGCCCGCTCGGCGAAAACGCGCGGCTGAAACCGGGACACACAATTGCGTTTTTGGCCAAAGAGGATTCAAATTGGCCAGTCACCACCGAACCCCTCGACAGCGGCGATTTGGAGTTATAGGCTGGGCGGATATGAGCCGCAGGTTGGCAGACATCGCGGAGGAAGCGTTGAAGCTGCCTCAGGCCGAGCAGTTGAAATTGGCCCGAACACTCTTGGAGCGTAGCGAGGCGACAGGAGACGAAGAAGCGAATGCAGCCTGGGAAGAAGAGATCGAGCGCCGGCTTCAGATGATTGATGCCGGGCTTGCGCAAGGGCGTCCGTTCACAGACGTGCTGCGGGATATCGACCGGCATCTTGGCCGATGCTCCTGATCGCGCTCGGCGAAGCTGAGCAAGAATTCGCCGAGAGCGTCGCCTACTATCAGTCAAGAGAACCGGCACTCGGATCGCGTTTTCGCGACGAAGTGTGGATGCGATAGCGAGGATAATGCACGATCCCGAGTTGCCGCGGCTGCGGCCAAAGGATATCGCCGCGTAAGTCTGCGCGTTTTTCCTCACTACATCGCAAACGTCGTCCGCGAAGACACGATTTGGATTGTTGCAATTGCTCACGGCCATCGGCGACCTGAATTTTGGCTTGGCAGAATCTGAATGTGTTCAAATTCGGGCCCGGATTTTGACAGTGGAAATCAGCTGGCCATGTTTGACCGTCACCGTGGTGCGCCGATCTAATCAGTCGTATACCATCGCAAAAAAATCTTTGCAGCCTCGGAAAAGATTCCTATATTTCGCGCTCTCCGCATCAGTGGCGTGAGCAGGGGTTCACGGCTCTGAGCGGATTTTTTGTCGCTCCGACTTAATCGCTGGCGGCGACTTTTTTTGATAACCGGACATGCCAACTATTAATCAACTCGTGCGTAAGGGACGCCGCAAGGTGTCGGTGAAATCCAAATCGCCGGCCCTGAACGATTGTCCGCAGCGTCGTGGCGTTTGCACGCAGGTGATGACGCGCACGCCGAAGAAGCCGAACTCCGCCTTGCGCAAAGTGGCGAAGGTTCGTCTGACCAACGGCCAGGAAGTGATCGCCTACATTCCGGGCGAAGGTCACAATTTGCAGGAACACTCTATTGTACTAGTGCGCGGCGGGCGGGTGAAGGATTTGCCAGGCGTGCGTTATCACATTGTGCGCGGCACGCTTGATTCGCTGGGAGTGGATGGACGGCGCCGTAGCCGTTCTAAATACGGCGCGAAACGTCCGAAGGCTGGGGCCGCTGGTGAGGCCGCGCCGGCGAAAGGAAAGAAATGAGTCGGCGCCGCAAAGTTTATAAAAAAGAGGAGAAGGTCGATTCCCGTTACGGAAGTCCGGCGGTGGCGCGTTTGATATCCACGGTGATGAAGCGCGGCAAGAAATCGCTGGCGGAACGGATCGTTTACACCGCGATCGACAAATCACGCGAAGGTTCCGATGCGGTTGATCCGCTCGAAGTTTTGAACAAGGCGCTGGAAAATGTGCGCCCGCGCCTGGAAGTGAAATCACGCCGGGTTGGTGGCGCGACGTATCAGGTGCCGATGGAAGTGGCGCCGGCGCGCCAGGTCTCGTTAGCGATGCGTTGGATTGTGCAATACGCCGATAATCGGCGCGGCCAGCCGATGGCGGCGGCGCTGGCGCAGGAAATAAAGGACGCCGCAGCCGGGCAGGGGAACGCAATTAAGAAACGCGAAGACACGCATAAAATGGCGCAGGCCAATCGGGCTTTTGCGCATTTTAGGTGGTAACTTAATGAACACGCGCGCGACATTCTTTTCCGTCATCCCGAGCGAAGCCGAGGGATCCCGCAGCGTAAGCTTAAAGGTAACATTCCGGGATTCTTCGACTCCGCTTTACTGCGCTCAGGATAACCGTAGTGAGCGATCCGCATTTTAATTTTATGGCGACGGCAACCATGGAAAAAAAAGCTGCCTCCGTGAATCCGAACTCACCGGATCGCAAATTCCCACTCGAGCGGACGCGCAATATCGGCATCGCCGCGCACATCGATGCCGGCAAAACCACAATCACCGAGCGGGTGCTGTTTTATACCGGCATGATCCATAAAATGGGGGAGGTGCACGAAGGCACGACGGTGACCGACTGGATGGAGCAGGAGCGCGAGCGCGGCATCACTATTACTTCCGCGGCGACGACCTGCAGTTGGTCGCAGAAAAAAGAAGAAGGCGTTTACAAAATCTTCGAAGGAATCAAGCAG
>DAIOVO010000043.1:4666-13023 GCA_036758965.1 Chthoniobacterales bacterium
CATCATCGACACCCCGGGGCACGTCGATTTTACCGCGGAAGTGGAGCGTTCGTTGCGTGTGCTCGATGGCGCGATCGCAGTTTTTGACGGCGTGGCGGGAGTGCAGCCACAATCGGAAACAGTCTGGCGGCAGGCGACGAAATACAATGTCCCGAGGCTGGCCTTCATTAATAAGATGGATCGCGTCGGCGCCGATTTTGCGATGTCGGTCGATAGCATTCACAAAAAACTTGGCGCCAACGCCTGGCCGGTTTTGCTGCCGCTGGGACGGGAAGACCAGCTCAAGGGACAGCTCGATGTCATTAACAAGAAGGCGATTATTTATTCGGAAAACGATCAGCTCGGCTCCACTTATGAGGTGACGGAAATCCCGCAGGAACATGCCGAGGCAGTGGAGAAAGCCTACAGCGAGCTAATTGAGCAGGTATCCAACCTCGATGACGAGCTGGCGGAGATAGTCATTCACGAGCAACCGGTGACGCCGGCAATACTCAAGGCGGCCATTCGCCGCCAGACGAGCGCGAACAGATTTGTGCCGGTGATCGGCGGTTCCGCCTTGAAAAATATCGGGGTGCAATACCTGGTCGATGCCGTGGTCGATTACTTGCCCAGTCCGCTCGATATCCCGGCGGCAAAAGGGATGGAGCCGGACACGCACGAGTCGATGAACGCGCCGACGGATGACAGCGGCAATTTTTGTTCGCTCGCTTTCAAACTTTGGAGCGACCCATTCGTGGGCAAGCTGGTTTTCTTTCGCGTTTACTCCGGCACGCTGAGCAAAGGCGACACCGTTTACAATCCGCGCACGAACAAACGTGAGCGGATTTCGCGTTTAATCCAGATTCAGGCGGACAAACGCGAGGACATCGAGACGTGTTATTCCGGCGACATCGCGGCGATCGTCGGAATCAAAAACATCACGACGGGCGATACGCTTTGCGACGAAGACCATCCGATTTTGCTCGAGCCGCCGACGTTTCCCGATCCGGTTATTTCGATGGCGATCGAGCCGAAGACAAAATTGGACCAGGAAAAAATGGGCGTGGCTTTGCAACGGCTGGCAGAAGAAGATCCAACCTTCCGCGTTTACACACACGAAGACACCGGCCAAACGATCATCGCCGGCATGGGCGAATTGCACTTGGAAATTATTCGCGACCGCATGTTCCGCGAATTCAAGGTGGATGCGAACGCGGGCAAACCGCAGATCGCCTATCGCGAGACGATCACGGGTGGCGCGCACGGCGTCGGCAAACTGATCAAGCAATCGGGCGGACGCGGACAATACGGGCACGTGGAAGTCGATGTGCGTCCGGGCGAGCGCGGCAAAGGTTTGGTGGTGGAAAACAAAATCGTCGGCGGCGTGATTCCGCGCGAATACATCCCGGCGGTAAAAAAAGGAATCGACGAAGCAGTGCTCAACGGCGTGCTGGGCGGTTATCCCGTGATCGATGTGGAAGTCGATATCGTTTACGGCAGTTTCCACGAAGTCGATTCGAACGAACTCGCGTTCAAAATGGCGGCGATTTTCGCGGCCAAGGATGGTTTCAAACAGGGCAAACCGATTTTGCTCGAACCGATCATGAAGGTGGAGAACTCGACTCCGGAAGAATATCAGGGCGACATCATCGGCGACTTGAATCGGCGCCGGGCCAAAATCAACAGCATTGAATCGCGCGGCAATCTAACAATCGTTAATGCTGAAGTCCCGTTAGCGGAAATGTTCGGTTACGCGACGGCGATTCGCTCGCTCTCGAAAGGCCGCTCCAGTTACTCGATGGAGCCGTCGCACTTCGAGCAGGTGCCGCAGAACCTGGTGGCGGCGATTCTCGACCAAAAGGAGACGAAGTAATGACGAACGGCCAGCGCATTCGCATTCGTTTGAAAGCGTTTGATCATCGTATGCTCGATCAATCCGCGGTCGAGATCGTGGAGACGGCGAAACGCACCGGCGCGCGCGTAGCGGGGCCGATTCCGCTGCCGACGTTGATTGAGAAATTTACCGTCAATCGTTCACCACACGTGGATAAAAAGTCGATGGAACAATTTGAAATTCGGACGCACAAACGTTTGCTCGACATCATCGAGCCGACGGCAAAAACGGTGGATGAATTGAAGAAACTGAATTTGCCCGCAGGCGTGGACATCACCATTAAGATTTAAACAACAACCCTGTCATTCTGAGCGAAGAGAAACGAAGTCGAAGAATCCCGCAAAGTTACCTTTACGTTACCGCAACGGGATCCCTCGGCTTCGCTCGGGATGACAACCAACATGAGCATCGGACTACTTGGACAAAAGATCGGCATGACCAGCGTTTACAACGCGACGGGCAAGCTGTGCCCGGTGACCGTGATCGCGGCCGGCGATAATGTTCTGGTGCGTCGGCTGACGGCGGAAAATGATGGTTACTCCGCGGTGCAGGTTGGGTTCGGCGCGCAAAAAGAATCGCGCCTGAACAAATCCGAGGTCGGCGCTTTTAAAAAAGCTGGCGTGGAGGTGAAAAGATTTTCGCGCGAGTTTCGCCTGACCGCGGATGCGCCCGAGGGCGAAGTGGATTTGAAAGTGACGCAATTTGAGCCGGGCGATTTTGTGGATGTGATTGGGCGCTCGAAGGGCAAGGGTTTTCAGGGCGTGATGAAGAAGCACAACATGCACGGCCAGGGCGCGGCGCACGGTTCCAAAACGCATCGACGCAACGGCGCCGTCGGCAATCGCTCCACCCCCGGTCGCATTTGGAAAAACATGGGCATGCCAGGGCACTTGGGCGACGAGCGCGTGACGGTGCAGAATCTTCAGGTGATGCAGGTGCGCGAAAGCGAAAAACTAATTCTTGTTAGCGGCGCAGTGCCGGGCGCGAATGGAAGTTACGTCGTCGTCCGGCCGGCGATCAAAAGGCTTGCAGCCGCGGCTGCGAAATCATGAGCGCGAAAGTTTTAAGCAAAGCGGCGGCGAAAGAAGCGAAGATCACGCTGATCGAGGGCGGTCGCGGTTCGCAGGCGGTGCACGATGTGGTGGTCGCGATGCGGGCGGCCCGTCGCTCCGGCTCGGCAAATTCGAAGACCAAGGCGCAAGTCGATTTGTCTGGCGCGAAACCGTGGCGGCAGAAGGGTACTGGCCGGGCGCGCGCTGGCTATAAATCTTCGGTCATCTGGCGCGGTGGCGGGGTCGTGTTTGGCCCGAAGCCGCGCGATTATTCCAAGAAGGTTTCGAAATCGGTGCGGCGGCTGGCGTTTCAAAAGGCGCTGAGCGAACGCATTAATGCCGGTGATGTGCTCACCTTTGATGGCTTCGAGATGAAGGAAACGAAAACGAAATCGTTTGTTGCGCTGCTGAAGAAACAGACGGACGCGCGGCGCGTGCTCATCGTTTCGGAAAAGTTTGACGAAAATGTTTATCGCTCGGCCCGGAATCTGAAGCCAGTGCAACTGGCGACGGCGAACGAAGTCAATACCGAGCAGCTTCTGGCGTTCGAGAAAATTTTAGTAACGGATGGCGCGCTGACAAAACTGGCGGAAAGGACCAACGGCTCCCCCTCTGCCAAGGCTACGGCGTGATAAACAAATGAACGAGCCCTTCGACATCATTCAAACAGCGTCGTTGACGGAGAAGTCCTCGCTCCTGAGCGAAAAACAAAACAAGTATGTTTTTCGCGTGCGGCCGCACGCTAACAAGATTCAGATCAAGCAGGCGATCGAGAAATTATTTCAGAAAAAAGTGGTGGCGGTGAACACCTGTAATTACGCCGGTAAGAAAAAGCGCGAGCGCCGGGCCGATTTCGGCCGCAAGCCGCATTGGAAGAAAGCGATCGTGACGCTGAAGGAAGGCGAGAAAATCGAGCTGGTATGACCGCTTCGCGCACTCAATCAACTTTTAACGCGGTCATCCTGGGCGAAGTCGTAGGATCCCGCGGCGTTAGCTTTAAGGTCGCATGGCGGGATCCTTCGGCTTCGCTCGGGATGACGGAGTAAGGTATGGCACTCAAGAATTTCCGCCCGCTCACTCCTGCACTGCGATTTAAATCGCTGCCGGCTTTCACTGAAGTCACGAAATCGAAACCGGCGAAAGGTTTGCTCGAGCCGAAAAAGAAAACTGGCGGTCGCAATCATTATGGCCGGCTGACTTCGCGCCACATCGGCGGCGGACACAAGCAGCGTTATCGCAAAGTCGATTTCAAACGACGCAAGCGCGGCGTGGAGGCGGAGGTGCTCGGCATCGAATACGATCCCAACCGTTCCGCTCGGATCGCTCTAATTAAGTATGGCGATGGCGAGTTAAGCTACATTTTGGCGCCGGACGGTTTGCGGGTTGGCGCGCGGGTGAGCGCGGGGAACAAATCCGCGCCGGACCTGGGCAACGCGTTGCCACTGGCGGCGATTCCGCTTGGCGCAAGTATTCACAATATCGAGCTCACCCCAGGACGCGGCGGCCAGCTTGCGCGCAGCGCCGGCCAGCAGGCGACGCTGAATAACCGCGAAGGCGGATACGCGCTGGTGAAATTGCCTTCGGGCGAAATCCGCCGCATTCACGAAAGCTGTTTCGCCACCATCGGCCAGGTGGGCAACGTTGATCATATGAACGTCGCCAGCGGGAAGGCTGGACGGACTCGCTGGCAGGGACGCCGACCGCACGTGCGCGGAATGGTGATGAATCCGATTGATCATCCGATGGGCGGTGGCCAGGGCAAATCGAAAGGTGGCGGTGGGCGGCATCATCCGGTCAGTCCGTGGGGACAATTGGCGAAAGGATTCAAGACGCGGACGAAACACAAACCGAGCGATCGATTCATTATGGAACGCAGGAGGTCGAAGAAGAAAACTTAACGTTGTGGGTGCCGATTCTATTCACCAGTCACTATTCACTAGTTTATTATGTCCAGATCATTGAAGAAAGGTCCCTTCGTAGAATCGCATCTCCTGGAAAAGATCGACAAGATGAATTCGGCGGGCGCGAAAAAGGCGATCAAGACATGGTCGCGGCGCTCGATGGTAACGCCGGATTTCGTGGGCCACACATTTCTCGTTCATAACGGGAAGAATTTTCAATCCGTTTTCGTGACGGAGAACATGGTCGGGCACAAACTGGGCGAATTTTCTCCGACGCGTGTGTTCAAGAAACACGGGTCGCACACAGCGAAGGTGACGAAATAGTTAAGAGTTTTTTAGTTGAGAGTTGAGAGAAAAAGGCCGGGAGCGCGAGAGAAGTTTGGTCTCTCCACTCTCAACTATTTACTCTCAACCTCTCTGCTCCTGGCGGCGCAGGAAAATAGTTCTCCGGCGGGCGCCAAAGTAGATGGCGCGCCGTTGGCGGCCCCAACGCCTGCGGGCCAGAACGATGAGCTGCACCGGCAGTTAGCGCTTAGCCAGGAAACGGTGCAGATGCTGACGCAAAGTTTGGCGGAATCGAATGCGGAAGCGGAAGTGTTCCGACGCAAGTTTACTGATCTGCAATTGCGGATGGAAGCGCTCGGACTCGATTCCGCCAGTAAAGATCGGGCCAAGGTGGAGCAGCGTTTGCTGACGGCGGTGAGCGATTTGCAACTGGCGCGGAAAGAGCGCGATGAATTTCGCGATCAAATGCTGCGATTATCGGAGACGATGCTGCACTATTTGAAAACGGGTGGCGACGCGCAGGCGCGGATGGATGTGGAAGCGCAGTTGCGCGGGACAAATGCGCTAGCCGAACGAAACGCGAACGCCCCGGCGCAGAATTCCTCCCTGCTCGATGGCAGCGTGATCAGCGTCAAGAATGAATGGTCGTTCGTGGTCGGCAATTTCGGCGCGCGCGAAGGGGTGAAAATCGGGATGCCGTTGCGCGTGAAGAGGGGCGACGCAGTAATCGCGACTTTGCGGGTGGTGGACGTGCGCGAACGCATTTGCGGCGCGGTCATTCAGGAATCTGGGAAGGAAGGAATTAAAGTGGGAGATCGGCTCGAAGTGGACGCCCGGCGGGATGTGAGTTTGAAATAAATTCTTTTGCGGCTGCCCGGTTTCCCTCTATAGTGGCGCTCCCCGCATCAGGCGCGCGAACAAGTGCTTGCGCGATCTGGGCGGATTTTTTGTCCCCCGCAAAGGCGCGTCGGGACAAGGTTTGTTCGGGAGAGAAACAAGCCGGGTTGAGTTTAAAATAACGAAAACGATGGAAGTCAGATCAATATACCGGTACGCGAAGATTTCGCCCTTCAAGGCGCGCGAAGTCACACGCGAGATCCAGGGATTGCCGGTGGCGGCAGCGCTCGATATTGTTGCCTTCAGCCCGAAGAAAGCGGCGGCCCTGGTTAACAAGACCTTGAAAAGTGCGGTCGCGAACGCGGAAAACAACGCCAATCTGAAGGTGGAAGGCCTGGTGGTAAAAGAGGCGGTGGTGGGGGAGGGGCCGACGATGAAACGAATGATGGCGCGGGCGCGCGGGAGCGGCTCGAGGATTTTAAAACGATCGAGTCATATCCGGATAATTTTAACGGACGAGATTAAGATCGAAACGCGCGAACAGCGGAAGGCGGCGCAAAAGGCTGCGAAAAAGAAGGCTAACGAGACTAAGACAGAAGGCAGCCCAGCGAACGAGAAATCGGAGAAGCCTGGCAAACGCGCGGCGAGGAAGGCGAAGAAATAATGCGCGGTCGTCGTTCTGAGAGAAGCGAAGCGGAGTCGAAGAAGCCCGGGGAAGTTACCTTAATGGTAACGCTGCGGGATCCCTCGGCTGCGCGCGGGATGACAGAAGAATAATTATGGGACAAAAAGTTAATCCAATTGGCTTTCGCCTGAGCGTGAATCGCGACTGGCGTTCGCGCTGGTACGCTTCCCCGCAGGAGCTACCGGCGTTTCTTCACAGCGACCTCGAGATTCGGAACTATGTGAAGAAGAAACTGCTGTTCGCGGCGGTCTCGAAGATCGTGATCGAGCGCGCGTGGAATTCGATTCGCGTCACTATTTTTACCGCGCGGCCCGGCATCGTCATTGGGCGCAAAGGCGCGGAAATCGAAAAGATGACCGAGGAAATCTCGAAAATGGCGCAGGGCAAGCAGATCAAAATCGATATTCAGGAAATCAAAACGCCGGAGCTGGATGCGCAGTTGGTGGCGGAAAATGTGGCCTTGCAGATCGAGCGACGAATTGCGTATCGCCGCGCGATGAAAAAAGCAGTGCAGGTCGCGATGGATTTTGGCGCGCTTGGAATTCGTTTGCGCAGCTCGGGGCGTTTGAATGGCGCGGAGATTTCGCGCTCGGAATGGTATCGCGAGGGAAAAGTGCCTCTACATACATTGCGCACGCCGATCGATTATGGATTTGCGGAAGCGAACACGGTTTACGGAAAAATTGGGGTGAAGTGCTGGATTTGTAAAAAAGAAGAAGCGCCAACGGAAACATCCGCACCGCCGCCGCCGCCTCCGGCTGAAGCGCAACCCGCTGCTGTTTAAAGGAGAAATTTTGTGCCATTGATGCCGAAGAGAGTGAAGTATCGCAAAACCCAGCGGGGAAGTCGCAAGGGGACGGCTTCGCGCAATTTGCGAATCGACTTCGGCGAATTCGGTCTGCAAACGCTCGAGCGCGCCTGGATCACGAATACGCAAATCGAAGCAGCACGAGTGGCGCTAACGAGAAATATGAAACGGAAAGGGAAACTTTGGATCCGAATTTTTCCCGACAAATCGGTGACGGGGCGTCCGCCGGAAACGCGCATGGGTAAAGGCAAAGGCCAGCCGGAATTTTGGGTGGCGACGGTGCGGCCGGGCAACATTTTGTTTGAACTGGACGGCGTGCCGGAGTCGGTCGCGCGGGAATCATTGCGCCTGGCGGCGGACAAGCTGCCGGTGCGGACGAAATTTTTAACGCGGCACCATGTCGCTGCCTAACGAGAGATGAAAATTAAAGAAATAATTGAAATGAGCACGGACGAGCTTCTGACGAAGAAGCGCGATCTGCGGCAGGAAAGTTTGCATTTGCGCCTGCAACAACAGAGCGGGCAGTTGGAACAGCCAAGCCGGCTTCGTTTGCTACGGCGGGATGTGGCGCGGGTTGAAACCGTGCTTTCGGGCCGGCAAAAGCAGGCGAACGGGAAGAAATAATTTTTTATGGCGGAGGAAATTCAACAATCGAGCACGAGCGCGATTACGAGCACGAGTGAGGATCGCAAAACGCGCAAGACGCGGGTGGGCGAGGTAATCTCGAGCGGAATGAACAAGACGATTGTGGTGCGTTCGGTTACGCGCGTGCCGCATCCGAAGTTCGGCAAGATTGTGAAACAGCAGAAAAAATTTTACGTGCACGACGAGGAGAATAAAGCCAAAGACGGCGACACCGTTCGCATCATGGAAACGCGCCCACTGAGCAAACTCAAGCGCTGGCGATTAGTCGAGG
>DAIOVO010000043.1:13033-17043 GCA_036758965.1 Chthoniobacterales bacterium
AAATAATCTTATGGTGCAGCTTCGTTCCAGACTCGATGTGACCGACAACACCGGCGCGCGCATGGCGACGATGATCGGCGTGGTCGGGAAATCGACGCTTTACGCGCGGGTGGGCGATGTCATCACCGCCAACGTGAAAGAAGCGAGCGCGACCGGCACGGTGAAAAAAGGCGAAGTGGTGCGCGCGGTCATCGTGCGGACGAAACAGCCGGTGAAACGTGATGACGGTTCGGTGCTGCGTTTCGATAACAATGCCATTGTCATTATCGACAAAGATTTGAACCCGCGCGGAACCCGAATCTTCGGTCCGGTCGCGCGCGAATTGCGCGAGAAAAATTTCATGAAAATCGTCTCGCTTGCGCCGGAGGTTTTATGAACCGCGTCAGATTTCATGTGAAAAAAGGCGATAACGTGGAAGTGATTTCGGGAAACTTCCGTGGTTCGACCGGGAAAATTTTGCAAGTGCTGCCGAAAAAGCAGCGCGTTTTGATCGAAGGCGTACGCATTATTAAACGGCACCTGCGCAAATCCCAGGACAATCCGCAGGGGAAAATCGCGGAGCGTGAAGGGCCGATTCACATTTCAAATGTGCGCGTAATCGAGCGGCAGGAAAAAAAGGCCGGGCCGGCGAAGAAAGAAGCGAAGGCAAAAAAGGAAAAGGTTAAGGCCTAGCGATGGAGAACGAATTTTACAAAGACTATAAAGAGCGGGTGATGCCGGCGCTGCGCGAACAGCATGGCTACAAGAACGTGCACCAGGTGCCGAAGGTAGAGAAGGTGGTGATCAACACTTCCGTCGGATCGCAATCCGATGTGAAACAGGCGTTGGATGATGCGAAAGCCGAGCTTGCGCTTATTACCGGCCAACGCCCGGCGGAAACGCGGGCCAAGAAAAGCATATCGAATTTTAAGTTGCGCAAAGACCAGGCAATCGGCGCCAAGGTCACTTTGCGCGGCGAACGGATGTATGAATTTCTCGAACGGCTGATCAAGGCGGCGCTGCCACGCATTCGCGATTTTCGCGGTGTGTCGCCGCGCGGTTTCGATGGCAACGGCAACTATACCCTGGGCGTTTCCGACCAGTCGATTTTTCCCGAGGTCGAGCTTGATAAAATCAAGCGCAACATCGGTTTTGATGTTACGATTGTGACCACCGCTCGCACGAACGAAGAAGCCAAATCGCTCCTCAGCGAAATGGGAATGCCGTTCAGTGATCGCGCGAAAAAACCGGCGGCGCAGGCAGCCTGATCTTGAAATGAGTACCGTAACCGATCCAATTGCAGATTTGCTGGCGCGCGTGCGTAACGGGACGCGTGCGCAGAAGACGGAGATGTTTGTTCCCTACTCGAAAATCAAGGCCGAAGTGACGCGAATCTTGAAGGAAGAAGGATACATCACCGACTACGAGTTGGACCGGAACGCGGCGCATCCGCGAATCAAGATCACGAACAAGCTGGCCAATCGCAGCAGCGCCATCACCGGGTTGAAACGAGTGAGCCGGCCGGGTCTGCGACGTTACGTGGGCGCGGACGATATCCCGCGCGTGCTCGGCGGAATGGGCATCACGATTCTCTCCACATCCCGCGGCGTCTTGTCGGGGCGCGAGGCAAGAAAACAAAATGTGGGCGGCGAATTGCTCGCCTACGTCTGGTAAAAATTTATGTCGCGGATCGGAAACAAACCCATCGCTCTGCCGGATAAAGTGACGGTCAACGTCGGCCAGGATGGCGCGGTGGCGGTGGAAGGGCCGAAAGGGAAATTGAGCTGGCAACTGCCGCGCGAAATTTCCGCGAAAGTGGAGAACAACCACGTCTCGTTAGCGCGCGGAGCGGAATCGCGTAGCGTACGCGCGTTACACGGGCTTTCGCGGGCGCTCGTGAACAACATGGTGCGTGGCGTCAGTGAAGGGTTCACCAAGAATTTGGAAATCGAGGGCGTCGGTTTTAAAGCGGCCGTGCAGGGGCAGACACTTAATCTTTCGCTGGGATTTTCGCACCCGATTTTGTTTTCGATTCCGCAGGACATCAAAATTGCGGTGACGGAAAACACGAAAATCGCGATCACGGGAGTTGACAAAAAAATGGTCGGACAGGTGGCGGCTGACATTCGACGTTATTACCCACCGGAGCCTTACAAGGGCAAAGGCGTGCGTTATGCGGGCGAACAGATTCGGCGCAAGGAAGGAAAGACAGTCCAGTAAATGGTAACGGATCGCAAAGCCGCGCGACGGAGAATCCACGCGCGCATTCGCAAAAAGGTAAACGGCACAGCGGAACGCCCGCGTTTGGCAGTCCATTTTTCCGGGCGCCATGTCTATGCCCAGGTGATCGATGACGATACCGGCAAAACGCTGGTGGCCGTCTCGACTCTGCAGAAAGCTGTCGCCGGAAAACAAACGGCGGCAAACCGGGCGACGGCGGAACGCGTCGGAAAGGCGATTGCTGAGAAATTGTTAGCAAAAAAAGTGGAGAACGTCGTGTTTGATCGCGGCGGATTTATTTTCCACGGCAAAGTAAAAGCGCTGGCGGACGCTGCGCGCGAAAGCGGATTGAAATTTTAAGATGGCACCACCGAATCAAGGCAGACGAGGCGATCGTAACACCGACAAAACGCCGGCGGCGCGCGGCGACACGACCGAGAAAGTCGTATTCATTAATCGCTGCGCCAAAGTGGTGAAAGGCGGGCGGCGTTTCAGTTTCAGCGCGCTGATCGTCGCGGGCGATCATGATGGAAGCGTCGGCGTCGGTTTTGGGAAAGCGAACGAAGTAGCGGAAGCGATTCGAAAAGCTTCCGAGGCGGCGCGAAAGGCGATGCAAAAAGTTTCGTTGAACGAGAACACGATTCCGCATGAAACGATCGGTGAGTTCGGCGGCGGGCGCGTCTTGTTGCGGCCGGCTTCGCCTGGCACCGGCGTGATCGCGGGTGGCGGTGTACGTGCGGTGGTAGAAGCAGCGGGAATTCGTGATGTGCTGGCGAAGTCTCTTGGCTCCAGCAACCACGCCAATGTGGTGAAAGCGACGATCGAAGCGCTGCGCAATTTGCGAAGACGCGAGGAAATTTTTAAAGTGCGCGGAATCCGTCCGCACGCGGCTGCTTCGCCGGATGGAAGGGGGAACAATGCTGCGACTTCATAATTTGCGGCCACGGCCAGGTGCGCGGCACCGAGTAAAGCGGCTGGGTTGCGGCGAGAGCTCTGGTCACGGCAAGACGAGCGGCAAAGGTCACAAGGGCCAAAAAGCGCGTTCGGGCGGCAGTCTTCGCCTGGGATTTGAAGGCGGACAGATGCCCCTGATTCGGCGGCTGCCGAAACGCGGCTTCAATAACGCCGCTTTTCACAAAAGCTACGCGGTGGTGAATCTTTCCGACCTAACGACATTTAAAAGCGGAGCCACTGTGAACGAAGCTTCCCTGCGCGAGGCCAAACTGGTGCGCGGTAATTTTTATGGAATAAAAATTCTGGGCGACGGCGAGCTGAAGCATGGCCTGACGATTGAAGTCGAAAAAGTAAGTGGGTCGGCCCGTGAAAAAATTGAGAAGGCCGGTGGAACGATTTCGGAGCCGAAGGGCAGGGGCGGGGACACCAATGAACCGCCAACGGCTCATCGGCAGGATGGCGATGCCACCAAGCCGGTAAAGAAAAAGGCGGCGAAACCGCGGGCCGCAAAACCAAAAGCGGCGGCGAAGGCGAAGCCGAAAAAGAAAAAGCCTAACAAGAAATAGGCGAACGCGCGTAGTCGATGATCTCGGCTTTCCTGAACTCAGTGAAAATTCCGGAGCTGCGGCGCCGGATTCTTTTTACCCTGGCGGTAATTGTGATTGTGCGCCTGGGCGCGGCCATCACCACGCCGGGCGTGAACCAGACGGTGTTGCAGGAATGGTTTCACAGCACCGCGGACAAAGGCGGCGGGGTGGCGGCGCTCTTCAATTTGTTCAGCGGCGGCGCGCTGGAGAATTGCGCGATTTTTTCACTCGGCATCATGCCCTACATCAGTGCGTCGATCATGCTCCAGC
>DAIOVO010000043.1:17066-22940 GCA_036758965.1 Chthoniobacterales bacterium
GGCTCGCGCGCGAAGACGGCGGCCGGCAAAAGATCATGCAATACACCCGCTACTGCACGGTCGCACTTTGCCTTTTCCAGGGATATTTGCTGGCAATTTCCTTTCAGCATCCGGAGGCGTATCATACGGTTCTCGGTGGGATTCCGGACACCATTCGGCGCCTGGGCATTCCGCTGGTGGATGACCAGACGTGGCGATTTCGCATCGTCACGGTGATCTCGCTTACTACCGGAACGCTTTTCCTGATGTGGCTGGGCGATCAAATTACCGAGCGTGGAATCGGCAACGGCATTTCGCTCATTATTACCATCGGCATCGTCGCGCGTTTGCCGGCGGCGCTGGCGCAGGCGTGGAAAACCTTTGTGCCCTCGGGCGCGACTGGCTCCAGTCAGGTCAATCCCGCGATTCTGGTTTTGATGGTTTTGTTTCTTTTTATTGTGATCGCGGCCGTGATCGCGATCACGCAAGGGGTCCGCAAAGTGCCCGTGCAATACGCCAAACGAGTGGTGGGCCGGAAAATGTACGGCGGCCAGGCGACCTTCATGCCGCTGAAAGTTAACTACGCGGGAGTGATGCCGATCATCTTCGCCTGGGCGTTGCTCTTGTTTCCGACCACGATTGTCGGTTTCGCTTTCAAGAACAGCCGGATGGCGAAAGAGATTGTGGATTTGATGTCCACCGGCTGGGCGCACTATGTTTTATTAGCGATGATGATCTTTTTCTTCAGTTATTTCTGGGTGGCGACGCAGTTCCAGCCCTCGCAAATTGCGGACGATCTGAAGAAACACGGCGGCTATATTCCGGGGGTGCGACCGGGCAAACCGACTTCCGATTTTCTGGATTTCACCATGACGCGGCTTACTTTTGCGGGCGCGATTTTTCTCACTCTCATTGCGGTGTTGCCCCAATTGTTAAGTCAGGGAATGCATGTGCCGCAGATCACGGCGCAATTTTTCGGCGGCACCAGTTTGCTGATTATCGTCGGGGTGATGCTGGACACGATGCGACAGATGGAAACGCATTTAATCCAACGCCATTACGATGGATTTTTGCGCAAAGGCCGCATTCGCGGTCGCGCGTTCGATTCCCGCGGTTCCTACAATCGCGGAGAAGCGGCGGCGCAGGGCACGTTGATGTGGCTCTATGTCGCCATCGCGGTGCTGGTCATCGGCGGGGTGGCGATTTTTCTTTACGGCCACTGAGTGAAAAGACGGCTCGTTTTACTCGGCCCGCCCGGTTCTGGCAAAGGAACCCAGGCCGAAATGATCACGCGGCATTTTGGAATTCCAGTGACTTCGCCGGGCGCGATTTTGCGGCGTGAGAAAGATTTGGGCACGCCTCTCGGGCTGGAGACAGCGGAGATCATACAACAGGGCGGGCTGGTGCCGGATTCGACGATCGTGAAGCTGATCGAAGACTGGCTGCGGCTGCACGGCGGACACGGTTTTGTTTTCGACGGATTTCCCCGGACCGCGCCGCAAGCACAAAGCCTGGAGGAAATTCTGGCGAAACATCGCACGCCGCTCGATCTCGCGATCTGGCTCGAGGTGTCGGATCAAACGGTGAGCGATCGTATTTCCGGACGTTTGCAATGCGGCGCCTGCGGATTCGTTACCAGCCTGGCCTCGGGGAATTTTGCCGAGCGGGCGCTCTGTCCCTACTGTGAAGGACCGCTGGTGCGGCGAAATGATGACGCCGCGAGCGTGCTGCAAAATCGATTAAAAGAATATCACGGCAAGACGGAGCCGCTGGCGGAGTTCTATGAAGGAAAAGCAACGCTGCATCGGCTGGATGGCAATCGCGATCGGGAAGAAGTGTTCGCGGATATTTCACAGTTGATCGAAGCGAAATGATTCCGATCAAGAGCGCGCGCGAAGCAGAAAAGATGCGGCACGCCTGTCGGCTGGCGAGCGATATTCTCGAGCGGGTGGTGGAGTTGGTGCGGCCCGGTGTCACCACCAAAGAGGTGGACGAAGCGGCGGCGGAAATGATGGCGGAGGCGGAGGTCAAGAGCGCGTTTCTCGGTTACCGGCTCGGACATCGCGTTTTTCCCGGTAACATTTGCATCTCGATCAACGACGAAGTGATTCACGGGATCGCGAGTCAGCGCCGCATCCAATACGGCGACATCGTTAAACTGGATATCGGCGTGATTTGCGACGGTTGGGTGGGGGACACCGCCACCACTGTGCCGGTAGGAGTGGTCGATGATCGCGTGGAGCGCTTGCTGCGCGTGACAGAAAAAGCGCTCGAACGGGCGATCCTGGTGGCGCGTGAAGGCAAACGCCTGGGCGACATCGGAGCGGAAATCGAAGAGGAAGCGAAACGGAATCAATTTAATGTGGTGCGCGAATTTGTCGGCCACGGAGTCGGGCGGAAATTGCACGAAGAACCGCAGGTGCCGAACTACGGGAAACGTGGCAGCGGCCCGCGCTTGAAAGCAGGGATGACGCTGGCGATCGAGCCAATGATTAATCTGGGCACGTCCGCCGTGCGGATGCTGGACGATGGCTGGACGGCCTGCACCGCGGATGGAATGCCATCGGCGCATTTCGAGCACACGGTTTTAATTACAAAGGGAGAGCCCGAAATTCTGACATGGCGCGGAAAGACGCAATTGAAGTAGAAGGCAAGGTGGTCGAGTTGCTGCCGAACACGATGTTTCGGGTGGAGCTGCCGAATGGCCACAATGTGCTGGCGCATATTTCGGGAAAAATGCGGCTGCACTTCATTCGCATCTTGCCAGGAGACAAAGTTATGCTAGAGATTTCCCCCTACGATTTGTCGAAAGGGCGGATCACTTTTCGCCAAAAATGACGCGGTCATCGCCGCGGCTTCGCCACGTGGACTTATGAAGGTGCGACCATCAGTAAAAAGACTTTGTGAATCTTGCAAAATAGTGAAGCGCAAGAACGTCGTGCGCGTTATTTGCAAGAACCCGCGCCACAAGCAGCGCCAGGGATAAGCGGAGCAATGGAGCAATGGAGTAGTGGATTGGTGAGACGATTTAACGATTTAACGATTTAACGAATAACATGCCGAGATTATTGGGAGTTGAAATTCCATCGGAGAAGCGGATCGAAGCTTCGCTGACCTACATTTACGGGATCGGGCCGGCGACGGCGCGGCGGATTCTGGAGCAGACTAATATCGATCCTAATCTGCGGGCGAAGAGTCTTTCGCCGCAGCAGTTGAACGAAATTATCCAGACAATCACAGCTAACAAGATGCTGATCGAAGGCGATTTGCGGCGAGAAACCCAGGGAAACCTGAAACGTTTGCAGGCGATCAATTGTTATCGCGGCATCCGGCATCGGCGCGGTTTACCGGTGCGCGGGCAACGCACGAGCACGAATGCGCGTACCCGCAAAGGGCCGCGCAAAACGGTGGGCGTGATTCGTAACAAGGAAGCGAAAACCGGAAAAGTCTAAGCGACATGGCGGAAGAAAAGAAGAAACCAAAAGCAGCGGAGAAGCCGGCGGCAAAAGCGGAAGCGAAACTAGAGGTGGCGCAGGGCGCAGCCGAAAAAACAGCCGCCCCCGCGGAGATCTCGGCGCCAGTTGCGGAAACGGCCGCGCCCGCTGCGCCTAAAAAAGCAGCGCCGAAAGCAAAGAAGCCGGATGCGCCAGCAACGCCTCCGCCAGCGGAAAACCTTTCGCTCGATGCCGACAGCGTTGAGCAGCCGAAAATCGTAAAGGCCAAGGGAAGCAAGAACGTTTACAACGGGGTAGCGCATGTGCTGGCGACTTTTAATAATACCATCGTGACGATCACCGATTTGCGGGGGAACGTGATCGGCTGGTCGAGCGCGGGCAAAGTTGGATTCAAAGGTTCGCGCAAGAGCACCGCTTACGCCGCGCAAATGGTGGCGCAGGATGCATCGCGCCAGGCAATGGGACACGGTTTGAAAGAAGTAGAAGTGCTGGTGAGAGGACCGGGCGCGGGGCGCGAGTCAGCCGTCCGCGCCTTGCAGGCAATCGGCTTGGAATTAACCGTCATTCGCGATGTCACGCCGGTTCCGCACAACGGCTGCCGCCCACCCAAACAACGCCGCGTTTGAGTTTTTCTACTTTCTAAATTCTACTTCCTACTTTCTTAAGATGGGCAGATACACCGGACCAAAAACCAAAGTTAGCCGCCGTTACGGAGTGCCGCTTTTCGGGCCATCCAAATCGCTCGAGCGCAAAAATTATCCGCCCGGGATGCATGGACCGAAAGGATCGCGGCGGAAACAATCAGATTACGCCGTCGCGCTCGGCGAAAAACAAAAGCTGCGTTACCAATACGGATTATTGGAGCGCCAGTTTCGCCGCATCTTCGAAAACGCACTGCGCAAACGAGGTGTTACCGGCGAAACGCTTTTGCAATTGCTCGAGACGCGTTTGGATAATGTGATTTTCCGGCTCGGCTTGGCGAATACGCGCAGCGGGGCCCGCCAGCTCGTTTCGCACGGGCACGTGATGGTGAATGGCCGCACGGTCAACATTTCATCCTACAACGTCAAAGCCGGCGACGAAGTGACGGTGAAAGATAAACCGAAGTCGCGCCAACTCGCGCTGCGCAATCTGGAGCTGACGCAAATCGTGCCGGTGCCGGATTGGCTGACGGTCGATCGCGATGCGCTCAAGGGGCGCGTCTCGCGCATTCCGTCCCGGGCAGAAATTCAGCCGATGGTGAACGAGCAGTTGATCGTCGAGTTGTATTCGCGCTAGGGATTACGTTCCAGGAACTCGAGCGCCTTATCGTAACTGCGGCGCTCGAGAAAATGCGCCAGGCGCGGTGGAATTGGTTTTGGCAACGCCGCAACCAACACGTCGATTCGCTCGGAAATGTCACGCAACCGTTCCAAATGCCGCCCCGGATCGCGCCGGCTTTTTTCGTCGCCAATGATGCGGACGCGTTCGCGGAGGGCGTCGGCTAATTTGTCTGCGTTCATTCGGTCGAGGGAAAGCTTGAAACCGGGCGCGGTTTAGCGCAAGCGTTTGCCGTGAACGGTGAGCAAAACCGGCGAATTCTGGTAGTGGACGATGATGTTGCGCTCGGACGACTCACGCGCGAGGCGCTGCAGGCGCAGTTGCAATGCGAAATCGATGTCACGCCAAATCCCGAATACGCCTTCGAGCTGGCTTTAAAAAAACGTTATCGGCTTTTCATTTTCGATTTTTCAATGCCGATGATTGATGGCGCGATGCTGTTTGCCCTTGTGGGAAAGGTTTACGACCACGTCAGCCCGCCTCTGCCGGTGCCGCCGTTAATTTTGATTTCCGGGCGCGGCGATGAAGAACGCGCGCGCGAATTAATGAAAGAGCCGGGCGTCCGCGGATTTATCGCAAAGCCCTTCGCGATGGCGCGGCTGGTGGAAAAAATCTGCGAAATCGTGCCGGAATTTTCACCCGGCCGCGCAACTTAGTTGCCGCCGTTGCGTTCCGCCAGCAATTGACGGCGCGCTTCCTTCCAATCGGAATTCGCATCGCCAGGAAACGAAAGACGAATTCTTTTTTCGGAAATCAGATACGCGCGCAGGCGGACATCATCGTCGTGGAGATTGGAACGCGTCGCAGCGGGAGACGCGACCGTTGTTTTCGGAGGGGCGGGGATTTTTTGCCGGCAGCAGGTTTGCGGCGCGGTTTTGCAGTCGGTCCCGGCGCGGCCAAAGAATTTTCTTCGACCTTGGGCAAATTCGGTTTCATAGCCATTTAAATTACCGATTACTTGTCGGCAACGCGCATGCAAGGGCTTTTCTAAACCACTTTGCGGCCCCCGAGTGATTCGTTACGGTGCGCCATGCGACATTTTATTTTTCGCTGGGCGGTAACAACAGTGGCGGTCATGGCGGCGGCGCTTTTGATTCACGGAATTCGGGTGGATTCAATC
>DAIOVO010000044.1:0-9847 GCA_036758965.1 Chthoniobacterales bacterium
ATTTAATACCTACTACGGTTACCTCAGCATCCTGATGGCGAACACGCCCGAGCAGGCCGAACTATTGAGTGATGTGCGCGCCAGTGTCGAGCGCTGGATTAATCTTTCGGTCGCGCCAGAGATGGCGGCGAAACGCGCTGCCCGGCCAATCAACGGAGCAAACTCCATTGCCCAAAGCGAAGCGCTTCTGCGCGGCGTGCAGGATAAAATCGACGCGATTCAAAGCAAAGAGTTCGCGCGTTATCATGAGCGCTCAAGCGTGGCGGCGCGGCGGCGCATTCTTAATACGGTGGGGCTGCTGGCGCTGGCGTTGCTCGCGGTCGGCCTGCTCATTTCATCCAACACTTACAGCTTCGTGCTGGTGCGCCGGCAACTGGTTAAGTTGAGCGATGCGGAAGTGCGTATTCGCGCCATCATCGAGGGTATTCTCGATGGCATGATCACGATCGATGCCAACGGAATTATCCGGACGATGAATCGAGCGGCGGAAAAATTGTTTGGTTGCCTGAAGGACGAAATGATCGGCCACCGCATCACCAGGATCGTTCCGGCGACCTACGCGCTCGACTCCAAGCCGGCGCCGATCGAGTGGCGCGATCTCGCCCGTCACACTGGCACCACCACGCTCGCCATCGGTCGCACCAGCAGGAAATTTGATTTCCCAGTGGAAATTTCGCTCAGCGAAATGGTGATCGACCGCGCTAAAATTTACGTCGCGATGGTGCGCGATGTGACTGAGCGCAAACGTTTCGAAAAACAAATCGCGGCCGAGAAAGAGAGCCTCGCCGTCACTTTGCGCTCCATCGGAGACGGCGTCATCACCACTGATTTGCTGGGGCGCATCATCGTGATCAACAACGCCGCCGAAACGCTCACCGGCTGGACTTCCAAAAACGCCGTCGGACAGCCGCTGAAAACGGTCTTCAACATTTCCATCGATCTGGCGACGCAGGCGCAGGCGCAACGCAACGGTTTTCATAACGAAGCGCAATCCATTTTGGAAAGTCTCCCGAACAGCGCCACGCTCATCGGGCGCGACGGCTCCGAGCGTTTGATCGAACAAGTGGCGTCGCCCATTCGCGACAACAAAAATAGCGTGGCCGGCGTCGTCCTGGTCTTTCGCGACATCACCGAGCGGCAACGCGGCGAAGCGCAACGGCGCAAGGCCGAGTCGCTCGAACAACTCGGTTTGCTCGCCGGCGGTATCGCGCACGATTTTAATAATCTGCTCACCGCCATCATCGGAAATATTTCTCTGGCGTCGCTTCTTCTGCCACCGAACAGTGAAATGATGGCGCGTCTCGGCGACGCGAAAAATGCCTCCATGCGCGCGCGCGACCTTGCACAACAATTGTTAACTTTCGCCCGCGGCGGCGCGCCCATTAAGAAGACGGCGTCGATCGGCCGGCTGATTCAGGATACAGTCGGCTTTTCGTTGCGTGGTTCGCATAACCGAAGCGAATTCCAACTTGGCAAAGATTTGTGGCAGGCCGAAATCGACACTGGCCAGATCAGCCAGGTGATCGCGAACCTGGTGGTAAACGCCGACCAGGCGATGCCGAATGGAGGAACACTCCACGTCGCGGCCGAAAATTTTTGTCACACCGGACAAAACGGTTCGAGTCTGCCGCTGTTGCCGCCGGGCACGTACGTTCGCATCAGCATCCGGGACGAAGGAATCGGTATCCCCGAGCAATATCTTGAACGCATCTTCGATCCATATTTTACTACGAAACCAAAAGGCAATGGTCTCGGTTTGGCCAGCACCTACTCCATTATTCGTAATCATAAGGGGCTTATTACTGTGGAATCTGAAGTCAACTCCGGCTCAACCTTTACCATTTATCTTCCCGCGCTCGGTCAGGCCGCGCCGCCGGAGGAAACGAAAAAGCTTGAGGACGCACCCATGCGCGGCAGCGGCCGCATTCTGGTGGTCGATGACGAAGAAGCGATCCGCGCGTTGGTGGAATTTACTCTCACCGAACTGGGTTATGACGTGATGACGGTCGAGAGCGCCGTGCTGGGAGTGGAACTTTATCAGCAAAAACTATTGGCCGGCGAACGGTTCGACCTCGTCATTCTGGATCTCACTTTGCCCGGCGGCATGGGTGGAAAAGAAGCGTTGAAGTGTCTGCTCGAAATCGACCCGGCCGTGAACGCGATTGTTTCCAGCGGCTACGCGACCGACGCGACCATGAGCAAGTATCAGGAATTTGGTT
Source organism: Chthoniobacterales bacterium (assembly GCA_036758965.1). Taxonomy (GTDB): domain Bacteria; phylum Verrucomicrobiota; class Verrucomicrobiia; order Chthoniobacterales; family UBA10450; genus AV69. The sequence goes on from DAIOVO010000044.1 coordinate 2,220, forward strand.
TCCGCGGCGTGATCGCGAAACCGTACGAAGCCGCCGAGCTTGGACGCATCGTGCACGACGTCATCGAATCCGATCGCGCGAAAATGAAATCAGCGCGCGAGCTTGTGCCCGTCGGCTAGAGCCAGCCTGCGCGCGCCCCGCCTGGAAGGGACGCCCGCTGTGGCGTTCCCGTCTAAAGTCGATTGCCCTTCATTTCGTAATCTTGGCGGAACGGGCGCGAAAAATCGAGCGAGTTTCTAGGCTTCGGTGCGCAGACGCGGCAACAATTGCTCGAGGATCGTCGCGACCGATTCTTCGACATTCTGCTCATCAGTGCGCACGACGATTTCGGGATCGTCCGGCGGTTCGTAAGGCGCATCGATGCCGGTGAACTCACGAATCTCCCCTGCCCGCGCTTTCTTGTAGAGGTTTTTCGGGTCGCGCTCTTCGCAAACTTTCAGCGGCGCATCCACAAATACTTCAATGAATTCGGCGCGCCCTTCCAGTGTGATCGCGCGCGCTCGCTCGCGGTCGATGCGATAGGGCGAAATAAAAGCCGTCACCACCACCGACCCGCTGTCGGCCATTAACTTTGCCATTTCGCTGACGCGACGGATATTTTCCACCCGATCTTCCGGCGAAAATCCAAGATTCGAGTTCAAACCGTGGCGCACATTGTCGCCATCGAGCACGTAAGGATGCATCGCGCGCAAAAAAAGTTCGCGCTCCAGCGCCTGCGCGATAGTCGATTTGCCCGCACCCGACAGCCCGGTGAGCCAGACGACCGCGCCGCGGTGCCCGTATTGTTGCGCGCGCGCCTGCGCGGTAATTTTGCCTTCGCTCCAAAATATATTTTTGCTCTTTACCGCCGCGCGATCGGTGTAAACGCCGCCGTGCACGATCCCGCCGCCGACGATTACGCCGTCTTCCACCAGCACAAAACGCCCGAGCTGCGGCAAACGCTCGTGGTTATCCAGCACAATCGGGGCGCGCGTTTGAATGGTCACGCGCCCCACTTCGTTTCGCGCCAACTGCTCCGCACCGCCAGCTTTGCGATCAAGCGAAGAGGAATCCATCACCTCGTCGATGGATGCAATCCGACACTTAATTTCCTGAGTCGCCAGACGCGCGCTGTAGAGCTGCGCCAGACGCGCCGGCTGACGCGCAATCCAATAAAGATCGGCATGAAATCGATTCGTTTCGATCGGCGCATCTTTGGCGTGCGAGCCGACGTAACCGCGCTCGACAAAAATCTGTTCGCGCAAGGTGATGCCGATGGAGTCACCCGCAATGGCGGCGCCATTCTGCGTCTCGTTAGGATTCCAGCGCTCAATCGAATCCACCACCGTAGCCTTGTTAGCCGGCGAGAACACGAGTTCGTCACCCACTGCGAGGGTTCCCGTCTCGACGCGGCCGGCGATGATTCTGCGCTCATCGAATTTATAGACGTCTTGCACGCAAAATCGTAGCGGCAAATCGGTCGAAGGCGCGAGCGGCGTCATCTGATCAAGCGCTTCCACCAGCGTCGGTCCGCGGTACCACTTTAGTTTCGCACCTGACTGGGTAATATTTTCGCCCAGTCGGGCCGAGGCCGGAATCACCACCTGCGGCTCCAGCTTAAGAGTCGTTAGAAAAAACCGATACTCTTTTTCGATCTCGCGGAAACGAGCTTCCGAAAAATCGGCCAGGTCCATTTTATTCACCACCACGCAAAACTGCCGAATCCCCAGCAGACTGAGCAAGTAAGAGTGCCGCCTGGTTTGCTCCTGCACTCCCTCGTTGGCCGCGATCACCAGCACGGCCGCATCCGCATTGGCCGCGCCAGTGATCATGTTTTTCAAAAACTCCTTGTGGCCGGGCGCGTCGATAATGACGTACTCGCGCTTCGCCGTCCGAAACGGAATCTGGGTGGTATCGATGGTGATGTTTTGCTCCTGCTCTTCCAACAGTGCATCAAGCAAAAATGCGAACTCAAATTCCATCCCTTCCGCCGCGCACGCCTTCTGCACCTGCTCGAGCTTTCCTTCCGGCAACGAACCGGTGTCGTGCAAAATCCGCCCGATCAAAGTCGATTTGCCGTGATCGACGTGACCGACGAAAACGACTTTTAGGCGCGGGCTTGCCGCTGGTTTTACCTCGCTCATAAGGGAGAGCCATCCCGAGCGGTGTGCCAAACCAGTAAAATATGAATAGATCGGGACCGCAGATGAACGCGATTAAAAATCCAAAATGGTGATGCCAGCACTCGCCGAACGTTCGATCCTTTGCGCGTCAAAGACCCGATTTTAGGTTGAGTCGCGAGAGCTCCTGCTCGATCCACGATTTTGTTAGCCAACTGCAAGGCGGCGCCAGGATTATGGCCGGCAATGAATCGAATCAGCGCTTCGAGATCGTCGATCGCTTCGGGCGACCAGATGATTTTGAATTCCATCGGGCAATGCGCTCAGCCAGCACTTCTTTGGCCTCCTCCTGCGGGATGCCGCGACCGGAAAGAATGCTCTGTTCGGCTTGTCGAAGCGAGACTAGAAAATTGATCCGATCTTGTATCTCGCGCAAATCGGCGTTGGCCGGGAGACGTTTGAGCGAATCAATCGCCATTTGCTTGTCAGTCATGCGAGCAGACTAGACTAACCACACACTCAGGCCAAGTCACCTTCATAGAAACCCGCGGGCTCGCAATTTCTGCATCGCGTTGCGTTCGTAGTGGTCCTGCGCGCGGCCAGCGCGTTCGCTCGTGCGGGTGTTTTCCAATTCCGCGATGATGTCTTCGATTGTCGCTGCATTGCTCGCAATCGGTTTTGTAATCGGGCTACATCCGAGAGAACGGTAGCGCTGGCCGTTCCTCGCAAAATACATTTGCGGAATCGGAATTTGTTCCCGGTGGATGTAGCGCCAGATATCGACCTCGGTCCAATCTAACAAGGGTTGGACTCGCGTGTGCTCCCCTCGCCCGCTGGCGGTCGCGAATTGTCCCCAGAATTCCGGCGGCTGATCTTTGTAATCCCACTCGAATTGCGCGTTGCGCGGCGAAAAATAGCGCTCTTTCGCCCGCGTCGGGTCCTCATCGCGCCGGATGCCGGTGATGAGCGCGTCCCATTTGTGCTCCGTCATCGCCTGCTGCAGCGCAACTGTTTTCAACTCATGCGTCACCGTTACCGGATCGTGCGTCTCGTAGCCGATGCCGCGCGCGCGCGCTTCCTCGTTAGTTTTTACAATGAGGTTGAGTTGGTAATGCGCCGCCGCCCACTCGCGAAATTCGAGCATCTCGGGAAATTCATAAGTGGTATCGATGTGCAGAACCGGAAACGGCACCCGGCCAAAGAACGCCTTGCTCGCTAACCAGATCAGAACGTTGGAATCCTTCCCCATCGACCACGGCATGGCGATGTTTTTGAACGCGTGATAAGCCTCGCGAAAGATAAACACGCTCTGGTTCTCCAGACGATCAAGATGGCTTCGGGAAATTTGAGTCATCGATTTTTCGGAAGCGGAATTAGCCACGGATGCACACAGATTTACACAGATGTAGTGGCTTCCGCAAAGCCGTCATCCCGAGCGAAGCCGAAAGATCCCGTTAGGAAAGTTATCGCTAACGCCGCGGGATCCCTCGGCTTCGCTCGGGATGACAGAAGGGAGCGGCCTTTCTTCTTGCGAACAAAATCGCGGCTCTTAGTGTTTCTCGTGCCCGTTCAAGTCCCCGCCGCTTACGACTCCAAAATCGAGGGCAACATCGTTTTCACGCGGCTTGATGCCGCCATGAACTGGATGCGGAAAAATTCTCTCTGGCCGATGCCGATGGGACTGGCTTGTTGCGCGATTGAATTGATGGCCACCGCCGCCTCGCGCTTCGATATCGCGCGGTTCGGTTCGGAAGTGATGCGATTTTCGCCGCGGCAATGCGATGTCATGATCGTCGCCGGCACCGTTACTTATAAAATGGCGCTGGCGGTGAAACGGATTTGGGAACAGATGCCGGAACCGAAATGGTGCATCGCGATGGGCGCGTGCGCGTCGAGCGGCGGGATGTATCGCAGCTACGCGGTCTTGCAGGGAATCGATCAGCTCATCCCGGTCGATGTTTACGTTTCCGGCTGCCCGCCGCGGCCCGAAGCGCTGCTGGAAGGGTTGATGCGGCTTCAGAAAAAGATCGAAGGCGAACAATCCCTGCGCGCGCTCAAGCCGGCCTTGACGGAGCACTTCGACGAAGCGCTGGCATGATCCAGTCATCCCGAGCGAAGCCGAGGGATCCCGCCGTGAAAACTTCAAGGTTACGCATCGGGATTCTTCGACTCCGCTGCGCTTCGCTCAGAATGACAGACGTAAAATGACCGGCCCGGAACTTCTCAATTCTCTCAGCCGCTTGTTGGGCGGGAAAATCCAGAGCCGGGTGGAGTTTCGCGGCGAAACCACTTTCGCCGTCTCGCCCCAGAACTTGCGCGAGGTGGCGAAGTTTTGCCGGGACGAATTGTCCTTCGATTATCTGGTGGACATTTCGAGCGTTGATAATTTTGGGAGCGAACCGCGCTTTGAAATTGTTTATGAACTCTACTCGCTGACCCTGGCCGTTCATCTGCGATTGAAGCTTTCCGTCAGCGAAGAAGTTTGCGCGGTCGAAACGGTCTCCGACATCTGGCCGACGGCGAACTGGCACGAGCGCGAGATTTTCGACATGATGGGAATCCGCTTTCACAATCATCCTGATCTGCGCCGGATTTTGATGTGGGACGGCTACCCCTACTTTCCGTTGCGCAAAGATTTCCCGCTCGAAGGATTGCCGAGCGACATGCCCGACGTCGCTTTCACTTCCGCCGCGCCGATGGAAGGCGGCCCATTCGTCACCCAGCCTTCGACCGCCACGACCAAAGACCGCGAGCCGCGCTCGCGCCGCCCGGACCTAAACTGAATCGAAATTTGCGGCGTGTCCTATTTATCGGCGTCCTCGCGCCGCTGGCGACGCTGGCCGCATATCTCGCTGTAAATCGTCAGCGAACTCCTATCGGGCAGCAGGTCGATCATGTGGTGTTGGAAAAGAAAGCGCACCGGCTGAGTTTGTTTCACGGATCAAAGGTCGTGAAAGAGTATCGGGTCGCGCTCGGTTCGTCGCCGATCGGTCCGAAGGAACGTGAAGGCGACCACCGCACTCCGGAAGTAAACTACGTCATCGATTTCCACAAGCCCGACAGCGATTACCATCGCGCCTTGCACATTTCCTATCCCAGCGCCGCGGACATACTGCGCGCGGAGCGAGCGGGTGTTTCCCCCGGCGGCGACATAATGATCCACGGATTGCCGAACGGGTTCGGCGCGATTGGCGACGCGCATCGGATGCGCGATTGGACCGATGGATGCATCGCCGTAACTGACGAGGAGATCGAAGAAATCTATGCCGCCGTGCGCGATGGAACGCCGATAGAGATTCGCCCGTGACTGGAACGGCGCTGCTAGATCAACGGCTACAGCTCAACGTCCGCTTCGGTCTTCGCTGTTTCTAAACGCAAAGTCCGGCTCCAGATCTTCGAGGCTACTAGGAAGTAGATTTGCCATTTCCGGCATCAGATGAAAATGAGCAGCCGGACCTTCCTTCCCTGGGTTCGCCTGCAGACGTTCGGCGAGGTACTCAAGGCCGTCGGCATCCGCAGTTATAACGACTGCATGTTCACTTTTGTCTGTACTACTCTTATTCGCTTCAATTAATCCACTTCCTTTGGCCAGGAGATACGGCTCTAAAACATTTCGCGTTCTGGTTTCGAAGGCGGGCCCTTTTTTATGAAATTCTCCACATCCAGCTCTGCGGCCTGTTCCTGGGCAATGGAGTAAAAATACTTCGCAGTCGCAAGCATACTTTGCCAATCGCCGATTAGATCGGTATCTGGTCCTTAGGCAATGTACTTTGTAAGTTCCAACGAACTAGCTTTTCATCTCGAAAAGTCAGTACTTCTCGAATTTCTGCGCCCTCCTCACCTTTCTTAGGTGAATGCAATGATTGATCGCGCGAATCGAATACGTCGAACCTCGTCAGATACTCTGACATTATTACCCGACCATCTTTGAAGAAAAGATCGTCTGTCACCGAGCGATTCGAGAGCCCGATGGTAACCGTTAGTCGAACGATTTGTCCTCGGTCGAAAAACAGCACCAAACTTCCTCCACTATCAGTACCAGTCAGAAGCTGTTTCTCCCGGCTAGGTAACTTTCTTGCCCTAAGCTGAGCCAGAGCTGCGTCTGCGGTCGCTTCCTTTTTGGGCTCGAGCGGAAAGAGACTACTTGATGGAGCAACGACGGCGAAAGCGGCGAAGGCAATCAACCGGCGAAATCTGCTTTGAATCTTATAGTTCATGGCAATGTAGGTTGTTCTAACTCCAATATTTGACGCAACTGCCGAATTGTCCGTCCTTCGGAAGCTAGAATAGGAGTCGGCTTTAGCTTGGGAACGAGGGGAAAATCCATTGTCTTGATGATGGGTGATTTGACCGGTAATGTCGGCTCGTGACCGCGTCGCAAATCATTGACGAGATTAAACGACTCGCGCCAGACGAGCAGGCGGGAGTGGTACGATTTATCTACCAACTCGATGCGGAGCGAAAACTAAGCGGGCCCGGAGCTGTCCGTCCTGGCTGATCGCCTGGTGAACGCGAAAGATCCGGTCGAGGCGTCTCGCGTGCGCGAAGATATGGTGCGCGGCTTCTACGGCGCCAAAGGCAATGCCTAGAATACGGCGGCGGAATTTGCCGCCGGCGCTTTTCAATCATCTGCTCGATCGCATCCAATCGCGATCGATATTCCCCCCCAGCAATTGGAGCTTCTGGCGCAGTGGCTGGATGCAGAGCCCGAAGTTCCCACGGGTAAATGGTTCAAAAGCTTTTCCGGAATGATCGTCTGCGGGAAAGGTGAATTTGTGAAGACGTTTCTCCGTCCGGGGCAGACTATGGTCGGTAAAGAAATTCTTTAAGATGTCAGTCGACTAAATTCCTACAACGCCGCCGTCAGGAGTTGGGCAAAATTTTTCGCAGCGCTTTTTCCGGCGCTGAGAACTTGGTCGTGTGAAAAAACCGAATCGGAAATGCCGGCGGCGAGATTGGTGATGCAGGAGAAGGCGGCGACCTCGATTCCAAGCGCGCGCGCTTGAATGGCTTCCAGCACGGTGGACATGCCGACGGCATCGGCGCCGAGTTTTTGCAACATGCGCACTTCGGCCGGCGTTTCGTACTGCGGACCGGGGACGGCAGCATAGACACCTTCGCGCATGTTTAGGTTGATCGTGTTCGCTGCCGCGGAGAATTTTTGGCGCAGCGCGGGCGAGTAGGCGGCGGACATTTCCAAAAAATTGGCCGTGCCGCGCAGCGGGCTGGTTCCGGTGAGATTGAGATGATCGGTCAGCATCATCCAATCGCCGGCCTGAAATTTTTCGGCTAACGCTCCGGCGGTGTTGGTGAGAATTAACTGTTTCACGCCCGCTTGCGCGAGGAGACGCACGCCGGCCGTTACTTCACGCGCGTCGTAGCCTTCATACAAATGGCTGCGGCCCTGCGCGAAGATGACGCGCGCGCCGCCAATTTCAGCGAGCGAAAATTTTCCGGCGTGCCCTGCGACGGTTGGTTTTGGAATTTCGCGAAACTCGGCGTAGGCGATCGACTCGATCGGGTTGGAAA
>DAIOVO010000044.1:9857-15856 GCA_036758965.1 Chthoniobacterales bacterium
GTTTAATCCAGAGCCGAGAATGATCGCGGTATGCGCCTGCCAATCGCGCAGCTTGCTCTTCACGCCGCCGAAACCGGGGGCGCGCCGGCCGGCCGATGGGTCGCCGCCATCACATCGGGCCGCAACGTTTCCTCGCGCGCTCCCGCCGTTTTGGTTTCCTGTTTTGGATAGGCAATGCGGGTGTGCAGCATCGTCATGAGAGTGAAACGAAACCGCTCTGCGATGGTGCGCAGGTCGCTCAACGTCAGGTCGCATTCATCCAACTGCCGATCGGCCACCCGCTGGTCGATGATATCGTTGACCAGTTGCTCGATTTTCGCCGGCGTCGGTTTCTCCAGACTGCGCGACGCGCTTTCGACCGCATCGGCCAGACTGACGATAGCGCTTTCTTTTGTTTGCGGGCGCGGGCCGCTGTAGCGAAAACTTTCCTCGCGCACTTCGGCGATGTCGCCTTCGCGAATGTTCATGATCTTGCCGCCGGCGCGCGCGTCCTCGTGTTGTTGCAAGGCGCGCTTGTAAAAATAATAGACGAGCGAAGTGCCGTGATGCTCCTGAATGATGTCGATGATGCGCTGGTTTAATTTATGTTTGAGCGCGAGATCCACGCCTTCTTTCACGTGGGCAATAATGATCAGCGCGCTCATTGTCGGCGCGAGATCGTCGTGCGGGTTGCGTTCAAAATTCATGTTCTCGGTGAAGTATTCCGGCTTCACCAGTTTGCCGGCATCATGAAAATAAGCGCAGACGCGGCAGAGAGTGGCATTGGCGCCGATCGCTTCCGCCGCCGCTTCGGCCAGGTTCGCGACTACCAGGCTGTGATGATAGGTGCCGGGCGCTTCGATGGTCATTCGCCGCAAAAGTGGATGGTTCAAATCGGAAGCTTCCAGCCACGAAATGTCGGTGGTGATTTGAAAACCGTGCTCGAGCATCGGCAAAATTCCGCCGACGATGGTGGCGGTGATTATCCCGTTGCCAATTGCGAACGCGCTTTGCAGCCCGATCAAGCCCCAATCATTTTCCATCGGCGCAAAAAAGTTGATCGGGCCGACAAAACCAAACATGAGCGAGAGCACCCAGATGGCGAGGCCGACGCCTAGCCCGGCCCGCATCAGTTTGCTGCGGCGACGCACCTGGAGCGTGAGATAAACGGCGGTGAACCCACTGATCATTCCCGTGGCCAGGAGCGGCCCATCGATCCGACCGAAGAGGACGCTGCTCCAGAGACTGACGAAGACCGCCACGTAAAGCGCGTGATTGCGACCGAGAAGCACACTTAGCATCAGCGGTGCGAGTGCGTAGGGCGTGAGCAACTGCGCAAAATCGAGCCGCAAACCGAGCACGTGATTCGCGCACAAAGCGTGGATCAATCGCGTGAGCGCGAGCTGCACCAGCATGCTGCCGAAGACCAGAAGAATGCGCGAGCTTTGAGAAAAAGTGCGTGGCTGATTTATCCACAGCATCATCAGCGCGATGAAAAAGAAGAGCAGCGCGATAAGGAAATTTTTTGTCGGCTCGGATTGTTCGCCGCTGAAAATGAGCGCCGCCAAACCAGCAACAAAGGCGGCGAACAAAATGAGCTTGAGCGATAAAGAATATTCCAGGTTGCGCAGCAGCTCGTTGCGGCTGCGGCGGCGGCGGATTTTACCGGAAGCCAATCCACGCCGGACGAGTTTGTTGCGTTTAAGAAAATCGAACATCACTTGCGGCCCGCGCCCGTAGGAGTGCGATGCTGCTGATAAGCGCTAATAATTGCACGAACCAAAGGATGGCGCACCACATCACGCTCGGTGAAATAATTGAAAGCGATGCCGGGCACATTCTTCAACGCCTGGAGCGCTTCGACTAATCCCGAGCGCTTGTTCGCCGGCAAATCGATCTGGGTGACGTCGCCGGTGACGATGCATTTGGAATTCATACCGATGCGAGTGAGAAGCATGAACATTTGCTCGGTGGTGGCGTTTTGCGCTTCATCCAAAATTACGAAGGAATTGTTCAGGGTGCGGCCGCGCATGTATGCGAGCGGCGCGACTTCGATGGTATGGCGCTCGAGCAGGCGCTCGATCTCCTCCGCCTCCAGCATGTCGTGCAATGCGTCGTAAAGCGGGCGCAGATAAGGCGTGATCTTTTCTTTCAAATCTCCCGGCAAAAACCCGAGCGCCTCCCCTGCTTCCACCGCCGGCCGCGCCAGAATAATGCGCGAGACCTGTTCCTTTTTTAGAGACGAAAGGGCCGTCGCCACCGCCAGAAAAGTTTTACCGGTGCCGGCCGGGCCAATTCCAAAAACGATGTCGTGTTTGTCGATGGCTTCGACGTAATTTTTTTGCCCGAGCGTTCGGGTCGTGATCGGCGCCTTGCGCGGCGACGTTGTGATCCTGATCGCGGTGGCGTCGCTTAAATTATCGGAGCGTTCTTCGTTCACCGAATTGAGCGCGTAATTGAATTCGTGCTTTTGAATTTCGACCCCGCGCTTGCGTGCATCTTCCAATTGATCGAAGACGCGCTGCGCCCGATCAAGCTTTTCCGGTTCCCCTTCGAGCCGGAGCCAGCCTTCGCGGGTGGTGACTTTCACCCCGAGCGAATCTTCCAGATTTTTCAGCAGCTTGAGGTCGTTGGCAAAAAGCGATTGCAGCGCGCGCGCATTCTCAAATTCTAAAGTGCGCGTTTCCGTCATTTAGAAGTTAAACACGGTCATCCCGACCGAAGCGCAGCGGAGTGGAAGAATCCCGCGGCGATTCCTTAACGCTAACTTCCACGGGATTCTTCCACTCCGTTGCGCTTCGCTCAGAATGACCAGTTAGCGTCAACGGAACCCGTAGACCAGCGCCCAGTGGGTCCGTTCCTCGGGAGATTCTTCGATTGCCACGATGATGAAATAGCTGCCGGTCGATTTCGGGATGACGTGGGCGGCGGCGAAATGTCCTTTCTGCCAGCTATCCGGCTCTTCGATCAATTTGCCTTCGGCATCGTAAATGTGGACGGAAATTTTCGCCCGTTCCACCTCTGTGCCCAGCCAGAACCAGTATTCGTTTCCTTTAAACAATTGCTGCCGCACCGCCTTTTTTTCGCCCGTGCCCAGATCGCCGCCCCAGTAATCTTCGCGCACTTGAAAACCTTCTTTCACGTAAGGCTCGGCGGCCTGGAGCGCGAAGGATTGCGCGTCATCAACGGTGGCGAAACTGCTCGCGCTCGCCAGCATCAACGCCCCGAAAATTGCCGGAACAATTCGGTTCTTCATTATTGCCGCGTTACAATTTCGTCGTCCAGCCGGGTGGTGATCGCATTAATCTTCTTCACCGCATCCGGCGACATCGGCTTGGCCTGCCCCTGCATCAGCGGCCGCACCTGCACCAGCGCGCCTTTAATGCTTTCAATCACCGGCGTGCGATATTCCGGCATCGTTTTCAATTTCTGATCGAAGTAATCGAGCAAATCGGGCTGATGCAATAGCTCGGCGCCTTGCGCGCTGAAATTGCGGCTAACGACTGACGTGAGCACCTGCGTCCCGCGAAGCCAGCCGCCGAGACTGACGAGCTGGGCCAGCTTTTGGTCCTGCACTTCGTTCATCGCCTGTTGCACGCTGTTCTGGGTGCGGTCGAGTTCCTGTCGCACGTTGTCCCACTTTCGGTTGTTCGCCGCTTCGGTGATGGCTTTCGCATGCGGCGTAATGGAATTGCCGACGCCGATTCCTTTCGCCAACGCCAGGACGCGCTGACCAATGTCTTTCACCGCCGGCGCGTCCTCCGCCTGCACCGCGATAAATCCGTCGGCAATCACTGTGCCCAGAAGCAGCGCGATCCGCGGGCGCTCGGTGAAATTCGCGCCCTTTTCAGTGCGAACAAATTCTTTCCAGTTAACCGGACCCAGTTTATTGAGCGCGCCGAAAACTTCATTCGGAAGCGGCACCACCACGTCTTCCACCCGTTTGGATATTTGCTTTACATCAATCTGCTCCGGCGCAGGCGCGGCCGGCGCGCTCAACGCCAGGGCCACAAAAGCAAAACCCATCCATTTGTTAAACTTGGAAATAAAAATCATCGGCAAACTTCGACTGTTGATTTCGACCGTGTATTCAGGATAAATGCAAACTCAAAATAGAACGAATTCGCGCCCACTAATACCTTGATTTTACTTATTCGCATCAAACTTCGCGCGCGGAGGCATTTCCAGTGAAACCGCGGCGTCTCGAGGAAATTCTAAAGCGGGCCAAACGCCAGCGCCTGCTCGTGATCGGCGACCTGATGCTGGACGAATTCGTCTGGGGCAAAGTTGGGCGCATTTCGCCGGAGGCGCCGGTGCCGGTGGTGGAAGTTTCGGGCGAAACATTTTATCCGGGCGGCGCCGCCAACGTGGCGCGAAATCTCCGGGAGTTTTGCGCGCAGGTCGGCGTCATCGGATTAATCGGGCGCGACCGCGGCGGCGAGCAATTGCGCAAACTTCTGGCCGCGCAAAAAATCGACACGCGTTCCTGTCCGCTGACTAACGATTTCTCGACCATCGTCAAAACGCGCATCATCGCCCGCCAGCAACAGGTGGTGCGGGTGGACCGCGAGAAATTCGTTTCACCAACCGCGTCCCAAATTCGATCGGTCGTGCGCGCGGTGGAAAGAATGCTGCCGCGAATCGACGCCATCATTTTCGAAGATTACGGCAAAGGTTTTCTCGCCCAGGAATTGGTAACACGCATCGTTTCCGCCGCGCGCGCCCGCAGAAAAATTGTCGCGGCCGATCCCAACCCGCGTCATGAAATTTCCTGGCGCGGTCTTTCGGTGGTGAAACCAAATCGAAGCGAAGCTTTCCTGGCGGCGAGTGTGAGCGACGATTCCTCCGAGGCTGCGTTAAAGAAGGTTGGAACGATATTGCTAAAAAAATGGGAGGCTGATCTCGTTCTCATCACCCTTGGTGAAGATGGCATGATGCTGTTTGCGCCCGGGAAGAAACCGCATCACGTCCCGACCAAAGCGCGTCAGGTTTTCGATGTTTCCGGCGCCGGCGATACTGCCGTCGCGCTTTTCACCTTAGCTCTCGCCGCTCGCGCTACCCCGCTGGAAGCGGCTGAAATTGCCAATCATGCCAGCGCCGTTGTCGTCGGAAAACTCGGCACCGCCACCGTCAGTCGCGACGAGCTGCGACAAAGTTTTTTGAATGAGTGAACAAACGCCGGCGGTGTTTTTCGATCGCGACGGCACGATCATGCACGACGCAAATTATCTCGCCGATCCGAAAGGCGCCGCCGTTTTTTCGTTCGTTGCCGGCTCGTTGCGCAAACTAAAGGCGCGCGGCTTCAAACGCATCATGATTACAAATCAGAGCGGCATCGGTCGCGGCTATTTCACGCGCGCGCAATACGACGTCGTGCAGACCGAGGTGCTTCGGCAAATCGGCGAGTCGTTGATCGACGCCACTTATGTTTGTCCCGATCCGCCCGGCACGGAATCGAAATGCCGCAAGCCCGCGCCCGGAATGGTGCTGCAAGGCGCGAAAGAAAATAACGTCGATCTCGCGCGGGCAATTTTTATCGGCGACAAGGAAATCGATGTGCAGTGCGGCCACAATGCCGGAATCAAGGCCATTCGCGTTCGCACCGGATTTGAAACGGACACCGATGACAGCGCGGCCGATTGGGTTGCGCAGGATTTTGCGGAAGCGACGGAAATTATTCTGACGAAATTCGCGCCGGAATGATCTTTAAGTCTGCGCCACGCGATCTCTTTGGAATGACGAAGTGACTAAGAGCGTCGTCATCATTCCGGCGCGTTGGGCCTCAACCCGATTCCCGGGAAAGCCGCTGCACCAAATCGCCGGCAGACCTTTGCTGCGCCACGTTTGGGAGCGCTGCCAGCGCGCGAAAAAAATCGCGCGCGTTATCATCGCCACCGACGACATGCGCATCGCAGAAGCAGCCTTTGACTGGGGCGCAGAAGTCGCGCTCACTTCTCCTAAACATCCGAGCGGCACCGATCGCGTCGCGGAAGTGGCGCGACGCGCGAAAAATTTCTCGC
>DAIOVO010000044.1:15866-22606 GCA_036758965.1 Chthoniobacterales bacterium
GATTGTGAATGTCCAGGGTGACGAGCCGTTCCTGGATTCACGACTGCTCGATCGCTTGATCACGATCCTGGAAAAAAATCCAAAAATCGGGATGGCGACGGCGGCCCATCCATTTTCAAATCCAACGGACGCGCAATCGCCGCACCAGGTAAAGGTGGTGGTCGATTGTTCCGGCAACGCTCTTTATTTTTCGCGCGCCGCGCTTCCGTTCTTGGGAAAAAAGTTGCTCCGTCACCAGGGCATCTACGCCTTTCGCCGCGAAACCCTGCTGCAATTCGTGAAGTGGAAACCGTCGCCACTCGAGCGCGCCGAATCGCTCGAGCAATTGCGCGCGCTAGAGAATGGTGTAACTGTTCATGTGCTCATCACAAAACATGGTTCGCCCGGTATCGACACGCCGGCAGATGCGCAAAACGCGGAACGTCTCCTTCTCCGCCAACCCGATTCACCGAGGCGCCCTTCTCTGTCATCCCGAGCGAAGTCGAGGGATCCCGCCGCGAAACGGAAAGCACCATGAAATACATTTTCGTCACCGGCGGCGTTGTTAGTTCGCTCGGCAAAGGTTTGGCCGCGGCCGCGCTGGGAACATTGCTCGAACTCCGCGGGCTGCGCGTTGTTTTCCAAAAATTCGATCCCTATCTCAACGTCGATCCGGGAACGATGTCGCCCTTTCAGCACGGCGAAGTTTACGTTTTAAACGACGGCGCTGAGACCGATCTTGATCTCGGCCATTACGAGCGCTTCACCAATTGCGTTCTCTCGCGCCACAACAATCTCACCAGCGGCCAGGTTTACGAATCGGTCATCAATAAGGAACGGCGCGGCGATTACCTCGGCAAAACGGTGCAGGTCATTCCGCACGTGACCGACGTGATCAAGGACCGCATCCGCGAACTTTCCGACGCGTCGAAATACGATGTCGTGATTACGGAAGTCGGCGGCACCACCGGCGACATCGAAGGGCTGCCATTTTTGGAAGCCATCCGGCAGTTCATTCTCGAAGTCGGCCAGGAAAACGTGGTCAACATTCACGTCACGCTGGTACCTTATATTAGAGCGGCGCGGGAATTAAAGACCAAGCCGACGCAGCAAAGCATCGCGAAATTGCGCGAGATCGGTCTCCAACCCCAGGTGCTGATGTGCCGCACCGAACACGCGCTCGACGCCGAGCTGCGGCAAAAGCTTTCCATGTTTTGTAGCGTCGCGCCCGAAGCCGTGATCGAGGCGCGCGATGTCGAACACACCATCTACGAAGCGCCGTTGATGTTTCACGACGAAAAATTGGACGCGCTCGTTTGCCGCCTGCTCCATCTGAAAACGCCGGAGCCGGATTTGGCGAATTGGCGAAAGTTTGTTGAGCGCGTCGTTTCACCCAAGAAGCGGGTCAAGATCGCCGTCGTCGGCAAATACATCGATTTACAGGACGCCTATAAATCAATCTACGAATCGTTAACTCACGCCGCCGCCAGCCAGGATTGCGGGATTGATTTAAAACTGATCGACGCCGAGACGCTGCAGGATGGCGTCGATGGCCAGCTCAAAGATGTCGCCGGGATTTTGATTCCGGGCGGGTTCGGCGAACGCGGCGTCGAAGGAAAAATCAAAGCCGCGAAGTTCGCGCGCGAAAATAAACTTCCCTATCTCGGTTTGTGTCTCGGAATGCAGGTGGCGACGATCGAGTTCGCGCGCAACGTTTGCGGTTTGGACAAGGCCAATAGCACCGAGTTCGACAAGGAAGCCGGCGATCCGGTGATCTCGCTGCTGGAAGAACAACGCGGCGTGCAGCAGAAAGGCGCCAGCATGCGGCTCGGCACCTGGCCGACGAAAATCGGGCACGGCACCATTGCCGAAAAAGTTTATGGCAGCCCCGAGGTCCTTGAGCGGCATCGGCACCGCTACGAATTCAACATGAAGTATCGCGACGAAATGCGCGCGAAAGGGTTTGAAATCTCCGGCACCTCGCCCGATGGCGCACTCGCGGAACTAATCGAGCTTCGTGACCATCCGTACTTCCTCGCCTGCCAGTATCATCCCGAATTCCAAAGCAAACCGAACCAGCCCCACCCACTCTTTAAAGGTTTCATCCAAGCCGCTCTCGCGCATCAAGGGTAACACGTCTCTCGGGTAGGGTGGGCATCCTGCCCGCCGGTGACGGCATCCTGCCGTCACGAACTTTCGCCGACTCCAGATCCTCACCTCCGCTGGAGTTACGGTCATCGCGATCGCGAAGAACAAGGCAATGATCGATCCTCAAGGATCGGAGTCAGCACGGCAAATCCTGAGACAACGCGGCGTTGCGGACTGGAGTAGCGACCACTATTATTTACGAAAACCTAAGACGATCATTGTCCCTATCCCCATTTAAACATCTAACCAATCGCTGCAGTCAACTGATCAAACGACGTCGTTCTTTGTATTCAGCCTAAAAGCAGAAAATTCGGAGTCAGAGTGCAAGTCTTGACAACTAGAGCTGGTCTCGCTTGCGCCCCGCCCGATCGCTGAACTTATTTTTTTTGCGCGTCGGCTGCGCGCCACATGAGGAGGCGGAGCATTTCACGACAATGGCGTTCTGCAGCTAATGCTTGTCCAGCAAATGAGTGCCCGCTAGAATACGAACATGAGTTTCGCAGAACTGCTGGCGGAAATCCCGAGGCTGACTCCTGAACAACGAGGGGAATTGTTACGTCACGTCCAAAGCTTGGAGAATGGCTCCGGCGCTGCGGTGATGCCTGGCTTCGTCACCAAACGCCGGGCGGGTCGTCTAGTCCTCAGCGCCCCGCGAGTGATTCGGCAGGTCGAAATCGACGCGATCCTGAACGAATTTCCGTGACCTGGCTGCTCGACGTTTCCGTGCTTGTAGCCCATCTGGTCGTGAGTCATGAGCACCACGAGGCGGTGGCAGCATGGCGTGCGGAGAAGATTCTTGCTCTCTGCCCAATCACTGAGCTTGGCTTTCTTCGCGTCGTCTGCGCGCTCGGATTTTCAATGGAGGATGCACGGGCGACTCTGGCTGAGTTTATTAAAGCCGAGCAACCACTCTTTATTCCTTGCGACCGGCGTGCACTCCATGGTCCCGTTGCCGGCTCTGCCCGCACGACAACGGATATCTACCTTGCCAAACTGGCGGGTTCACGCGGCTGGAGACTGGCCACACTCGACACCGGCATCGAACATCCAGCCGCGGACCTCATCGATCCTCTGCCGAAAAATCCGTCGGCCTAATGTTGGCTTACGGAAATCAGTTTCTAATGCGGCCACTCTCCATTCGGCCAGAGTCCGTCTTCACCTCTTAGAACTCGATGATCGCGTCGATGCTGGCGGTGAATTGGTTGCGTGACGTTTGATTGGCGAACGGGGTGGTGCTCGAGGTGAGAGCGGCGTCGTAGCGTAGCTCCGGTCTGATAGTGAGGTGAGCGATCGGTTTGAGAAGATCTACCTTGAAGGTGGCGCCGAGGGTTACTTCGTTGAAGGTGCCGGAGCTAAAGTAGGTGCGCGGATCGAGGTTGTTCGTTTTCCCGCGCTCGATGTCGATGAAGTCGTCGTTATCGGCGAAAGTGCCGACGAAGAAGCCTTTCTGGTCGCGGTAAACTTCTTCGCGCAGGCCGAGGGTGAGCCAATCGTTCACGGCGTAGGTAAAGTAGATGGCTGCTCCGTAAGCTTTAGCGGTGCCGGGAACGCTTTCGTCCTCGGCGAAGTTCGCATCGAGGATGGTTGTGAATTTCGTAGTCGCTTTCCAAGTGACGACAAGGTCGTTCAGATAACGTGGATCGTGATTGTTGTCGGGATTTTCCGGCCCGATGTGCGTAGTAGCTAGTGCGGTCAAGGTGCCGTCGCGCAGGGAGAGGCCAATTCCCCCGTGAAAGGCGGCGGAGGAGTTGTTGTCGGTGATGCTGGTGTTCACGCCCCGAGTGACGCCGGCGTAAAGGTCGAGGCCTTTGATGGGATGAAAGATGGTGAGAACGCCGGTGTGATTAAGCGGGATGCCGAAATTAAAGATGTAGCTGTGTGAATAGAAGACGTTCGTTCGCGGATCGATCGTTTCCGCGCCTTCGAGGGTGACGAACTTGCCCGCTTTGATGTCGAGACCGCCGGCGCTATGCGGAACAGGCAGGTGAAATATCACCCACGCCTCGGGGATGTCCGGCTGCACGATCTCGTGCTGGGTGTTATCGAAGAAACCAAGGGAGTGAATGTAGCGAGCGTCGCTTCCATAAAGGAACTGTGCTTTAAATCCCCAATCGAAGCCGTCGCCGGAAGTGGCAAGGGAACGCTCGGCCGAGATCACTACTTGATTCAACAGCGGCTCGGTCGCGCGATCGGTAAAGAGGTGTCCGAAATTCTCGCCATCGGCTGCGCCGTCGGGATTGGCAGTGATTCCGCTTTCGACCCAGCCGGATAATTTGAAACGCGCGGATGGAGCGACTGGATTCGGCATCGCGATTTCACCGGCAGGAAGAGGAAGAGCGAATAGCAACAGGCAGAACGCTGCGGCGATTGTCCGGAGACGACTCCGATTACAATAAAAACGAAAAATTCGCGGCGCCATAGCTACCGAGGAATGGAGAAGAAGTTTCGCCTTTGTCATCGATGAAAATCCGGATGCACGTCTCTTGGATTCCAAAAGCCCAAAAATGCGGCTGGTAATCAGATTGCAGTCCTTGTAAACAGCGGAGATACAAAAGGCCACTCTTATGTTTGACACAGGAACTACCGGTTTCATGCTTCTCGCCACCAGCCTGGTCATGTTGATGACTCCGGGCCTCGCTTTTTTCTACGGCGGTCTCGCCGGCCGACGAAACATTCTCGGAATCATGATGCAGAGTTTCGTCTCGATGGGGATCACGACTATCATGTGGTTCATCGTCGGCTACTCACTCTGCTTTAGCGGCGACACCATGGGCGGATTGATCGGTAACCTGGACAAGGCGTTCATGCATGGAGTGGACCTGAACACTCCTTTTCCCGGCAATCATAAGCTGCCGGAGTTCGTCTTCATGGCTTACCAGATGATGTTCGCCATCATCACGCCGGCGCTGATTACCGGCGCGTTCGTTAATCGAGTAACCTTCAAGGCTTACCTCTTCTTCCTCGTCCTCTGGCAGCTCTTCGTCTATTATCCTTTTGCGCACATGGTCTGGGGCGGTGGCTTGCTCGCGCGCATGGGCGTGCTTGATTTCGCTGGCGGCATTGTCGTGCATGCCATCGCCGGTTTTGCCGCGCTCGCGTCCGTTTTCTACGTGGGGCAGCGGCGCGATCGAGAGTCGCCGCCGAACAGCATCCCGCTCATCGCCATCGGCACCGGCCTTCTCTGGTTTGGATGGTATGGCTTCAACGCCGGAAGCGAACTGGATGTTAATGCCGTTACCGGTTTGGCATTCTTGAATACCGATGTCGCGGCATCGTTCGCGGCGATCGTGTGGCTGGTGATCGAGTGGAGTGTGCAACGCAAACCGAAGTTCGTCGGCCTACTCACCGGCGCGGTGGCGGGTCTGGCGACAATCACGCCCGCGGCGGGTTTCGTTTCGCTGCCATCGGCCGCTCTTATCGGCATCGCGGCGGGAATTGTCTGTTATCTCGCAGTTCACTTGAAGAACAAACTCGGCTGGGACGACGCGCTTGATGTCTGGGGCGTGCACGGCGTCGGCGGCGCGTTGGGGGTGATTCTGCTCGGAGTCTTTGCTTCGAAAGCAATGAACGGGAGCGGCGCCGACGGTCTCATGAATGGCGGCACGCATTTTTTCCTGATGCAATGCATCGCGGTCATAGGTGCGTCCCTTTACGCCCTCCTCTTTAGCTACGTCATGCTGGCGTTGATCAACCTTTTCGCGACCGTAAAAGTCTCGCAAGCCGACGAAGATTTGGGATTGGACGCTTCACTTCACGGCGAGCAAGCCTACGATTCCGGTGCGTTATAGACGCCGGCCGGCAGACGCGACCGGCAACGAAATGCCGTTGGTTGGCTAATTATCGGCCAGGTAAAGGCGGTGTTGCGGGACGAGAGTCTTGATCGAATGGCCCAACAATGCTTTGAGAAGAGGATGACAGCCAAGTGCATCTTGATTCCTTTGTTGGCGGCGCTGACGCCGCAACTTGCCCACTCCGCTCCCGCAATGAAGGCAATTGTGGTTGGTGAATTTGGTGGGCCGGAGGTGTTGCAATACGAGGATGTGCCGCGACCCGAGCCGAAAGAAGACGAGGTGCTCGTCCGCGTGATCGCGGCGGGAGTGAACCCAGTCGATGCTCAGATTCGCAGCGGCAAGTTCGCAGGCGTCCTTGGTCCAAAGCCTCCCTTCATTCCTGGCGCAGACATCGCCGGCACGATCGAAGCGGTCGGCGCGAACGTGAAAACCTTCAAGCCTGGCGATGCTATCTACGGCTATCTCGATCTTGATCGCGAAGGTGGTTATGCCGAATACGCGATGGCGAAGCTCAACGAAATCGCCACCAAACCGAAGGACGCTAGAAAATACAAAAAGTGATCCCATGAAACTGGACAAGCGATTCAACCTCCGCCCTGCAGAAAAGTCCCGCCGCAGCCGAGCATCGTCGTGAAGAGCGGCGGCGCGGTGCATGAGGCTTGCCCGCCGCACAGTTCGGTCTCCCAAACCGAGTCGCCGGCTTCCCTAGGCTGATTCGCAGCTCACAGCCTCCCGCCGTAAAGTTCGCGCCCGCGAACCGCAGCGGGTATCGTCGCCAACATGACAGCTTCCACCGTGGCCCAATACCTCGCCGCACTCCCC
>DAIOVO010000045.1:0-9931 GCA_036758965.1 Chthoniobacterales bacterium
GTGATCGCATCTTGCGATCACGGACTTTTCTCTTTGGCGGCGGATGGCAGAGAGAAATTGTCTTTCCCCGGGTCGTCGACTCTAAAGTTCGTTTCCGCGAGACGCGGAAACCGGCGGGCGGGACGCCTACCCTACCCGGGACTTATTCGACACGGCAACGAATGTTCACTCGGACTTCAGTCGCGCAGTTTTCCTAAAACCACGCAGGCGTTGATTCCGCCGAAGCCGAAAGAATTGTTCAATACGTAATCCAATTTCGTTTCGCGGCCGTGGTTCGGGACGACGTCGAGATCGCATTTTTCATCGGGATGTTCGTAGTGCAAAGTCGGCGGCACGCGCTGGTGCTCGAGCGCGAGCGCACAAATCGTCGCTTCGATTGCCCCGGTTGCGCCGAGTGGATGAGCGGTGAACGCCTTCGTGCCGCTAACAGGAATTAAGCGCGCGTGTTTGCCGAAAACTTCCTTGATCGCGAGCGTTTCGGTGGCGTCATTTAACCGCGTCGAGCTGGCGTGGGCGTTGATGTAATCGATTTGCTCCGGCCCGAGCTGCGCGTCGGTCAGCGCTTCCCGCATCGCGCGAATGCATGATTCGCCACTCGGCAACGGCGTCGTCATATGGAAGCCATCGTTATTTAAACTGTAACCGAGCAGCTCCGCGTAAATTTTCGCGCCGCGTTTTCGCGCGTGCTCCAGTTCTTCGATCACAAGCGAGCAGGCGCCTTCGCCAATGACAAAACCATCGCGCAATTTATCAAACGGCCGGCAGGACAAGTGCGGCTCGCCTTTCCACATACTCATGGTTTTGATGATGGAGAACGCTCCGAAGGTAAGCGGACTCAAGGGCGCTTCGGCGCCGCCGGCCACGATGGCATCGGCAAAATCATCGCGGATGTAACGCATCGCTTCGCCGACAGCGACAGTGCCGCTGGCGCAACTGTTCGAATTGGTGGTGCCGACGCCGCGAAAACCAAATTCAATCGCAACATTGGAATGCGCAGAGCCGCCGAAGACCTGAAGGGCGAGCGTGGGATTTACGCCGCGCGCACCTTTTTTCAAGAAATAGGCGTGCTGATCTTCCGCATTCGAAATGCCACCAAGCGCGGTGCCGAAGCTGACGCCGATGCGATGCTGCGGTTGCTCGCGCGAGTATTCGAGCCCGGCGTCATCGAGCGCGAGTTTTGCGGAAGCGACGGCAAATTGCGCGTAACGATCGAGGCGCTTCAGGCGATGGGGCGGGAAAAAATCGGCCGGCGTCCAATCACGAATTTCCCCGGCGCAACGAGCGTTGAAGTTGGAGGCGTCGAAAAATGAAACGCGCCTAATCCCGCTTTGTTCGGCCAAAATTCCGCGCCAGAAATCTTCTCGCCCGCGACCGATGCAAGTGATCGGGCCCAGACCTGTGATCACGCAACGCCGTTTTCCCTTTGTTCCCGCCAGCATTCGATCAATTCCGCGCCTCAAGATATTTTTTCATGCAGGCCAGAGTGCGATTGGCCACGTGATGAATGAAGAAATCACCGATGATGGGATTGAACACCGGCGCCAAAGCGGGGACGCGAAAATTCATGTCGTGCGCAATTTCGACCAGCACGCCGGCGGGCGTTTCCCGAAAAGTCCAGACGACGCGCATTCCTTTAGTGAACGCCTTGAGGTGATGAAAGCGGACTTCGCATTTTTCGCGATCAATGATTTCTTCCGAGGTCCATTTTATCGGAATGCCTGAGCGCGTCGCAGCCATCACCACCAGATTACGCTCGGGACTGCGTTCCAGATACCGGATGTAGCGATAGTGCGGGAGAATTTTTGGCCACAACTCGAGATTGGCCGCGGTCTCGAAGATGAGGTCGCGCGGCGCGTGCATGATGATGGAGTTGGTTTTGTGCATGTCATTCCGGGCGGCGCGAAGCGAAGTCGATGGACGACGGTGCTACTGCCACGCGACCGCGTGGACGCGGACCGGCTGCTCGAATCCCTTTAGAGAAACTTCGCCCAAGTCTTGAAAGGAGAACTTTTTCCCGACACACAAATCGGCAATCGCATTGGAGACGACGATCTGTCCCGGCGACGCGTGGGAACAGAGTCGGGCCGCCAGTTGCACGGTGCATCCAAAAAGATCATCGTGATGCTCGACCGGTTCGCCCGCCGCCGCTCCGATGCGGATTTTAAGCGGCCGCTCATATCTTTTCTCCGCTTCCTGACGTTGGGTCATTTGCCGCTGAATGTGACTCGCGCACTTTACCGCCGCCGCGCTGGAGACAAAGGAAGCCATGATGCCATCGCCGGTGTGTTTCACTTCGCGACCGCCGAAAGTTTTTAGCGCCTCCCGCACAATTGCGTCGTGCAAATGAATCAGATCCATCGCTTCTTCGTCGCCCAGCGATTGGGTGAGGGCGGTGGAATCGACAATATCGGTAAAGAGAATCGTGCGGATGGCGGGATCGCGCGTGTCGGTGTTATCGCCGGGAAGCAAAGTCGCGCCGCAGGAATGGACTTTGCCGCCACCAAGAAAAGCTTCCACCATTTCTGGTTCGATCTCGATCAATTTTTCTGCGAGATGGCCATGCGCTTCCTTATGGACGCGGACAGCAGTGTCGGTGTCAGGCGCTTCACAGATACAGAAAAGTTTTCCAGCGTCTTTGTTGATCCAATACTTGAAATAATTCACCCCGTATTTCTCCTGCAACTGAAGATCGCGCAGATGAGCGTCGGCTACCTCCTCGGCAGAAACTCCGGCGATATTGTGAATATCCATGTATAACGGCATGTCGATTTTCCTCGATCAGATGAGCGAAATTACTACTGCGTTTCGCAGGCGAAGAGAGCGCGGGTAATGCTATCGTCAGGTGACACGACGCGCAACGTCGATCTCGGGCGGCTGCCGCAGAGTTTGATAAACCACGCAATAGCGTTCGGTCAGGCGAATCAATGTCGCTAGCTGTTCCTCACTCGCGTCTGTATCCAGATCGAACTGCAAACGGATGCGCCGGAAACCGACTGGCACTTCCTTCGAGACCGCGAGAGTGCCGCGAAAATCCAGATCGCCTTCCGCGCGGATGCTCGCGTCGCGCAATTCGATGCCTAACGAAGTAGCGACCGCGCCCAAGGTCACGCCCGCGCAACCGACTAACGCTTCCAGTAGCATGTCGCCCGAGCAAACGCTCGTCCCATCACCGCCCGTGGCAGGATGGAGGCCAGCTTCAACCAGCGCTTTTGCGGTATCGATTTTGCAGGTGACGCCTTCGCCGATCCGGCCTTGCGCGTGTAACGTAACCACGGCCGTTTCGGGCTGCTCCCGGTAACGTTCCTTGATCGGCGCCTGTTTCGCTTTTAACTGCTCAGCGTTCATTCCGTGTTAGGGATGAAACCTTCGTACGGGGACATTTCAATGCAACCCTCGACTGACGCGTCGTCAGTAGCACAAGCATCCTGCCTGTGTGCCGCACCGGGCATCTTGCCCGGTTGGTTCCATTCGTTCCCGGCACCCTTCACCGGGCGAGACACCCAGTGGCCGCACAGGCAGGATGCCTGTCCTACGGCGCTTGCCGTCAGCAAAGCTTAGGCGAGTGCGACGCTCACTTCTTGTTAGCCGGTTTAATGTTCTGGTTCACGCGAAAGAGATTATTCGGATCGTATTTATTTTTGATTTCAACCAGGCGCGGGTAGTTATCGCCATAAGTTGCCTCCACCCGTTCTTCGCCTTCGTCCATCATCATGTTGACATAACCGCCGCCAGCGGCATGCGGATGAAGCGCATCGAAATAGTTTCGCGCCCAGGCGATTGTCCGTTCGTTGTTCGCGGGGTCGGGATCAACGCCGACCATCACCTGCGTCCAGTTCGCGTCTCGGAAATTCCATGCCGTGGCATTTTTCGGAATGCGCGAAGCCGCGGCGTTGATCGGATAAAAATGCATGGTCGAATGAAGCGAGGGCAACATTTCACTGAAGCGAACGTTCTCCGCGATGGCCGCGTCGCTCAATTCTCTGATGAAATGTGTCTTCCAGTACCATTGCAGCCCCGGAGGGTAGAGCCCGTCGAACATGCTTTGCAGCGCCGGAAATGGCAGCGGGCCGACGAGATCGATCACCGGTTTCTTAAAAGCGCGAATCAGTCTGAAAACCTCTTCCGCCTGATCGAGGGGTCCAGTGTAGCACCAGACGATGCCGCACATTTTTTTGAAATGCTGATCTGCCGGAAAAGGCGGCGCCGGAGGGATGGTGTGAAGACAAAAAAATCCGCTCAACTCATCGGACGCGGAGAGGATTAAGTCCCGATACCACCTCATCACATCGGCGGTGTCGCTCAACTCGTAGAACATGGGACCGGCGTAAACGGTGCTGACCGGGTGAGCCCGAAAGGTGAAGGTGGTGACGATGCCGAAGTTTCCGCCGCCGCCGCGCAAGGCCCAGAATAAATCTGCGTTCTGCGATTCGTTAGCTTGAACGACTTCGCCGTTTGCCAAAACCACTTCGGCTTCGATTAAATTATCGATCGTTAGACCGCATTTGCGCGTGAGATGACCGAGGCCGCCGCCGAGCGTCAATCCGCCCACGCCGGTAGTAGAAACAATTCCGCTCGGCACCGCCAGACCAAACTCGTGCGTCACGCGATCGACTTCGGACCAAATTGCGCCGCCACCCACTTGCACCGTGCGCGCCTTTGCATTCACCGTCACCGAATTCATCTGGCGCAAATCGAGCACTAGGCCGTCATCGCAAATGCCGAGACCACCCGCATTATGTCCGCCGCCGCGAATGGCGAGGAGGAGCTGCGATTCCCGGGCAAAATTTACCGATTGCACCACGTCGGTCACATCAACGCAGCGCGCGGTTAAACGCGGCTTTTTGTCGATCATCGCGTTGTAAACTTTGCGCGCTTCATCGTAACCAGGATCGCCAGGCTCGATTACATCGCCGCGCAATTTTGTCCTGAATTCTGTGACCAGGTTTTTATCGAGTATTTGGGCCATGGAAAGAGGCAGCGGTCTTTGAAATGTTACTCGTCATCCCGAGCGAAGTCGAGGATCCCGTGGCGCTACCTTTAAGATACCGTCTGGAAATCGCGAGGGCGCGTGACGGAAGCTTTGAGGTTACGCGGCGGGATCCTTCAACCCCGAAAGCATTCGGGGCTCAGGATGACGGGGAGCGCGCACGGACGCGGTAAGTCAAAAAGCATTCGTCTGCGACGACTCTCATTTCTTCTAACGAGAAATGGACACTGCGTGGCAGAAAA
This sequence comes from Chthoniobacterales bacterium, assembly GCA_036758965.1. Lineage (GTDB taxonomy): Bacteria > Verrucomicrobiota > Verrucomicrobiia > Chthoniobacterales > UBA10450 > AV69. The sequence goes on from DAIOVO010000045.1 coordinate 5,230, forward strand.
TCGAGGTTCACGCCGGTCAAGGTCGGCGCCTTTTTTCCACCGAAAAGAAACGGCGCGATCGTGAGATTGAGTTGATCCACCAGACCGAGCTCGAGCATGGAACGAAAAAGCGCCGGGCCGCCTTCGAACGCGATCCGTTTCACTTTGTAATCGAGCCACAGTTGTTGCAGCATCCAGGACAAGTCCACCACCTGCGCATCGCTCAAATGCAAAGTCGCTTTCTCGCGCAATTGTTTTTGAATCGCGCGCGGCATGCGGGTTGTCGAAAAAATCAGGATCGGGCCGAAGTCAGTTTGGAAAATATTTAGCGTGGGATCGATCCGGCCGGCGTTGGAAACAATCACCCGCAGCGGGCAGGGGGCTTGCGCGCGGGCGATGCGTTCCGCGCGCAATTCTTCCCGCGGAATTCCCAGCCGCACGTTATCCACCTCCAGTGTAGCGTGGCCGAGGAGGACGGCATCGCCCAGCGCGCGTTGCCGGATGAGGTGCGCCTTGTCTTCACGCGAAGTGAAATCGATCGGCGTATAATTTTTAGCGGTAACTTTCCCATCGAACGTCATGGCAAACGTGGCGGCGACAAACGGACGCAGCGCACGCCTATTCCGCACCGGTGATTTCATGTTCGAGAGTTTCGACTTCGCTTTGCATCTCGCGCAAACGAACGTGGTGCGCCGCGCCGCTCGGCTTGTAGAAGAAATAAACCAGGCCGCCCGGCGCGGAACAAAGAAGCATCACCAAAAACCTCAACGAGCCGATCAGGACCGCGACCGCTTCCGGCACATTGCAAAGCCCGTGCAACATCACTTGTAAAACGTGCTCGCGCAGGCCGACGCCGGCGAAACTGATCGGGATGGCAGAAATGGTGCGCTCGATGGGCATGACCGCGAAAAAATCAATCAACTGCACGCCGGCGCCCAGCGCGTAAGCGACGCAAAGAAAAGTGGTGAAGGTGGCGAGATGCGCGACGAGCGAACAGCCGAAGGCTAGCAGAGTGGCCGGCCAATGATGCGCGTAAAGATGATAGGCAGCGGAAGCTTCCTTTAATTTTTCCCGCCCGGGAAAACGCGCCGGCAAATAATGAAAGAGTTTGAAGCCGCTGATGATAAAGGTGCCGGCGAGAGAAATGACGGAAATGCCAAGCGTAATGAGAAGGAAATAGAGGTAACGGCTCGTTTCCGGTTTTTGCGCGAGCCAGTGATAGCGCAGCAGCACCAGCACGGCCGTAATGCTAACAAGAGCTATCAGGCCGATCAGGCGATCGAATAAAACCGCCAGGAGCGCACCGGCTTTTTTCCCCGGCACTTCCTTGAGCAGCAGATAGCTTTTGATGATGTCGCCGCTGGTGCCTCCGGGCAGGAACTGATTAAAGAACATGCCGATCAAAAACAAACCGGCCAGCCGCGGCGGACGAAGAAAAATGTCCTGCACTTTGAGCAAAATGTGCCAGCGCACCGCCGCCGCAAATTCCACCAGGATGTAGCAGACGATGGCAATCAGGATCCACCAATAGTTAGCCTGCTCCAGCGCCACCTTCATTTTGTGGAGCTTGGCCGGGTCGTGGAAAACCCAGTAAAGAACGCCCAAGGTGACGGCAAGCTGAAGAATCGTTAGCAGAATTTTCTTCATTTCGCCTCAACCGCGGTGGTCTGAGGGGACTCCGTCACCGAACCAAAGCGCGCTTGCCAAAGAGAGAGCGACTGCGCGATTTCTTCCGCGCTCCGGCGGGGACTCAATTCCCACACAATCTGAGAATCGTTAGGCAGCAGGCGCGTGAGTCGCTCGAGATTTTTCATGTCCCCCAAAAACGGCGGCTGATGGTCCTGCGCCGGCCACTTCACGTCCTGCATATGACAACCAAAGGTGCGCGGAGAAATCGCGCGCAACCATTCTTCGTGATCGAGAAAACCGAGATTGTTTTTTATCTGAATATGTCCCATGTCGTGCCAGTAACCGACGTGCGGCGCCGCAATTTCATCCAGCAACGGCGGAATTTCGCGCTCCGAAGGAATCTCTTCGTAACCGCGACGCCCTTCGATGCCGAGCCGAATATTTTTTTTGGCGGCGTGCTCGACAATCGGCTGCAAACATTCTTTCACCCGCGAGAGATGAGCGGGCGCGCGTTCCTCGCGTCTTTTTACCGCTTGGATTTTTTTGCGAACGTAATGCCGCGAAAATAATTCTTTCTTTTGCGCCAGCGCAATCAGTTCGTCGGTGATCGGATTCATCGTGACCGATCCGCAATGCAGTACCACAAAAGGCGCCTCGAGCCGTTCCGCGAAATCGATCGTTTGCAATGTTTGCTTGACCGCCCGGTCGCGCTCGCGTTTGCCGGCGGCGGAAAATTGGTAGCAATCAGGAGATGCGCCCATGACCTCGACCGGCAGCGGACAGAAATTGTGCAGGCTGCTGAAACGGACTTCGCCCGCATCGAACATTTTCTGGATGCCAGGAACTAACGAGATGCGGATTCCGTGGCCGAGCTCAACGAGATCGAAACCGAGCTTCTGAATTTCACGCAACATGGCATCGCCGGAAGTGTGACGATTGGAATTCCAGGAAGTGGAAAATGCGATCATCGCGTGTCTATTACGCGACGGCGGCAGACTGCGGCTCGGGAATGGCCGCGCCGGTTTCTTCGCAGCCGCCGCGACCGGCGATGTGCAAGGCGACTGCGCCCACGACGGCAAACGCGCCAGCGCAAATGCTCAGCGTGAGACGCGTGCCGATTAAATCCGCCAGTGACGGAACGCCCAGCCCCGCCAGCGGCATCAATCCAAAAAAACTTAGCCCGAAGACGGCGGAAATGCGGCCACGCAAAGGCGCCGGCGCGCGTTCCTGCACGATGGTGTTGGCCAGGCCAAAATTCATCGAGAGACCGATCGCGAGCACGCCCATGGCGATAGAAGTGAGAAGAAAGCTCTCGAAGCGTCCAAGGCAAAAGAGCGCGACGGCGACGACGACCACTCCGCCAGTCATAAAACGAAAACGATTGCAGCGCGCGATGCTGAGTAATCCCAGCGCGCCCAAAAGTGATCCAGTGCCAGAACAGGCCATGAGCAACCCGAGCTGTCGCGCACCAAGATGAAGAACATTTTTCACGTAAAGCGGCAGCATCACGCCCACCACCGGATAAACAAAAAGCGTGACCGAAGCGATGAGCACAATCATCAAAAGAATCACCCGATCTTTGCGCACGTAGCGAAATCCTTCCATGAAACCGCTCGAGCGCTGTGCTTCTTCCTCGGCCGAGCCGCGCGCGCGCGCCGGCAGCACAAGCATCGAGATAACCAGCGCGTAAAATGAAAGGGCGTTGGCAAAAAAAGCTACCGCCGCTCCGCGCCAGGCGACCAGAATTCCGGCGACGGAGGGGCCGAGCAAACGCGAACCGTGAAACACAGAACGGTCGAGAGCGATCGCGGTCGCAATTTCATCATGTTTCACCAGCTCGGGTACAAGCGCGTTAATCGCCGGCATTTCGTATGCGATGCAAGTGCCGAGACACGCCGCCAGCAGAACGATGTGCCAGATTTGAATTTTACCGGTGAGAACGAGCAGGCCGAGAATGACCGCAAGAATGCTTTGCACAATTTGCGTGATGATCAGAATGCGGCGTTTATCGTAGCGGTCCGCGGCCGAGCCGCCCGCCATTGTCAACGCCAGGCTCGGCAAACCGGCGGCCAGGCCAATCAGCCCGAGGTAAAGATTACGATCCGTTAGCGTGCTCATCACGAAACCCTGCGCCATCACCTGCATCCAGGTGCCGGTATCGGAAATAGCCGAGCCGATGATGTAGCGACGGAACGGACCGGCGTGCAACAGTTTGAGCATGCGGCGTGGGGAAGGCGAAGGATCGGCGCTCATTGGCGAAAGATTGATAAACGGAGGGCAAGGCGCTGGCAACGGCCGCGCCTCGGGAAGCGTCTTAGATGCCGTGCGGCCGCAGATAATTCGCCCACAACAGTAACACCACCAGCAGGGCGAGGGCCGCAACGATAACCGTGAGAGCTTTAGCTGTTTCCTTTGTCATCCGCAGGCCGGACGTTGCAACGAAATTGGGTGCGAGTCCAGAATGCCTTTACAAAAAAATAGCGGATGCCCCTTTTCTTCGGCTGTTGCGCTGCCCTTTTCGGATTCTATATACGACTCGTTAGGCAGAACAAGCACAGCTTCGAGAAAATCAATCCGGCGCGATTACGGCTGCGCCTTTTCCGCCAGAGGAATAAAATTCCAGCCCATGCCGTCGATCTCCCAATCATCCCCTGCCTTCCACAGCGAAAAATAAATTTGGATCGGACCGTGGTCCGTCTCGGCCCGGGCCTGAGTTTGCGCCTGCGTTTGCAGCGAATGTGGAAATTGAAAATGTAGCCGAACACCCCCAACCGCGGAAGAAATTTGGCGCACATCACCCAGCCGGACCAGGCTATCTTGGAAGAACGCGCTCATCCGCTCCTGGCCGTTATTTGCTAACGATTTCTGAGTCGCGTGCTTCACCGCCCACATCCGATCGCGGTCGTGATAGATGATCTCCGCAGCTGAGTTCGCGAATCGGCAGGCGCCGGCTGCGCGTTGTTCACTCAGAAAACGGAAACCAACCGAGCCAGCAAAAATGTTGCCCAGAGTTAACAAACAAATCGCGCCCACCACCGCCGATTCTTTCCAGCGAACTTTTTCCTTTTGCCGGAGCGCAAAAAAATAAACCGAA
>DAIOVO010000045.1:9941-10850 GCA_036758965.1 Chthoniobacterales bacterium
GAGAAAAGCGCCGCCGAGAAAATTCGTTACCGCGAAAATGGTCTCGAGCGCGCTTTCATCGCGCCAGGCGTAAATGAGCCAGCAAAAGCCGGAAAGCAGATTCAATCCGCCCCAGACCCAGCGCAGCCAATGCACGCCGATCCAGACAAAATAAAATAGCAGCCAGAAAAGGACGGCAAGACCGGCGACGAGGAAGAGCCGATCGATTGTGCCGCTAAGGGCAACGGCGCCGAAAAAGAGCAGTTGCAACGCGAAATTGAAGAGCGCTATGCAGAGCAGGATGTTGCGCCCGCGACGCCAGGGCGGGATTTCGGAATCGTAAATTTCCCAGAGCGAGCGTTCTTCTTTCGCCACGCACCAGACTCTATCACACCCGTTGTAACGCGCGACGTTCGCATTTCAGAAACCATGCACAATGAATTGCCGCCTGAACAGCGATTGTTATTTTAGAGAATGCGCATCGATCGATTCACCCAAAAAATGCAGGAAGCGCTCCAGGTAGCGCAGGACCTCGCTTCGCGCGGGCAACAGCCGGAAATCGGTAATGAACAGTTTTTACTCGTGTTGCTCGAGCAAGGCGAAGGAGTGACGCGGCCGCTGCTGGAGAAGATCGGCGTTTCCACTGACGCATTACGGACGCGGATCGAAAGCGACCTGGCGCGGCGGCCGAAAGTGAGCGGCGCTGTTTCTGATTTGCGGATGTCGAATGATCTCCGGCGCACGCTCGACACCGCCGAGAACGAAATGGCGAAGTTGAAGGACGAGTATCTGAGCGGGGAGCACTATCTGCTGGCATTGGCTAACGAGAACAATGCGTCGGCGAAAGCGTTGAAAGACCTCGGTGTTTCACAGGAAAAATTAATGCAGGCCTTGCAACAGGTGCGCGGTTCTCAGCGCGTGACCGACCAG
>DAIOVO010000045.1:10892-11919 GCA_036758965.1 Chthoniobacterales bacterium
CGCAGTTGGCGCGGCGCGGAAAAATCGACCCGGTGATCGGGCGCGACAACGAAATCCGCCGCGTCATGCAGGTGCTTTCGCGCCGCACAAAAAATAATCCGGTGCTGATCGGCGAGCCGGGAGTGGGTAAGACCGCCATCGTCGAAGGTTTGGCGCGACGAATCATTTCCGGTGACGTGCCCGAGTCGCTCAAAAACAAACGTATTATCGCGATGGATATTGGCGCGATGGTGGCGGGGGCGAAGTTTCGCGGAGAGTTCGAGGACCGGCTGAAAGCGTTTTTGAAAGAAGTGACCGACTCGCAGGGCGAGGTCGTGCTCTTCATCGACGAACTGCATACCATCGTGGGCGCGGGGGCAGCCGAAGGTTCGGTCGATGCCTCCAACATGCTTAAGCCGATGCTGGCGCGCGGCGAACTGCGCACCATCGGCGCGACGACGTTGGACGAATACCGAAAATATATCGAGAAGGACGCCGCCTTGGAGCGCCGCTTTCAACCGGTGATGGTAAACGAGCCCAGCGTCGAGGACACCATCGCAATTCTGCGTGGACTAAAAGAACGTTATGAAGTGCATCATGGCGTTCGTATTACCGATGCGGCAATTGTGGCCGCCGCCGTCCTTTCGCAACGCTATATCAGTGACCGATTTTTGCCCGATAAAGCGGTCGATCTCGTCGATGAAGCCGCTTCGCATTTGAAGATTGAGCTCGATTCCATGCCGACCGAGATCGACGTGATCGAGCGCGAAATCATGCAGCACGAGATGGAGCGGCAGGCGTTGAAAAAGGAAAAAGATGCCGCCAGCAAAGAGCGCCTAACGAAACTTGAGAAAGAACTGGCCAACCTAAAAGTGAAACGCGACGCACTCAAAGCGGAATGGCAAAAAGAGAAATCAGAGATTGATGAGCAGGCAAAAGTGAAGGAACAGCTCGAGCAATTACGCACTGAACTGGAACGCGCCCAGCGTCGCGGCGAGTTGGCGAAAGCGAGTGAGATTCAATACGGACGGATTCCAGAGTTAGAGCG
>DAIOVO010000045.1:11929-12394 GCA_036758965.1 Chthoniobacterales bacterium
AAGCCGAGGGATCCCGCCGCGCTACGCCAGACGCGACGCTCGCAACTCCGGGGAGCGCACGCGGCTCGCGTGCTGTTTCCGGCGGTCCGCCGGAAACTCCCGGGACTCACCTGGGTGGCAAAAGAAGATTGTTGCGGGAAGAAGTGACGGAGGAAGACATCGCACAGGTTGTCTCCAGTTGGACCGGCATTCCCGTCTCGCGTTTGCAGGAAGGCGAACGCGCGAAACTCGTGCGGCTCGAGGAACATTTGCATCAGCGCGTCGTCGGTCAGGACGCCGCGATCAAGGCCGTCGCCAACGCCGTCCGCCGCGCTCGCGCCGGTTTGCAGGACCCAAATCGTCCCATCGGCTCATTCATTTTTCTCGGGCCAACCGGGGTTGGCAAAACCGAACTCTCCCGCGCGCTCGCAGAATTTTTGTTCGACGACGAGAACGCCATGATCCGCATCGACATGAGCGAATACA
>DAIOVO010000045.1:12404-16840 GCA_036758965.1 Chthoniobacterales bacterium
GAGAAACACACCGTCGCGCGTTTGATCGGCGCGCCGCCGGGCTACGTCGGCTACGAAGAAGGCGGCCAGTTAAGCGAAGCCGTCCGGCGCCATCCTTACTCGGTCGTCTTGTTCGATGAAATCGAAAAAGCGCACGCCGACGTCTTCAACGTCTTGTTACAAGTGCTCGATGACGGCCGCATAACGGACGGGCAGGGGAGAACAGTCGATTTCAAAAACACCGTCATCATCATGACCTCCAACATCGGCTCGCAATACATCACCGAAGAAGAATCGAGCGCAGGCCGCACCCGCCTGGTCATGGATGCCTTGCGCGCCCATTTCCGGCCGGAGTTTCTGAATCGAGTCGATGAAATCATCATCTTCGATCGGCTGACGGAGGATGATTTAAAAAAGATCGTCGAAATCCAGTTAGCGCACCTCACCAAACGGTTGGAACAACAAAAGATCACCCTCAAACTAACCGACACTGCCAAAGCCTTCATCGCCCGCGCCGGCTATGATCCGGTGTACGGGGCGCGGCCCTTGAAGCGCGCCATCCAAAACGACATTCTCAATCCGTTAAGCATGGACCTTCTCGACGGAAAATTTCACGAAGGCGAGACGATTAAAGTGGATGCGAAAAACGGCGCGCTCGAATTCGTCGCCCAGAAACGCGTCTCGTAAAACAGTGCGCGTTCTTGTTATTGAAGACGAACCTCGCCTCGCGCGGCATATTACTTCTGCCTTGATGCGTCACCAGCATGAGCCGAGTGTCCGACACGACGGCGCGGAAGGTTTGCAAGCCGCGCTTCTCGATTCGCCCGATCTCGTGGTGCTGGATTTGTCGCTTCCGAGAGTCGATGGGTTGACGGTGCTGGCTCGCCTGCGAGAGGCGCGAAGCTCCGTGCGAGTGCTCATTTTGACTGCACGCGGTCAGGTAAGCGATCGAGTTAAAGGCCTCAAGGCGGGGGCGGATGACTACCTGGCGAAGCCATTTTCGATGGACGAATTGATCGCGCGGGTAGAGGCCCTGGGAAGGCGAGGCGCTACACCGATTGCGGCCGACCTGTTGAAAGTGGCCGATCTGCAACTCGACGTGCAACATCGCCGGGTATCGCGTGCCGGCAAGGCTATCGCCCTTTCGCCCCGGGAGTTCGACCTGCTCCAGGTGCTAATGCAGGAGCCGGGTCGAGTTTTTTCGCGGACGGAACTCTGCGAACGAGTCTGGCAACGTGATCACGAATACGACACGCGGCGAGTAGAGATTTTTATCACGCGCCTGCGAAAGAAAGTAGATGCGGGCTTGGCCGCACCCTTAATTCATACCCTGCGGTATGTCGGTTATACGATTCGCGCGCATTCCTGAAGTTCGCTCTCGCCACGGAGTTAAATTCGATTTTCAGCGAGAAGTTCGTTAGCTTGGTGTCGCATGAGCTTTCGCTGCTCGCTGGGTTGCATCGCAATCGCCCTGTTTTTTCGCCAGGCAATCTGGGCGCAGGCTTCGATCGAAGGTCGGGTTGAATTGCCCAAAACCCACTCGGCGCCGGTGATGAACAAGCGTTACGAAGTAGTGACGAAAAACGGCGTCATTGCAACCAGCCCACCGCTGGCGGTAGTCTATCTGGAAGGCTCCTTCCCTAAACGAGCGCCTCCTACGAACAAGGAAATGGCTCAGAAGGACCTGACCTTTATCCCGCTACTATTGCCGGTGCAAGCGGGCACCAGAGTAACGTTCCCAAATCTGGACGATACTTTCCACAGCATCTTCTCCTTCTCACCGGCGAAACGTTTCGATCTCGGACGTTATCGCGCCGATGAAAGACCGATTCCGTCGGAGATATTCGATACGCCGGGTCTGGTCACGGTGCGCTGTGATATCCATGAACACATGCGCGGATTGATTCTGGTGCTCGATACGCCCTACTTCGTCATTAGTAACAGCGACGGTCGATTCCGCCTAACCAACCTCCCATCCGGCCGTTACACACTCAAGGCCTGGTTAAGTAATAAGGCGACGCTGGAGCGTTCGGTCGATCTAAAAAAAGACTCAACTACTCAGGTGGATTTTCCGTGAACCAAATGCTCGCGCCGAGTGAGTCCAGCATCGCTGGCTTTCGGCTAAGACTAGTAATCGCGATGATGCTGGTCGTCGCGGTCATTACCGCCATCGGGATTTACTTTGCGCAGAAGCAACTTACCGCCGGGGTGAAGCAGAATTTGGAACGTGAGTTTAAGGGTGAGGTCGCCTTCCTTAATAACGTCCAGCAGGTACGCCATGCTTTGCTCGCGGAACGTTGCCGAGCCCTGGTCCAAAAGCCACGAATCCATGCTGCGCTGGAGGATAACGCGCTCGACCTTTTGTATCCCAGTGCCGGCGATGAGCTACAGGATTTGATGGATAACCAGGATGAATCCGAGACACCAGCGGCGCGTTCTTTGCGCGCGACCTTCTACCGTTTCCTGAATGAAAAAGGTAAGCTGATTCCCGCGCCGCATGAAGAAAAAGTAGGACAGCTTCAGCCAGACGAAGAAGCTCGACTCGCCCTCAACGAGGTCTCCGGGGAGTCGCAGACTGGCTATCTAACGCGTAGCGACGAAGACGGCGGCGACACGGTTGACGATGTCGTAGCTGTACCGATCATCTCCACTGAAACAACTCAGCCGATTGCCATGATGGTCGTCGGCTTCCGACCGCCCGAACTAGGCGAGCAACGCACGATCCCAGACTTCCAGAGCGGTATTTGGATGGAAGGCCGGCTGCATCTCTCGAAGGTTGGGAACTCGGCGCGAGAGACGGTTGCCCGCGAGGTGAGTTTAGCGACTGCTTCCTCCGTCGCGGGCGAGAAGACTTTGCTGATCGGGAATGTGCCACACCTCCTTTTCTTCACACTACTTAATCCAAACTCGCTTTTCCCGCCTGCTTATGAAATCTGCATTTATCCTCTCAACGACTTGATCCGCCGGCAGCGGCATCTTCGATGGCAGATTCTGGGCGCGGGAACGCTCATGTTACTCGGTGGATTTGGCGCCAGCCATTTTGCTTCGGCCCGGCTCGCCCAGCCTGTGGCAAAACTGGCGGTCGATTCGGCAGAAGATCGCTCGGAAAGGTATCGCGCTGAGGCAGCATTAAAAAAGACGAGCCGGGAACTGCAAAGATCCGCTCGATTTTCCGCTAACACTTCTCATCAGCTCAAGACGCCGATGACGGTCCTTCGCGCCGGCCTGGAAGAACTGCGCACGAAGGAGAATATCACGAGCAATGCGCGGGAGGAAATTTCCGCGCTTATTCACCAGACTTTTCGAATAACCAACATCGTCGAGGATTTGTTGTTGCTTTCTCAGATGGACGCTGGGCGGCTGCAAATCAACTTCAACTCGCTGAACCTGACCCACCTGCTCGAAGCGCAACTGGATGACCTTAGTGCACTACCAGACCACGTTGATGTCGAGGTGGAAAGCCATTGCCCCGAAATCCATATTTCCGGAGAGAAGCGCTACGTTTCTATTATACTGCAGAATCTGCTCGAGAACGCGCTCAAGTATAATCGGCGCGGTGGCCGGATTCAGATCAACTGCCGGGAAGAAGGCAAGTGGGCGTTGCTCTCAATTGCGAACACTGGACTTCCTATTCCATCGGAAGCACAGGAACATATTTTCGAGCGCTTTCATCGCGGCATCGGAGAAGGAATTACCGGTCACGGCCTCGGCTTGAACCTGGCTCGCGAACTGACGCGCCTCCACGGTGGCGACTTGCGCTTGATCCAGTCGGTTGAAGACTGGACGAAGTTTGAGGTGCGGCTCCGTTCGGCCACGCATGTTGCTGCCGTAACCGAAGGCGGAGTTCCATGAAAAGTGCGCGGGTTATCTGTTTGTTCGTCGCCGCACTGATCGCTACTTCCAGGCTAGTCGCCGATGACTTCTTCGATCAAGTCGCTGACCTTCTTACAATCTCCGCCTTTCACGACAATATCCGCGCCCGAATAAGCGGGTTGCTTGACTTGGAAGTCTTTGGCATCGATCAGCCACCTCCCGGATTAATCGATACCGACCAGGGTTTTCTCGTCAATCCTCGTCTTACAATTTTTCTCGATGCCCAACTTGGTTCGCAAATCTATTTCTTCGCCCAGGCACGACTAGACCGCGGTTTCGATCCCAGCGACAACGGCGCGCAGGTCAGGCTCGACGAATATGCCCTTCGCCTCACGCCGTGGAATGACGGTCGCTTTGTTTTCCAGGTTGGAAAGTTCGCCACCGTAGTCGGCAACTGGGTCAAGCGCCATCACTCATGGGAGAATCCTTTTATCAACGCGCCGCTACCTTATGAGAATCTCACTGCCGCATCGGACATTCTGGTTCCTGTATCGGCGCAGGATTTCCTCAGTGAGTTTACTCCAAGCGAAAGGTATGAGCACAATCCCGTCATTTGGGGTCCTAGTTATACTTCCGGTTTTTCC
>DAIOVO010000045.1:16852-22176 GCA_036758965.1 Chthoniobacterales bacterium
TGGACAAATTTGACTATGCCATCGAGGTGAAAAATGCCGCACTTGCCTCGCGCCCAGGTTCCTGGAGTGCGACCCCGACAAACTTTGATTATCCTTCATTAAACGGACGCGCAGGATGGCAACCTAACGAAAGCTGGAATCTTGGAATCTCAGCGGGTAGCGGTTCGTACTTGCGTGCGGAAGCGGCGCCTCTTTTGTCTCCGGGACGAAATCGGGGCGATTATCGCGAGCTTTTGTTAGGTCAGGATTTGAGTTTCGCCTGGCGCCACCTGCAGATGTGGGCGGAAGTCTACGAGGTCCGGTTTCAGGTTCCGCGCGTCGGTAACGCCGATACCGTTGTCTACTATCTCGAAGGCAAATACAAGTTCGGGTTGCAGCTCTTCGGCGCCCTGCGCTGGAATCAGCAGCTCTTTGGCACGGTGCCGGATGGGGATGGGAATAACCTCGCATTTGGCCACGATCTTTGGCGAATTGATGCCGCGCTCGGTTATCGCTTCACTGCCCACACACAATTGAAGTTGCAATACAGTCTTCAAAACCAAACCTTCAATTCCGGTGAGCTCGGTCATATGTTTGCCGCCCAATTCACCGCTCGCTTTTAGTGTAGTTAGATCGGTTAAACCGGCGCTGATTCCCCTCATAGCGGCGACGACGGCGTCGCCGCTACCGCACTAAGTAACAGAACTGTTACGAAGCTTTCCTTGCGAGGTATCCAAGGGGGATAAAAGCTTGGGCAACCTTCAAGAAAGAAATGGAAACCAATGAAAATCACAAGTAAACAAACTAACTCAAACTTAAGTCCACTTATCAGCAGCAACAAAGCTTCCCCGGCAAAGTCAGAGTGCTACTTACCGGGGTCTGTCCCTCGGCGATCGTTTGTTCGCGGTCTTGGCCTCGCGGCCGGTCTGCTCGCGACCGGAGGTATCGGCGCGATAAGCTCTGTTCTCGCCCAGGATCGCCCGGAGAACGAAAGCCCCTCGGCGGATGACGTTGCCATCTTGCGCTTTCTCGCGGCGGCGGAATTGATCGAGCAAGATCTCTGGCAGCAATATACCGAGCTCGCCATTGGCAACCCTGCCTATGCGGAAGCGCTCGGCATGCTCGATGAAGACATGGCCCAGTACATCAGCGATAATACCGACGATGAACGCAGCCACGCTGCTTTTCTGAACGGTTACCTCAGATCAAAAGGCGCACAGCCAGTAAATCTCGATGCCTTTCGCACACTGCCAAGCAGTCATGCCACGGGCGCAGCCCAGATTGGCCGTCTCACGAACCTTACTCAGTTGACTGTCGATACGAGCTGGTGGCTACGCTACCGCAGCCATCGCAATCCAGACTTTGGTGACACCTTCGGACAATTCATCAACATCGTGAACTTCCCAGCTATTCCGAGCCATGATTTGCCGGTAGGTTCCAAAAGGATTCAAGCGATCGCAAACACGGCTGCGTTCCATTTCGGCACGATCGAGCAAGGGGGCAGTAGCCTTTACGCGTCATTTGTTCCGCGCGCGAGCCGACAAAATACGCTCCGCATCCTTGCCGCCATCGGCGGAGTGGAGGTGTTTCATTTTGCCATCTGGTCGGACAAAGCTGGGAATGCGCCTGCCGTTTCAGTTCCCGGGGTAACCTTTCCAGATATTGCGTCATTCGACGGCGACCCCACGCGGCAAAAAAATCTGATCATGCCTGAGCCTTGCCACTTCATTGACCTTAACTTGCCGGATTGTTCCGTCATTCGTCCTACTTTGCGGCGAAACGCCGGGGCCATGATGGCGGCGCGAGCCTTGACCGATTCAGGACTCTTCATCGGGCAGAACCAGGCCTTTTTCAATGCACTCAACCAGCTCGCCAGTGCGGCCGATAACGCCGCTCGTCGCTCCGACGACTGAAAATGCGAAACACTCCAATACGCGTCGTTGAAATCCGAGTGCAACCCAGAAGGCGAAAAGAGCTGATCTCTTTTTGCGCGGCTTTTACATGCTTTTTGCCTGTCCTCGCTGATCTTGTATCTCGTTAGACCATGGAGCCGTAACAAGACTCGGATCACCTTGCCGACAGCGGATTACAAACCACTTGGGCGCACCGTTGTGTTCCGGCGCGCCGGATGGAAAATAGAGACAAAGTGGAAATGCGGCATCGCAAATATGTGCCCGGATGGATTTAGAATCGTAGTCAGATGTGCTTTGCCTTTTCTGCAGGATGGTTCGCATCTTTTGAAGAATTTCCGGAGAGGGAACGGATGCACCTCCCAGGATTAACAGAGCAAAGTTATCGGCCAGAATTTCTTCGGGATGAATGATGTATTGTGTGTTGCGGCCAACTTGCTCGAAGAAACCAGACGTAGCCTGCAACCCAACTAGTTTCGGCGCGCCGTTTTCCAAAACGGGAGCAATTTGGGCAGTGTCGTTTGTTTTCTCTACCACCAGGAATTTGAGCTCCAAGTAGTCAAAAAATACGCCACCGCGGCTGACGTCATAGGTCGCAGCGGTCGAGAGCAGGATGGGCACTGCCAGGCGATCGCGACCTTCTATGCTGAGTCGAATGAAATGATCGTTGCGCGGTGCGTCCGGGTTAGTAATACGGCGGGAGTCAAGCTCGGGTGGAAGCTCTATCTCCGGGCAGCTCGAAAAGCCGATCATCTGGTATAATTGCTCTCGGGTCTGTGGGTGGGAGCGAGACCAGATGTGGAAAAGCTCATGACAGACTATTCGCTCCAGTTCAGCGGAGTTTTTGGCTAACTCGCTTTCGGGAAGAACAATCGCGCTGCCACGGGTATAAGCGGCGCCTCCCTCTTCGGAGCCGTTGCTTTTGATAAACAGAATCGTCTCGGGGAACGAAAGCGAAAGATCGCCCAGGCGCGATTGTATTTTAGCAGCTATCCCTTCGAGGTTTTGAACCTCCCGCTGCGACCAATCGACCGCATCCTTCCCGGCAAAGGCGAGAAATTCTTCTTCTGAAACAGGTCGATCGGTTTTCATGCGGGCGGAGCGATCGAATTGACTCAGCCGCCGGACAAAATCGTCTTTGGCGCTGAGGACTGTTTTGCCTTCGCTGGCAGATGCGAAATGAAGCGTGGTAGCTTTAAGGAATGGGATGTCCGCTTGGGATACGGTTGATAAAGCCAATGAGCAGACACTTATGATAGGTGGAATGCGCTTTTTCATGAGATAGACTTTGTTACTCCTAAGAAATAGGACAAGACCAGTCGTCTCATTTGCCGCGCGAGCGAGGACGGGACGGCGCCCATCCCTCCAAGCTTGCTGTGCGCGAACGCCAGTGGGACGGGCTCGCGTTTTTGGCGAGCCGGTATTCCCAGTTTTACCATTTCACGTTCAGGTCGGCTTGGAAAAGCTGGTAGTTAGTTACAGGATTGATGGGAATATCGCCGAGGCCGCCGGTGCCTAGCCTGCTTTGGGCGTGGCGAGCGTAGGTGTAAAGCAGGTTGAGGCTAATGGCGTCGCTTACCATGTAGCCGGCCGTGACGCCCACTCCTTGCAGGTTTAACTTGGAATCGAAGAATTCGGTATCGACCAGGTTCGGGTCGAGAGCGAATTGATCCTGTCGTTGCCAGAAGGCGGCTAGCTGCCAGTCGCCTCTTTTCTTTAGTTGTCCGATTCCAAGCCCAACCTGATAGGCGTAGCGCTGGTCGCCGTCGTCGGGATGTCCGGCAGCGACGGCGCGCTCGTCGCCATCGACATTAACGGCGAAATCGGCGAAGAGACGCATGGGAATATCCCAGATTTTGAGGCCGATCTCGCCCGGAATCTCGATGATGAAGAGGCTGTTGATGCCGGTCTGGTTGCCGCCAGTTTCACCGGAGAAATGGGTATTAAAGGTATCACCGTTGCCGCTGTAGTTATAAAGGGCGGGAGCTACTTGCGCATAGATATCGTTAGGCAAGGTGACTCTGCCGCCGAATTGCCAGCCCAAGAGAAAGGCGTCGGTGTGAGGCACACCGCGCGGGGAAGGACCGACAGGATTTTCAGGATTGCTATCATCATAAACGAACTGGCCAAAGTTAGCGAAGAGATCGATTTTAAGGAGAGGAGCTTTCGCCAGAGCCGGCGTTTTCCCGTCTTTGCTATCCACCACAGCGGCGGGCGAAGCCAGTTTGATGGTGAAGGTATGTTTCCATTGCTCGGCGAGTCCCTCGGGGTTGATGTCTGGGTCCCAGACCATCGAGGTAGTAACGAATGGGTTAGGCATTTTGCCGCCGGTAAGAGTGATGTCTTGGAAACCTTTGTAACCGAGATAAGCCTGACCGACGCTGATTCCATCGCTGCCTTTGGCAAATGGACCGCCCCCTCCGGGCGAACTACTCGAAGTATCGTCGCCGAAAGTGACGTTAGAAGAGCGCGGGTTCTGCCCGGTCTCAAGGCGCACGCCGAAGAACCAATTGTCCTTCAGCACTCCGCGCATGCCGAGACGGAGGCGATAGCGTTCGCGCTCACGGCGGAAGGTATCGTGGCTCGAAGTTTCGCCCTGACGCGTTTCGTAGCGCAAACGAGCGTCGCCGTAGAGTTCGAGCTGCGTCAGAGGAGCAGATAATTTTATTTTGGCGGCATCGGACGAAGACGCCTGTTCGGTGGCAAGCTCGGTCCGGACACTTTGCGCCTCTTTGGTGGTGATAACTTTTTTGCGAACGAGTAAATCCAGAAGCGCGCTCACATCGTCCGCGGGCAGTGGATTGACGAATAGAATGAAGAAAAAAACCGCCAGCAACCGCTTCATCGGGCGGTTTGTAAACAGATCGCATGAGGTTGACTAGGAAAAAGAAAACGGACTGACTTGCCGCGGCGTCGGTGCTTGCTAGTACTAAACGCCGGTGGCGACGGACTCGATCATTGCGGTAGAGCAACTGCAAAAATCCTATGGCGCGGTGGAAGCCGTGTGCGGAATCGATTTCGAGGTGGCGGCGGGCGAGGTCTTCGGTTTGCTCGGGCCCAATGGCGCGGGCAAGACGACGACGGTGGAGATTCTGGAGGGGTTGCGTCCACGCAGCGGCGGCGAGGTGCGCGTGCTTGGGCTTGACCCGGAACGACAAAAAAACGCGCTGAAGGATAGGATCGGCGTTTGTCTGCAGGCGACGAACTTGCCCGACAAAATGCGTGTAAGCGAAGCGCTTGAGCTTTTCGCGTCCTTCTACTCGCGCAACGGCGACGGCGAAGCGTTACTCAAGCGTCTTCAGCTTTGGGATAAACGCGATGCCGGTTACGCCACGCTCTCGGGCGGACAGAAGCAACGGCTAGCGATTGCGCTCGCGCTGATTAACGAGCCGCAGCTTCTGTTTTTGGATGAACCGACCACCGGGCTCGATCCAC
>DAIOVO010000046.1:0-16449 GCA_036758965.1 Chthoniobacterales bacterium
CCACAAGTGCGACTGGAGATTCGCGATCTCATCGAGGAATTGCGAGCGGAGAAGCGCACGATTTTGATGACAACGCATTACATCGAAGAAGCCGAACGGCTGTGCGATCGAGTGGCGATTATCGATGCCGGGAAAATTATCGCGCTCGGTTCGCCGAAAGAGTTGCAGGAGAAAAGTGCGGAACAAAGCGGAATTGAGATCACGCTGACGCAGCCTTTGCGGGATCGGGGAATTCCAAGCTTTGCCGAGGCACTTAGCTTGTCGGTATCGGAAGATGGACACGAACTTAAAATGCGATCGGCAAAACCGGCGCGGACACTGGTTGAGCTAGTAAAATGGATCGACGCGCAGGGATACGAGATTGAAGACGTGCATTTGAAACGACCGACGCTCGAGGATGTATTTATCGAGATGACGGGGAAGAAGTTGAGGGAATGATGATTGGTGGAAGTGAATGGTGAAAAGTGATTGGTGATTGGTGAGAAAGTGAGAGGTAGAAGCGGACTCTAGTTAGCTAACAAGAGGTGAAAGGAAATAGTCAATCATGATTATGAGCATGAGTTTTAGATGAAAGCGTTTCTGGCATTACTTAAGATCGACCTAAAGCTGGCGGCGCGAAACAGAGCCGTGCTGTTCTTCAATTACCTTTTTCCGCTGATCTTCTTTTTCGTTTTTGGCCAGGCTTTCAGGGCACAGCAAGGCAGCGTCATCCTACTTGTCGTGACCATGGTCACGGTCATCGGGATCATTGGAAACGGGCTTTGGGGAGCGGGCATGCGCGCGGTGCAGGAACGCGAAGAAAACATTCTGCGCCGCTTCAAGGTCACACCTATCACGCCCGTGCCGCTGCTGGCGGCATCGATGATCACTGGCGTGCTCATCTATCTGCCGGCGGTGCTTCTCATGCTGTTGCTGGCAAATTTTATCTACGGCATGGCAATGCCGCACAATCTGCTTTCGTTCTTCGCCTTTGTCTGCATCGGCTCACTCGCATTTCGCGCCATCGGCTTGATCATCGCTGCGGTAGTTAACTCCAGCCAGGAAGCAAACATTCTCGTGCAACTGGTCTATATGCCAATGCTCTTTCTCAGCGGTGCGACCTTTCCGCTCACGGTTCTTCCGAACTGGGTGCAGATAGTTACGCAATTCATTCCCGCGACCTATCTTACTCTGGGATTGTCGCGTATCCTGCAAGGCGGCGAATCGTTAGCCCAAAATTGGAAATCGGTCCTGGCTCTCATCGTCTCTGCGCTCGTGGGTCTGGTGATTGCAACCAAGCTATTTCGCTGGGAGAAGGAAGAGAAGCTGCGTCCGGCGGCCAAGCTTTGGGTGGTGGCGGCCCTTCTCCCATTCCTGTTTCTCGGGATCTACCAGGCCTGGAGCAAACAGGAGATCACCAAGGCGAAAATTCTTGATCGACAAATGGAACGCGGACGGACATGGCTGGTGCAGAACGCCCGCATCTTTGTCGGTAACGGTAAAGTAATTGAGTCCGGCTCGGTATTGATAAAGGAAGGAGAGATTGCGGAAGTTTACGAAGGCGCCGGCCCAACTCCGAAGTCACTTAAGGCAAAGGCGATCGATGCCGCGGGCAAAACAGTGCTGCCGGGATTAATCGATATGCACGTGCATCTCGGCGCGCCGGGTGGGTTCTACGAAGATCAGGCGAAAGGATTCGATCCCAAAAGCACCGAATACGAGCTGGCTGCTTATTTGTATTGCGGCGTGACCGCTGTCCGCAGCACCGGCGACAAACTCGATGACATGATCGAGCTACGAAAGAAATTCGGCACCGGCGAGAAACTCGGCGCGGAACTTTTCTTTTGCGGTCCACTCTTCACGGCTGAACGCGGCCACGGCACCGAGTACGCGAAATACATGCCGGAAAATATGCGTGCCAGTTTTCTCGCGCAGTTTGTTCGCATTCCGAAAACGCCGGCGGAAGCGAAATCGATGGTCGATGAAGTCGCGGGCAAAGGAGTCGATGCCATCAAAGGTGTGCTCGAATCAGGAGTGCCGGCCTATCCTTTTAATCGCATGGATGTGAACTTGCTGCGCGCGGTGGGGGATGAAGCGCATGCGAAGAAATTGCCGCTTTCGGTTCATACCGGCAAAGCTATCGATGTCGATGATGCCATCAGTGCTGGAGCGGATTCGATCGAGCACGGTTCGTTTGCCGATGAAATTTCCGATGACGCCATCGGCAAAATGAAAACGCGCGGCATCGCGCTCGACCCGACACTAAGTGTGGCGGAAGGATTAACGAATTTTGCCAAAGGCGATACTTCGTTGCTCAAGCGCTCGCTCGTTCAACAGGTGACGCCGAAAGAATTGCTTTCCGGTTCGGAAAAAGCTGCGACGGCCGAACAATACAAGAACCTTCGCGAAGGATTGAGCCGTTATCCGATCTCGGTCGAGATAGGTGCGAAGAATCTGCTCAAAGCGTGGCATGCCGGCGTCATGCTTGTGACCGGGAGCGACGCGGGCAACTTCTACGTGCTACATGGCCCGACGGTGCAACATGAAGTGGAACTATGGGTCGCAGCTGGCATTCCCATCGAAGTTGCATTGGAAGCGGCGACGAACAACGCCGCGAAACTCCTGCGCGCAGACAAGCGCATCGGTACCGTAGAAAAGGGAAAGGAAGCCTCGCTTCTCATCGTGGACGGAAACCCGTTACAGGATGTGAAAGCTTTGTCTTCGATTTCGACCGTCTTCTTCAAAGGCGAGCGCGTGACGCGGACGGATTTGTTCGAACAGAAATAGACGACAGCGAAGAAAAAAGATCGCAGGCGCGCGGAAACATCGGCAATCTTGGACGTGATCAAATCGCTCTTATCCTCTGGTTGTGCTGGTGAGGAATCTTTCTCCGGCGCTCGCCGCGCCCGTCGCCAACGGCCCATTTGCTAACAAGCATTAAGCTCCCCCCATGAAGGTCCCTGTTCGCTCACTGTTTTTCTTTGGTTTTTTTATTTGCGGCATCCCTGCCATCTTCGCCTACGGGCCGCTCGGTCACGAGATCGTCGGCGCGGTCGCAGATCGCAAACTGGCCGGCACCGAAACAGCGGCGAAAATCAGCGGGTTGCTCGAGGGAATCACGCTCGCACGCGCCGCCAATCTTCCCGATGAAATCAAAGCCTGGGACAAAAGTGGCGCAGACGACCTGACGGCGTGGCCGCATTATCCCAACCAGCCTAAGCTCGAGCAGCAACTGCGCGATTTTTGGAAAGCGAATCCGCCCGGCCCAACCGCGAACGACCAGACGCCATCCCACCATTGGATGCATTACACCGACGTCCCCGTGCTCGATCCGGAAAAATACGGCGACGGAAAAACCGGGCGCGAGAACTGGGACATCGTGCATGCCATTCCCTACTGCATCGGAGTTCTTCGTGGAGAAATTCCGGAGGATAACCCGCGCAAAATCACCAAACCAGTCGCGATCATTCTGCTCGCGCACTACGTTGGCGACATTCATCAGCCGCTCCACGTCGGCGCGGAATACTTTAACGAGAGCGGACAACCAGTCGATCCGGACAAGGGCGCGGCTGGAATGGCCGATGAAGGCGGAAACTCGCTCTCGTTAGTTATGAACGCCGATGGCGCGCACCCGCGGCATTACTACCATTCCTTTCACGGCTATTGGGATATGGATACGGTGCGCAATTTCGTCCTTGGCACGCCGGACGAAGTGCCCAAGGAAAACCGGCAAGCGATCTATGCCCCGGCGAAAGAGAAAGCGATCGCCAGCTTCGCTGGCACCGAGCCGAAGAACTGGCGGACTTCCGGCGACCCGAAGACCTGGGCGCAGCAATGGGCTAACGAGATCTTGTCGATTGCACGCGAAGCGCATACGCGATTAGCTTTCGAGCACATCCACCGGCAGGAAAAAGATGGCCGCATTTTTGCCAAAGGCGAAGCGAAAGAAACCGGCACCGGTTATCTTGATTGGTCCACCAAGGCAGTAGGCGACGAGCTGCACAAAGCCGGCTGGCGGCTGGCAGACCTGCTGAAACAATGTTTAGTAGAAACAAAGGCTTCGACGGCAGCCGAGGCCGCCCAGCCCGCGCCGCCTAAGGCTAACGAGACTTCGACCGCGCCCGAAGCCGTGGCGGCGTCGCCTGTGCCTTCCCCATCGCCATCGCAGGACAATCCCTTTGGCCCGTATCCGGATGACTACAAAAAAGTAGTTACGGATTGGTTGCGGGCGCGCAACTACAATAGCATGGCGGTGCAATGGCAAAGTGCGCCCAAACCGGCCGCGTTACCCGACGCGCGCGGCCACGAAACCCGCGGATTCCTGGTTATCGTTAGCTTACCCGATCGGCACGGCAAAGTAAAATCGCACGGCCTCATCATCCGCGACCACAAACTCGCCCTCGCCGTCGGCTTCGACTAATAGCGCATGAGCCGCGGCGTAGCACAGCCGTCCCGGCTGTGCGGCCACCGGACATCTTTGTCCGGTCTCTGAGCAATTAGATAACGACGCAGGCAAAGATGCCCGCGTGCCTCACAGGCAGAATGCCTGTGCTGCTACTTCCCGCGTGAAGTTCGCGTGATTTCATCTCAACTCCTGTGCTAAGAACGCAAAGTCTGGATAGCGCGCGCGCCTCGCTGCTATGCCAGTCCGGCTCGGACTTTTGGCGCCTCGCCAAAACGAACTTTGCTCCCACTGCGTATTGCCCCCGATCGGTACGGCAAAACTTTACCGGACTATCTCCATTGCATGGGAAACCTGACGCGGCCAATCGCCAACGTGAACCCTGGGTCATATCGTCTTCCTGTCGAAATCGGCCGTGCTAAAAGAACCCGCGGAGAAACGCCGCCGCTTCATCTGAGATACCGACGATCTTGTTCGTTGCCTGACGATAGAATTTGAAATTGAGCTCAGTCTCAGGTTGACCGTCGTTCCAGTCGGAAAAAGTTCTGAGCTCGCTCCGCCCCAGGCGCCTTCTTGCCAGCGCAATGCATTTCACGGCGATGCTCACGCGCGGCGTTTGCCGGGCGATCCCGCGTTTCTTTGCGACCGCTTTGGCCGAGGTGACGACACCGCTCGCGACGAGACCTGGCCCGCCTTCCTTCTCACTCGCGAAGACGAAGATCGTATCGCCTTTGGCAATATGCTTGCCACCATACATCGTCTTCTGCGCGCGGAACGCGAAAGTCTCCGCCCGCAGGTCGCTAACGTCGGCTTTGATCGCGAACATCATACTCCTTGTCTCGTTTTCAATAAGTTCCACGGCCGTCCATGGAGCTAATCCTAACGAGGACAAGATTAGCCATTCCGAAGGCTTTCGGAGTTTTCACATTCGGAGCTGCAGCGTCTGGTTAAGTGGATCCTCATAACGCAAAGCCCGCAACGACGAAACCGACGATGATAGGAATGAAGCCGACCACAACGAGCGCGAAGGGAAATGGGCGCCCTACTGGATAGCTCACTGACGGGTCCGCAGTATCATACCAGACTAGAATCGGTGAGCCCTCGCGGAGATAAGCGTCGAGGGTTCGGAAGTACGTGACGTAGCGCTGTCCATGGTAATGCCGGCCAACAACTGTGGAGTCATAGTCCACTAGACGCCGACTGCCGGGCGATCCCCACTTGATGTCCGAACTTGTGATTATCCCGTCGGTCTGCTGAAGCTGTGTGCGCATGGCATACAGCCCGAGTCCGATCAAGAGCACGCCTCCGATAATCAGCACCAGAGCAAAGCGAAGATTACGACCGCGCGAACACGCGATAGCATTCAATATGCCTAACGAGCTCAAGCTCAGCCACGGCTCAGGAGAATGCAACTGGCAGCTCGGAAAAGCACACTAGCTGCGCTAGACATCCGAAAGAACAACGCAGTTTGAGCCGTTGGCTGCAGCGCCTGGTTAGGTCCACTATCTACGAGACAGTTCCTCATAAAGTGTATCTACAATTCGCATGATTTTCTTTGCTTCGGGCCATTTCTGATCTTGTGGGTTGCAATACGCGTATGTTCGATAGCGGCCATCCTGATTGATCTCAACGACGTAAGCAACGCCATCCAGAACCAAAACTTCATTCGGTAGCGTCGACGAATCGGGAAGCTTCAATACGCCGAGATTAGAAAGCTTTTTCCAAAAGCGATCCCAGCCGGACTTGGGAAAAACCTGGCGAACCTCGATCGAGCCCTTTACGCTGTCGGCGACGGATCGGCCTACCCAAGTCGACCCGTTTCGACGCAACGAAAAGCCTTGCAAAGGCGAGAGTCCAAATCCAATCCAAATACGAAGCTCTGCTGAGTCTGACGGCAACGGTCGCTTCCGCAGCGGAGTCCAACCGGCCTTTGCTGTGAGTCGGTTGATCGTCTTAAAAAAGATCGTTTCCCAACTTCCGTTTGGGATGTCACGCTGGAAATCGGTAGCGCTGCTGCTATGAGCTGAAAGCACGATAGCAATGAACAGAACACAAAGCCTTTGTTTCATGGAGGACGCGTGCAAGAAGCCTAACGAGTATTATACCGAAACATCCCGCAAATAAAGGCGGAATATTTCCGTATAATGCTGGTACTCTCAAGCTGCCGCCCGTGGTAA
Source organism: Chthoniobacterales bacterium (assembly GCA_036758965.1). Taxonomy (GTDB): domain Bacteria; phylum Verrucomicrobiota; class Verrucomicrobiia; order Chthoniobacterales; family UBA10450; genus AV69. Next base: position 6,559 of record DAIOVO010000046.1, read on the forward strand.
GACGGAATCGTCGAAGCAGTCATAATGGTCAGGGATGGCGTTGTGTTGCAATCGAAATCGAATAAAAGGGACGCCCAAAGAAAAGGCGCATCGCCGCTTTCGCAACGATGCGCCCCGATTCTAAGAAGAAGTTCCTTGGGGGGAACTGCCGCCGTCCTTTTGTTACGGCGTTGGTTTCGCTCTTACAGGGCCATGTTTGGACCGCTTTCAGTCCAATCACTCTGGCCGTTACTGCCGCCGATGCCGCAGAGCTGGATGATATAGTTCATCCCGCCGGTGAGTCCTTTAAACAGGATCTTTTTTGAATTCTGGAACGTGATACTCGGTCCGAACTCGCTGCCACCGACTTGTTTGATGCGACCCACAACGCTTTTCATCGTGGGATCGCCTTTTATCCTCACTCGCAACTGGCCCGTTTGTGGCCGTTCGACGGCAACAATCTGCGGCGGCTCGAGGGGACTCTGCGCCCGGTTGGTGCTTACGGTTTCGTAACCGGAGCTGAGGATTGCTTCCAGGTTTCCGCCGACGGTAATGTCAACGTAACTGGCGTTTTTATTCAGCGCATTGATCACTACCTCGCGCTGAGCATTTTTGGCTGCCGTGGCCATGGTGCCACCCTGGGCTGCATCGATGATTGCGGCATCGAAGCTGTCCTTCAAGGTAGTCAACGCCGCGGTCGTAACCGGCGGCGTCGGCAACTGCGCATTGCCGGTGAGCCCGACAATGGTTCCGCTGAGGAACTCCAGAAGCTGCGCGTTAGGCAACTTCGAGAATCCGCGGTTGGTGCGTATAGCTGGCATATGATTTATGCCCTTTCTGTTTTGTTTTGGGGGGAAGACACTCGCCCGAAAACTCGGGCGAAATCAATGTCTGCCGTTAGCGACTGAAGAAGCAGCCGGAGTGCCAGAATTATGGTAATTATAAAGACAAAAGCTGAAAGCTCAAATGAAACAAACAGAACGCTGAGACGCTGTGAAATAGGAGCAGGGACGACTGAAAAGCAAAGCGGGCAGAGGCGTAGACCGGTCCAATCTAGTTAGATCAGACGCGCGTAAAGTTATGTCAGCCACGCGTAAAGTTAGATGAGCCACGCGTAAGGTTAGATCAGAGACGCACAAAGTTAGATTAAAGGCTCATAACGTTTGATCAGAGTCTCACAAAGTTTGATCAGAGTTTCATAAAGGTTGATGAAAGGCTGATAAAGGTTGGTCGGAGTCTTATAAAGCTTGATCAGAGTCTCATAAAGGTTGATCAAGGACTCACAAAGTTAGATCGGAGCCTCGTAAAGTTGGATGAACGAGCATTAAAGTTAGATCGGCGCCTCATCTAACTTTACCAGCGAGCGCCACCGGCAGATGATCCTAGCGTTTCGGGGCTGCGCCCAGCAACCTTGCCCATTCCTCCAGGCGGCCATGGAATCCGAGCTCGCGCGCCGTTTCCCAGCTCAACTGCGCGTGCATCTCCCGTCGCCGACCGCTCTTGGTATCCTCGATATTCCGGTAATGCCTGCGCGACACGAAAATATGCGCCGCCAGCGCATCATGCTCGCTCTGCATCTCCCGCAGCACGGTCTCCACCTCAGTGATCGCGCGCCCCAGCGTCTCCAGCGCCGCCTGCAAATTCGGGATCGAAGCCATAATATGTTCGGGTGAACATATTATGGCGAGTTGCTCGCAGCAAGAAGCATTTGACTAACCGGTTCCTCGAGCTCCCCGCACAGGTAAAGAACAACCGATTGCTTGATTTCGCCTTAGCCTTAGCGCAGTTATGGCGCTGAATGCTCCCCCCGAGAAGTTATCTAGATTCTCCAGTGCAAGATTATCAAGAGAAGGCGCTGCAAGATCTTGTCGACGAAATGTTACATGTTGCGGGCCTAGAGAATTCGCATCGGCAGAACTTTATACCCTTCTTAATCCTGTGCCAGCATCCTAATGGCGGCTCGACAAAGCGAATTCCGTTCCGTCGTGAGCGGTGTTACCCTGGCTACCTCGACACCTCAATCGAAAGAACCGAGAGCCCGGTGATTCAGCGATTGTGTCAAGAGCTTGCTGGGAAGTTATACGAGCCTTTGGAAATGCACATAAACAAGAAGTTAATGACGTTTCTAAACTACGTGGTCTTAAACTTAGAGAGGGCCTCCAGCAGAGCACGCCGCAGGCGTTAGTTCGAAATCTCGCGCGAATATCCTGCACTGAACTTGTGGAAAAGCTGTGAAAAACTCTTTTCAAAGTCCTCCCGCCTGCACCTCGGCCTGAAAAACTCGAGGGTCCTCAGGACTATGTGAAAACGTCCTAAAGCGCTTTCTCGTTCAGACGCGCAAGTTCAGCTGTAAGAACCATCTGAATGGTATCCACAGTTTCTGTAGACAGAGCCACCGGAAAGGGTCTTTTGGCATATTCGCATCCTTTTGCGAAAGCCGCCGACTCCCACATTTCGCGTATGCAATTCTCGATACGGCGACGTTGGCTCCATATGGTTTCTCGCGCACCTGATTCAGTTGAATACAGTTGCACCGGCCAACTATTAACCGCGTTGGTAGTTTGGCAACCACGAAGTTGCGACTTCACAAGATTTTCCTGTCGATATTCGGTTTCCTTGCAGCAATGGCGAACGGGCTTAGTTGCCGGTTGATGATCATTACTTACTTCCTGAATTGAACTCCAACAGCTTTTCCCAATTAATTGAACCATCTGGATGGCAGAAGTCGGTTATGAACTCTTCGGTGAATCGATTGAGAACCTTTGCGTATTCAACAGCGAACTCTTCATTGCGTTCTTTTAAAAACGCTAAGCCTCGTTCGGAGCTTCGATGGACGCCCAGATGGCATTATCAATCGAGCCATACCAGTCGATCCTGTCGCCGAGCTTATCCCCAACAACCTTCAGCTCCTCGGTTGTAAGCTCTCGGCCGAGCGAATCGATAGCGACCTCTTGTAAGTCAGCGTTATTGATAGAATAAACGATTTTTCGTGGATTGTAGCTCATCGTATTTGGTTCTAATTTGTGTTAAATACGTTGTGACGATGCCAGTCAATCGCAGCCGGATGAGGGTAGAGGCTTTTCTTTGCTGGCAGCTTTATCTTCCGGGACTTCGAGCCGAACGGCGTGAGGACGTTATAACGGCCCATTTTTCCTTCGTTATCTGGTAACGAGGCAGCAGTTGTCGACAATTCGATTGTATAGTCGTAGCGAAGCGCAAACCAGCCGACGTCAAACGACCAGTGATGGAGGTGACACAATGCAAGACCGTTCCAAACATCATCGCGGCCTAGAAAGCCGTTTGGCACGATATGCGCCGCCTGCACTTCCCATGAAATACTATCTGGCGAACTCATTTTGAGTCCGCACACCGCGCAGCGGTGCTGGTATGCCTGAACAACAGCCTGCCGGAAGCCGCGCAGTCGCAGAGCAGCCTCGCGGGTGATAGTTATGATTTTCTTCGTGGGATCGACCGGGTTGTACTTCTTCGGCGGAGTCGCTGTAACCAATCTCGAAACGACTTTCTCAACCTCGAATGACTTAGTTGCTAGCTGGTCTTTTCGTGACTTGGAAATGTCAGAGGCGGCTAGCGCTTGATCGAATCCCTTCTCCGTCAGCATCCATTCCCTTCGCCCGGTGAGTCGCAGAGTTTCGCTAGGTCGCGCTATCGACTGTTCCCTTGATAGCGAATCGGCAGCGCGGAATAATAGCCGGTGCCACAAGTTCGAACGTTTGCGGCGATTCTGCTTCCGATACGTCGTTTCTAGGAATGCTTTACGTTGAGCTTCGTTCAGATTGCACTCAGCGGCCAGCTCGTCGACAATAAGTTCGTTTTGGCCGAATTCAGTTATAGCGCCATCGTGTCTTACTAAGGCTCTCAACAATGCCTGTGCGACTTCCTGGCGAGGCGGCATCGCCAGTTGTTTCAGCATTGCCGCCTCGTAACTAAGTAATCGCATCCCCCCAAAGCCAGCCCTGTTGCCGCAGTGCTAATATTAGCTCGATTACAAAGGTGTGTCGTTCTCCATCCTCGGCTTTCTCCTTGATGTTCAGCACAAACGAGCCCGTCTGCTTGAGCACACGGCGAAACTCCGCGGCTCGCGGGAGAAACCAGCTCACGTATTGATCCGGCTTTACGCCCCCGTAGGTATGTGCGCGGCGATCCGCGTAGGGAGGGGAGGTGATAATCAGGTCGAACGTTTCGTCTTCAAAATCGCGCAGTACGTCTAAACAGTCGCCATGGAAAATCTCGCTACGCATATCGGACAGTGGATAAGTCTTTATAAGTCTGATTGAAGCTTTTGCAAAGCCGCCAACCTGGTGAACCGACGGAATCACATAAACACCGCGCTGGCGGTGGCGTCTTATTTTGGTAACGGTCAATGCGCTTTTGACGCCGGCTTTTGCGGAAAAATCAGGATCAACAGGACGATCACCACCAGCAGCGCCAGAGAAGCGGTATAGCGGCTCAGAGCCAATCCTCCTTTGGCGAGAGGTTTATCGAGAAAATCGCCGACCACGGCTCCGAGCGGGCGAGTCAAGATGAATGCCGCCCAAAACAAAATAACCCGCGAAACGCGCGTGAAGTAGTAGAGAAGAGCGGTCAATAGGAGTAAACTACCGAAAACCGCGGCAGCCCCGAGATAGCCCATTTGATTGGTATCGGCTACCCAGTCCCCGAGTGCCGTCCCCAGCGTCTGCGAGAACATGATAGTGACCCAGTAAAAGATCTCGACCTTCGGCGTATTGACGGTCTCGATCGATATGCTCCCCGTTGACCAACGCCAGACCAACAGCGACGCAATGACGAGGATCAGCAAGATGGTCGAACCGCCGGTGTAGCCAATGCCGAGCGATCTGGTGCAATAGTCGGCCAGGGTGGTCCCGACCGTCGTCGTCGCGACAATCGTGAACCAGTAGAGGAACGGGTGAAATTTTGTCGCCTTGATCTGGACCAGGACCGCGGCCACAAAAATGACGCCGAATATTGCCGTTCCGATAAGATAGCCAGTGCCTTTGACCGCGGAGGTAGTTTCGCCAAGCCACGACATGGTGACGGCGTCGCCGCCGGTTTCCCCCAAGGTGGTTGCCAGGATCTTAACGATCCAGAATACCAACGTTACCTGCGGTACCTTAGCAACGAGCTCCGATCTTCTTTCGTCCATTTTTTATTCTCCTAAAATCCGGTGGTCGTCCCTTACCCGTTCCCTGTTCTGGTTTCAAGTGAGTTAAGCATCGAGGGATCGGTTGATAATCTTGCGGCTGACTCCGCCAAAGAACGGTCGATAATGTCGCTTCTTATGGGTGACGATCGAAACGAAAATCCGCGCGAGACGTTTGGAGGCGATCGATGTCCATCAAGACTGTATCGCCACGGCGGCGGCAGAGCAAGGTCGCAGGGGCGAAGTGCGCGACACCGGCGCCCTCAGCAACGATCTGCATGCGGTGGAGAAGTGGCTCGGGCGGCTGCGCCAGGCGCATGGGAACGAGAGGAATATCAAATGTCGCTGTTGTAGTCGGGGTCGCTGCCCCGCTGCCGTCGTTTTCGTGCTGCCGCGGCCAACGACCGCGGCTACAGTCTCGCCTTTGCCTGTTTCCGAATTCGACATGAGTGGGAAGCACGATGCCACGCTCTTACTCGGTTTGGTTCGCGGTTGCGCGTAGGTGTTCCACGAGGTAGAAATCCAAATGCGATTTCATTTTTTCGTTCTAAGCGGTCTTTGTCTTTCGCTGCTGGCTTCGACGGCCAACGGACAAAGCTACGGGTTGATTCAAACTATTCCCATCGGTGGCGAAGGCGGTTGGGACATTCTCAAGATCGATGAGAGCGCGCGGCGCCTGTATTTCTCGCACGCGATGAAGGTGGTGGTAGTCGATTTACAAAAGAATGCCGTCGTAGGCGAGATCGCGGATACGCCGGGCGTTCATGCTTTTATGCCAGTGCCGGAGTTGCAGCGCGGGTTTTCGTCGAATGGCAAAGAAAACAAGTCAAGCGTGGTGGATCTAACGACTCTCAAGACCACGAGTAAGGTCGTTACCGGCGAAAGCCCGGACGATATCGTGTATGAACCGAAGAAGGGTGAACTGTATGTCTTTAATCACCGGGGTAATTCGGTTACCGTTATCGATGCGAAAAGCGCGCAGCCAGTAACAACTATTGCGCTGGGTGGAAGTCCGGAATTCGGAGTGGCAGATAGCGATCGCGTCTATTGCAACATCGAAGACAAGAATGAAGTAGTGGCGATCGATACCACTCGCCACGAGGTGGCGGCTCGCTGGCCGCTTGCGCCCGGCGAGGAACCGAGCGGCATCGCCCTCGATGCTGCGCATCATCGGCTCTTCTCGGCTTGTAATAATAAGAAGCTCGTGATGCTCGATATCACGAGCGGCAAGATCGTCGCGACCGTGCCGATTGGCTCCGGCGTCGATGGCTGCGCCTTTGATGAAAAGATGCAGCTCGTCTTCGCCTCGTGCGGCGAAGGCGTTACCACCATCGCAAAGGAAGAAACTCCGGAGAAGCTGACGGTTGTGCAAAGTTTGGAGACAGAACGCGGCGCGCGCACAATTGCGCTCGATCCAGCAACGCACCGTATCTACCTGCCCTCGGCAAAGTTTCAGCCAGCACCAAGTCCTTCACCAGGAGCTACGCCGGGGCGGCCAACCATTGTCCCGGGTAGTCTGAAGCTCCTGGTGTATGGCCCATCCAATTCAGTTAGCCAGTAGTTAGAGCCTCGCTCCATTTTAGCCTTTCTACTTTCTACTTTCTAATTTCCGTTATCTGCTGAGCATAATTGGTCAGCGACCTTTGATACCTTGTCAGATGACCAGATAGCGCCTTCAAGGCGAGCGACACTGCTTCGCGTTCGCGCCCCACGTCCACCAGAGCAAGCGCGAGGAAGGCGCTGACAGCGTCGTCGAGATCGTCGGACCCGGCCTCCTGCTCGGCGGTCAGTAGCGCGACGCTCTCCGGCGCGCGGCCAACGCTTCGCAAGGAACTCGCCAACTGGATGACAGCCCGGCGCCGGCGCTGGCCCGGCAGCCCGAGGTCGAGCGCTTTCTGATACAATGGCACTGCTTGGTCGGAATGGCCGCTCGAGTCCAACGCGGACGCGCGTTCAAACGTCGCCACCGCGCTGTCGGGGGGCAATTCACCCGCAAGCTCGTCCATTCGGGCCAGGAACTGTTCCGTGCTTAGGTCATCAATGGATGCCCACAAATCGGACATCCGCGCTTCCCAATCTGCGCTGCTATCTGGTTGAAGTTCTCTCATCGAGCGAAGTTAGTACCTAACAAGCTCAAGCTGCTTGCATCCAGCTATTTTGTAAAGTAGCTGCGTTCACGTAGAATGTCGGAGTCCGTTTAGCCCGTTGCGGCTGATGCATTAAACGAAACGTAAGATCAGCTACTCCGAACCCTTTCGTAGCTCGACCGCGATCGTATTCGGAGCGCTTATTCTTTGGCTCATGCTCCAAACCAAGCCTCTTCGCGATCTGGTAGAGAGTAGTGATGTCCTTCATCTGCTCAGCAGCACAGGAACCATCAACGTAATGCTCGCTGGAAATCTTCCTGCCTTTCCGAAACTGAGTAATGGTGACGTCGTCTTGTGTCGTGCATCCGCCACGGGGTCGGGAGCGGTAAAACGCAAACAAGTTATCGAGCCCTGCCACTTCTCTGGCTGAAAGCGTCACAGTGTGTCCGGCGCTGCGTGTCGTCACTGATGTGCCGCGCTCAAAGTCGATCTCGTACTTCCGATCGTGAAAGCAACCGCGACTCTGATACGCGACGTGGAGTCGCTCCTTTGGCTGCAACTGCGAAGGCAATGGCGAATCCGCGAAGGCTGCGCTCGAACTGCAAAACATCAATAACGCTGCGCCGACGATGCCTTTCATGGGTCGAACGAGTGCTACCTAACTACTTTTCAACTCTTTAACCAATCAACCTTTCAACAGTTACCCGTTACTTTTCAGACTTCGATCAGGATTATATTATGATTAGGATTAGGAGTAAGAGTTATGTGAGGGCGGCGAGGGCATTTTTCCGAGCTTGTAATGCTCGCTTTTTTGCTTCGGCATTGCCGTATTTGCGGACGGAAAAGATGCGGACTTTTTTTCGGCCGCGGGGATCGGTGAAATTAGCGCGCCAAAAGGAATATTTATGGCCTTTGGAGAGCTTGGTAATTCGAGCGACGCCGACAATGCCGGAGGGCGATTTTCTTCGTTCTACTTCGCTCATCTCGCGACGCGACATGGGTGGGAAGGCGCGCTGCATTTCTAGCCAGCAGCGTTTGGCTTCGGCAAAGGCGGCCGCTTTGCCGCCGTACTTGTTGTAGGGAAAATACTGCTGGAAGAGCGCGCCTTGCCGCAGGATTTTTACGCGGTAACAGGCGACGCTTCGCGCGGGATATTCTATCCGGTGCAGGCCGGTATAACCGGGGACGGTGGTGGCTGGCATTCGTTGTGGTGGTGGCGAAATGGAACGGTTAAACGATGCGGGAGAGGAAGGCAAGTTAGTTGGTGATTAGTGAAAGGTGAGAAGTGATTGGTTGAGAGGCGAGAAGTGGGATTGCCGGCGTCGCGGGCGCGTTTCCGTTGCGGGAGTGCTGCGCCTGGACGCCACGGCGGGCGTCCCTCCACGCCTGAGCGCTAGACGCCACGACAGGCGCCCCCTCCGAAGCGGTTGGGTTACAGCTGTTCATAGATGGAGATGCGTCTTGATCTCGAGCCGGGTGTATGGCAACAATGTGGTTGGGGCGTGAAAAAGAAGATATTGCATATCCTGGCGGTGGACGATGAGCCGATTATTGGCGAGTCGATCGCTTATGTGCTGGAAGCGCCGCATCGGAAGATAAGTGTGGCGAAGGATGGACAGGAAGCGCTGGCCAAAGTGGCAAAAGAAAAGTTTGATGTGATTATTACTGATCATCGGATGCCGAAGTCAGGCGGGTTGGAGCTGGTGCGGCAACTGCGGGCGCGAAAGTTCGGGGGGAAGATCGTGGTGTTGTCGGCGCATCTTTCGCCGGAACATATCGGCACTTATGAGGAGCTGGCGGTGGATGAGATTGTGGGCAAGCCGTTTGATTCGGCGGAGCTGCGGGAGGTGATTGCGGGGTTGGAGGGTGATTAGTAATTGGTGATTGGTGGAGAGGTAATAGCTGCGACTTTTCAGGTTGCGGGCGGGTTGGGAAATCTTCGCTATGCAAGCTAGGAAGCTTGCGTGACATTACAGGCTAGAAGCCTGTGTTACGGAGGAACAGGCGGCTAACGAGAAGTAGGAGGGCGACGACTGAGGATAGTTTGGCGAATAATTCGCCATGGCGGGTGTAAAAGGTAAGGGTAGTAGCCAGGGTTACTTCGCCGGCGAGGGTGCCTTCTTCGAAGGTGCTGCCGCGATCATCGCGCAGAAGCTGGGTGACCCGGCCAAACTGATTGACGAAACAGGTGACGCCGGTGTTAGCGACGCGCACCATCGACCGACGGTTCTCGACGCAGCGGAAGATGGCGTTGGCCAGGTGCTGGCGCGAACCAGCGGAGCGCAGGAACCAACCGTCGTTGGTGACGTTGACCAGGAGGTTGGCTCCGTTCAAAACGAAATGGCGAGTGAGTTCGCCCAGGGTGTCCTCGAAGCAAATGAGCGGGGCGACGCGGCCGCGGTTATTCGAAAGCTGGAAAACTGTGTAATCGTGGCCGGCATCGAAGTCACCGGGCACCTGGTCGCCGATGATATTGGCAAACAGTGGGAAGCTATGACGAAACGGGACGTATTCGCCGAAGGGAACGAGGTGGATTTTGCGATAGAGTTGCGGCGGAAGCTCGGGCGCGATGAGCAAAGCGGCATTCGAGACTAGGAAACCCGCCGACGCAATCGACATGCCGGTGGCCCGCAACGCCCGAATGCACAACGGCAGCAATGGGAA
>DAIOVO010000046.1:16459-22120 GCA_036758965.1 Chthoniobacterales bacterium
GTATTCGCGGTCGGCGGTTGGCACGTCGATGACGCCGAGAAGGAGGTCGAGGTCCTTTTCGGCAGCAAGATGGCTGACGAAATCGAAAGTTTCCTGATCCTGGAGGACGGGAGCTGGCATGGCACTCTCGGGCCAGACCAGAAGATCAATTTTAGGAGACGTAGTGAGGGCGATACCGCTGAGGTGAGCGAACTTATCAAAGATACTCTGTTTATAACGGAGATCGAATTTCTCGGCCCGCGGTACCCCCGCCTGGACAAGAGCGACGCGGAGAGGACGCGACGGCGGGCGATTTTGGGCGGCAGTTAAGCCGAAAGTGAAAATGCCGATGAGCGCGGCCATGGTAAGGGTGAGATCGTAGTGCGGGCGCATGGCGCGGGCGCGGCTTTCGAGCCAAAGACGGCAGGCGGTGCTAAAAAGAATGCAATTACAAAAGGCAATGAAAAAGCTGACGCCGGCAACGCCGGTAAGCTCGGAGATTTGAATCATGGGCCAGACGGCGTGAAGCGCAACGCCGAGGCCATTCCAGCCAAAGCCGGAAAGGAGCCAGCCGCGCGTCCATTCCTGAGCAACCCAGGCGGCGGAAAGCGCGAAGGCGAGGAAAAGGTTGCGCGCGGACCTGAGCCAGGGTGATGCGGACGGTGAGGGGACGGGTTTGGCGCGGGCAAGCATTTCGCTCCACTTATCAGGCGCGAGATTGTTTGCGGCGACACGCGGGCGCATGAAGCCGCAAAACCAGGCCCAGGCCGCAATAAAAAGCGCGAGATAAAATGGAAGCATGAACCAGCCGAGACCGGTTACGGTGGTCATCCAAAAAAAGCAGCACCAGAAAAAGACCAGACCGGCGAGATAGCCGAGAGCGAGGTCGCGCAGCCAGCGGCGTTTGCTGGTTTGCCCGGAGAAAAAAATGGCGGCGAGCAATGGGACTAACGAGACCCAGATTAGCCAGGCTTGATCAAAAGGCGGGAAGGCGGCGGCGAGAAAGAGACCGGTAAGGATGGCGGCGAGCCAGGGCCAGAGCCGCCGCATTTTAGCTGCGGGGAGTCACTGCGGTTTGAGACTGGCGAGGTGTCATGGTTATCGCCTGGTGCGGTTCGATTATGATCATGATTAGGAGCATGAGCATGATTACGATCATGAGCGCGAGATACTCTTATACCTTTTTTAGCTGCGACGGCGGCGGCGCTGGTCGCGGTCCTCGCGGGCGCGGCGGCGAGCGGGGTTGAGACAATCGCGCAGGTCGCTCGAGTGCATTGGATTTACCCGGAAGAAAGCGCGCTCGATGTCTTCTTTCGTGCGCACGCTCAGTTTGTTGGCAAGCACGTAATCCTGCGCGATCAGGCCCCCGAGGGTATCGATGAACTCGGCCGCTTCCGTGTCGTTGCGTTCGAGCAGAATCGATCCCGCCATAGGAGTGCCGCTGAGGCCAAGCGTTTTCAGAATCATGACTTCGCCGCCGCTTAGGTTAATCTCGCTGGCCACGGTGGAATTGTTGTCGCGAATGCCGCGGTGTCGAGCGCGTTATTTTGCCAGACGCTGATCGGCATCGGCTTTGATCCAGTTCCAGAGCGCGTCCAACTGCTGATCGACGGCGGTCTTGATGGACGCGAGATCGGAAGCATTTCCCTCGGGGGCGCGCTGGGCGAAAAGGTAATACTTGATTTTGGGTTCGGTGCCGGAAGCGCGTACGGCGATGCGAGTTTGATCGGCCAACTGGAAAATCAAAAGTTTTTGCGGAGGAATAAGGTCGCCGTCGGCATCGTGAATTTTTTCCTTATCGAAATTGCGCACGCTCGCCACCGGCTGAACAAGCATCTGAGAGGGGGGATTCGTATCGTAGGAATCGAGTAGGCGTTGAATTTTTTCCGCGCCGTCGGCGCCTTCAAAAACGAGCGAAGCATTTTTCTCCGCGAAGTAGCCGAACTCGGCGAAGATGGCATCTAACAATTCGTCGATTGTCTGGCCGTTGGCTTTGGCGTAGGCTGCGGTCTCACAAAACATGAGAGCGGCCGCGTTCCCGTCCTTGTCGCGCACGAAATCGGCGCCGCTGTAGCCGTAACTTTCTTCCGAGCCAAAAACATAGAAGCTCGATTTTTCAAGACGCAAACGGCGTGTTTCTTCCTCGCTCAAATCGCGGTAAGAATCTCCCAGGCCGAGCGCCTGCTCATACTTGGCCAGTTTGGCGCCGTTGTACTTGAAGCCAGTGAGGGTATCGATGCAGCGGACACCGAATTTTTCCGCAATCGCGTTTTGCAGGTTGCTAGTGACAAAAGTTTTGATGATGACGGCGTGACCGGCGTTTTGCGAATTAAGAATGCCGCGCGCGAACATCGTTTTGATGCGATACCAGGCGAGAAGCGAGCCGGTTTGGTTGCCGGTGAACAATTTTATTTCGCCTGCGCGGGTGCGAACGGCGACACCGATGCGGTCGCAATCTGGATCGGTGGCGATGACAGCATCGGCGTTTTGTTTCTGCGCGAGCTCAACTCCAAGCTGCAAGGCTTCGGCATTTTCCGGGTTGGGGGATTTGACGGTGGGAAAGCGGCCATCAAATCCATCCTGTTGCGGGACGGTGGAAAAATTGATGCCGAACTTTTGCAAAAGCGGTTTGATAATGACGCTGCCGGTTCCGTGAATGGGGGTATAAACAATTTTCAGATCGTGCGCGCGCGCGAGCAATTCGCGATCGAGCACGAGCGTTTCCAGCCGCGCCAGATAGGCTTGATCGATTTCCGGGCCGATCGTTTCCACCTTGCCACCCGCAGTCTTTGCATAGTTTTCGTTAGCGATGGCGTTCACTTCCGCGATGATGCCGCGGTCGTGAGGCTCGACCACCTGGGCGCCATCGCGGAAATAGACCTTGTAGCCGTTATCGTGCGGCGGGTTGTGGCTGGCTGTTATCACGATGCCGGCGTCCGCGCGTAACTGGCGGACGGTAAAGGAAAGCTCGGGAGTGGAGCGTGGACCGTCGAAGATGACGGCGTCGCATCCGTTTTCGGAAATTATTCTGGCGGCGAGTTGGGTAAATTCCCGGGAGAAATGGCGCGTGTCGTGGGCGATGGCAATTTTTGCGCGGCCAGCGATCCCTTTTTGTTCGCGCCATTTTTTCAAATAGGAAACAAGGCCGCGAGTGGCGCGAGTGATGTTGGAGTAATTCATCGCGTTCGTGCCGACGCAGGGAAACTCCGGCCGGCCCTGGGCATTGGGAGTGCCGCGCTCGGCGGCGGTGACGATTTTGCCGATGGTGCGCCCGCGCAAGCCGCCGGTGCCGAAGGCGAGAGTTTGGTAAAAACGATCGTTCAACTCCGCCCATTCGCCCGCGGCTAACAATTCCTGGATAACGCGCTGATAAAACTCGTCGCCTTCGCCGCTGAGAAACGGCCGGATGTTCGCGGCCGCGTCCGCTCGCAGCTTGCCGGAGGCGACAGCCTGCTCGATTTCGTGTTCCATCACGCGCGCAAAATCACCGCGCAGGAATTTTTTTCAAACGCGAGTCTATTTGCAGGCAGCCGGCACCGGCGAGCTTGGGGTTGAGAAAGGATTGCACCTGCAAAGCGGCGCTGGATGATTTCCGCGCGCGGCATTCGATTGAAACGTCGCTAACAAGAATTGATTGGACCGGAGTTTTCTGGCGCAATTGAGAACAAAACGATTGCTTGCAGGACGGGCGCTTCGCACGGGAAATCTTCGCTAAATCTAAGGCTCGTTAGCTGTCACAAGGAGCGGCGTCTTTCTCGCCGGGCGGTTCGGGTAAACCGCCCCTACCTCGTTCCGCTCGCAATTGGCGCGATGGCATGAAACAGGAGCGAGTGGTTGGGCAATCCTGGCCAATTGTGCGATTTGCTAACTATTCCCATGCATCCGAGACACCAGGCTCGTCGTAGGTCTATCTTGAATTCACTAAACAAATCCTATGAAGGTGATCCATTTCATTGCTCTGCTGGCCGTATCGTTGTCTACCGCGCTTGCTCAGCCCGCGCGCCAGCCAGTGGATGTGAGCGCGTTGCCGCATGCGATTCACGTGCGCATGAATCAATCGGGCAGGTTTACCTTCGACCAGAGCGGCGACCGCCTGCTGAACCCGCGAGCGGTGTCCGGTATTCGGAGCGAGTACGCGGTCATGCTGCAATTGGTCGAAGATTTCGGCGGTGGCGCGAGTGGTGGGAAAATAATCGTGATCACGAGCAAAATTCGGGAAAAGATCGTGCATTGTCGCGGCGCGGCGCATTTCCGGGGACAATCAGGCTTTGTCACTACCGGGGAATACGAGATCAATCGCAAAGATCCAACCGCGGCAAAGTTCCGCGAGCCGATCGACGAGTTCGTCATTTACGACCTTTGCCTCACCGACGATCGCAAGAAGCAAGGATAGGTTTGTCGGGCGAGTGATCTCATTTGCCTGGCGGGGGCGGAGGTGCGGAAGATTTTGCAGGTTACAGGCGCGTCGCCGCCCTGATTTAGCTAATTCTAGCTCTCGTTAATTCCATCAACTCGAATTAGCCTAACTGCGGGGCATTCAATTGGAACTGGACCGGGTTTTCTGGCGCAATTGGAGAACAAAACGATTGCTTGCAAGGCGCAGACGGCTAAGTAAATCGCGCCGCGGGCAGGACGAATGAACATTCACGAATACCAGGCGAAGGAATTATTGGAGCGCTTTGGCGTGGCGACGACGCGCGGAAAAGTGGCGACGACAGCGGAGGAAGCGGAGCACATTGCGCGGGGAATCGCACCGGCGGAAATGGTGGTGAAGGCGCAGATTCATGCGGGCGGACGAGGGAAGGGGACGTTCGCGAATGGATTCAAAGGCGGAGTGCAGCTTTGCAAAACGCCGGAGGAAGCGGGGAATGTAGCGGCGAAAATGCTGGGGCAAACTTTGGTGACGCACCAAACCGGCGCCGCTGGCCGGGTGGTCAACAAGGTGCTGGTGGCCGAATCGGCGGAGATCGCGCGCGAAATTTATTTTGCGATTCTGCTCGATCGCGCGAGCGCGGTGCCGCTGGTGGTGGCCAGCACGGAAGGCGGGGTGGAAATCGAAACGGTGGCAGAGAAATCGCCAGCGAAAATTATTCGCGAATCGATTGACCCCCTGGGGGGTTTGCAGCCATATCAGGCGCGCAAGCTGGCGAAGCAGCTCGGTTTTGAATCTTCGCAACTGAAGGCGGCCTCGAAATTATTCGATGGCTTATACCGCACCTTCGTCGGGCTGGATTGTTCGATGGTGGAAGTGAATCCGCTGGTGGTGACGCCGGCTAACGAGGTGTTGGCGCTCGACGCAAAGTTTAATTTCGATGATAACGCGCTCTATCGTCATCCTGAAGTGGCGGCGATGCGCGACCCGGCGGAGGAAGACCCGCGCGAAGTGGAAGCATCGAAGCACGGGCTCAATTACATCGGACTCGATGGCAACATCGCCTGTCTGGTCAACGGCGCCGGCCTGGCGATGGCAACGATGGATATCATCAAATTTTACGGTGGCAGCCCGGCGAATTTTCTCGATGTCGGTGGAAGCGCGACGCAAGAACAGGTGACGGAAGCGTTCAAGATTTTGGTCGCCGACAAACGGGTGCAGGCGATTTTGGTAAATATTTTCGGCGGGATCGCGAAGTGCGATGTAATTGCGCAGGGGATTATCGGCGCGGCGAAAGCCGTCAAATTGAG
>DAIOVO010000047.1:0-17594 GCA_036758965.1 Chthoniobacterales bacterium
CGGTGATGTTGCCAGGCGTAACCGACGCCCAAGGCGCCAGGCAAGCTGCGGCCGGGATGCGCGCGATGATTGAAAAGAATACGCCGGAGCAATTCGCCGCTTATCAACGTAACGTTTCAATACCGTCGATGGTGACGAAGCCCGAAGATGGACAGCGTATCGCGGAGATGTGCGGAAAATCGGACCCAGCGACAGTCGGCCAAGCGATGGCGGAGTTGATGACCAGCGACGAACGAGCCGACTTGAGCAAGATAAAATGTCCCATCCTTGTGCTCGGCTCGCTGGCTGATAAGGCGCAATATCCGCGGGAAGAGGTGGAGAAGAACTACAAATCGCAATACGCCAACGCACCGCAAACGCAGTTCCAAATGTTCGAGAAGTCGAAACATTTTATTATGATCGACGATCCCACGGGATTTGACGATGCGGTCGAAAAGGAATTAGCGGCCCATTTGTAAGGCGGGCGCTCCTCCTGCCAGAATTAACTTCTTGCGCCAGTTGTTTGCGTCCGGTGCTGGACGCTGTCATTCTCCGTCCAACGAAGTTATGAATGACGAACGCGATGCTGCCGAAGATCCCGCTGCGGCTGACTCTGGCGCTAGATCGCCGATGACGGAGCTGGAGCGGATCCGGCATTCGTCCGCGCACGTGCTGGCGACCGCGATCCTGCGCCTTTGGCCAGAAGCGCAATTCGCCGCCGGGCCGCCGGTGGAGAATGGCTTCTACTACGACCTTGAACTAGACCATCGAATCTCGCCGGAGGACTTCGAAAAGATCGAGGCGGAGATGAAGAAGGAGATTAAAGCGAACCATCGCTTCGAGCGAAGTGTAGTTAGTCGCGAAGAAGCGTTGAAGCTGGCGCGCGAAGGCCAGCTGGCTGCTTTGAGTCAGCGCGGTCAACCGAGCAAGTTCAAGCTCGATATCATCGAGAACATTCCCGCTGATGAAGAGATCTCGCTTTATCGCAATGGCGATTTTCTCGATCTTTGCGCTGGTTCGCACATTATGCGCACCGGCAACATCGGTGCGTTCAAGTTAACTCACGTCGCCAGCGCCTACTACAAGGGCGACGAAAAAAATCCGCAACTACAACGCATCTACGGCACCGCTTTTAAGAACAAGACGCAACTCGACGAATACTTCGCGATGCTAGAGGAAGCGAAGAAGCGCGACCATCGCAAGCTCGGGCGGGAACTGGAGTTATTTACTTTCGATGATGATGTTGGACCGGGGCTCCCCTTATGGCTACCGCGTGGCGCAGCAATAATCGAAGAGTTAGAGAAGCTTGCTCGCGAAACCGAGTTTGCCGCGGGCTACCAGCGCGTTCGCACTCCGCACATCGCGCGCGAGAGCCTTTACAAAAAAAGTGGCCACCTTCCCTACTACGCTGACTCGATGTTCCCGCCGATGGAGTTGCACGAAAACGTCGCGAGGATAGCGACCGTTCCGCTCTCGGGTAGGGTGGGCATCCTGCCCGCCGGCGAAGGCGTCCCGCCTTCGCGAACTTCAACCTATACGCGCCGCCGTCGTCTTCCCCATTTCGAACAACCCTGGGCGATCTACGCGGTCACCTTTACTACTCGCGACCATCGCAAGCTTACACCGGAATCACGCACAGTGGTTCTCAACGCGTTGCGGCATTTCCACAAAAAACGTTACGAGCTATTCGCTGCCTGCGTCATGCCTGACCACGTTCATCTGCTCTGGCAACCCGGGATTAAAGAACAGAACGAGAAAGGCGAAAACATTTTTTGGCCGCTAGGGGAGTTGATGCATTCGATCAAGTCTTTTACGGCAAAGGAGATTAACCAACTCGAGAATACAAAAGGCGAAGTTTGGGAACAGGAACGCTTCGATCGTTACGGGCGGGGGGACCGAGACCTGGAGGAGAAGTTTCACTACATCGTCGATAATCCTGCGCGAGCGGAACTGGATGAAGATGGGAAAGGAGACGAGTGGATCTGGACGCCGGAGGAAGAAGTTCGATCAGGCAAGATGCCCGATCCGGCGGGCGGGACGCCCACCCTACCCGAGAAAAAGCGCGAGTCTTCCTCGACGTCGAGTAATCAATCTCCCGCCGACCCGGAAGGGTTCCCGCACGAAACGAAATCCCTCCCGGGTAGGGTGGGTATCTTGCCCGCCGGCGAAGGCGTCCCGCCTTCGCGAACTTCCCTCGATGGCGATCGCTATTACCTAAAGGCGATGAACTGCCCACACCACCACAAGCTATTCGCGGCCGTGCCGCGGAGCTATCGAGACCTTCCTTTGCGGCTGGCGGAATACGGGACCTGTTATCGCTATGAGCAAAGTGGTGAGCTATTCGGCCTCATGCGCGTCCGTTCCCTGCAAATGAACGACGCCCATATCTACTGCACGCCGGAGCAGTTCGCCGACGAATTTAATGCGGTCAACCAGATGTATCTAAAGTACTTTAAGCTTTTTGGAATTGAGAAATACATCATGCGCTACTCGACCCATGACCCAGCCAAGCTCGGACAGAAGTTTGTCGATGAACCGGAGCTATGGCTCAAGACGGAGGTGATGGTGCGCGATGTTCTGAAGGCGTCCGGTATCAACTACGTGGAAGTGCCAAACGAAGCGGCTTTCTACGGCCCTAAAATCGACGTCCAGGTCTGGAGCGCGATCGGACGCGAGTTTACCATCGCCACCAACCAGGTGGATTTCGCCGTGCCGAAACGCTTTGACCTTGTCTATAAGGACCGTGACAACACCGAGAAGACGCCGCTATGTATTCATCGGGCACCGCTCGGGACGCACGAGCGTTTCATCGGTTTCCTGATTGAACACTACGCCGGCAACTTCCCGCTTTGGCTGGCGCCAGAACAGGTTCGCATCCTGCCGATCGGAACCGAACCAGAGCTACTCGACTACGCGCGAGCTATTCTACAAGAACTTCGGACAAAACAGGTGCGGGCGCAGATGGATGAGTCCACTGACAAGATCAATGGCAAAATCCAGCGCGCGGAATTGATGAAAGTCCATACCATGCTGGTGATCGGAAAACGGGACATGGAAGCGTCCCAGATCAGCGTCCGGATTCATGGCAAAGGCAATTTGGGTGCGAAGCCGCGTAACGAGGTCTTGGCCGAGATTTGTCAGTCAATCAACGAGCGACGAAGCTAGCTTGCGCGATTTTGCGATACTCCCTCTTTCATGATGGTTAGCTTTAACGTATTTGCCTCCTCTAGCAAGGCATTCCGAGCGAAGCGAAGCGCAGTCGAGGAATCCCGATTAGGTTACCTTTAAGGTTTCACCACGGGACCCCTCGGCTTCGCTCGGGATGACGAGGGACGCTCTAGAAAATTGCCAGCGCGCGGTCGAATCTGGCCAGCACTTTCTCTTTTTCGAGGACTTCGAGCAGATGGTAGAGGCTGGGACCGGCTGTGTTACCGGTGACGGCGAGCCGAGTAGGATGAACGAGCGGACCTACTTTTACGCCGAGATGGGTCGCAGTCGATTTCAAGGTGCTTTCGAGATTACTGGCGTCGAACGTTTCCAGCGCCGCGAATGCATTCCGTAATGCGAGGAGGCGCGGTTTGTTTTCCGGGACGAATTGTTTCGCGGCGGCAACTGAGTCAAAGGTAATTGTATCGGTAAAGTAGAAGCCGGCGTAGTTAACTAACTCGGAGAAGATGCGGACTTTACCCTGGCAAGTAGCAAGTGCGGCATCGACGAATCCGCTTGCGAATTTCGCGAGATCAATTCCCGCTCGCAGCAGCGCCACTTTTGCCAACTTTAGAAAACGCTCCTCGGGAAGTTCGCGCAGGTATTCGCCATTGAGCCAGGTGCACTTGTCCAGGTCGAAATGCGCGTTCTTGCGGTGAATCTTCTCCAGCTCGAACGACTTCACTACTTCGGCCAGATCGATCTTTTCGCGATTATCCTTCGGCGACCAGCCGAGCAGGCAAAGATAGTTGCGGACGGCTTCGGGCAGGTAGCCTAGCTCGAGGTAGCTAGCGATACTGGCGCCTTGATCGCGTTTGCTCATCTTGGAACCGTCCTTGTTCAAGATAAGAGGAATATGGGCAAAATGCGGCGGCGTAGCTCCGAGCGCGCGGTAGAGTTCGATGTGCTTGGGAGTGTTGGAAAGATGGTCTTCACCTCGGATCACATGAGAAATTTGCATCTTGATGTCGTCCACCACATTGACGAAGTGGAAAATCCAGGAGCCATCTGGTCTGCGGATCGTTAGGTCCGGGTGCGTCTCAGGATTTGTCAGGTCGAAGTCAATCCTGCCGGCCACCAGATCATCCACCACCACATGTTCGCGGGGCGAACGGAAACGGACTGCGCCGTTTTCCTCGAAAAGATGACCGGCGTCCTGGAGCTTTTGGAGATAACGCTGGTAAAGCTCGGTCCGCTGGCTTTGGAAGTAAGGCCCAAACGTGCCACCGGCCTGCGGACCTTCGTCCCAATTTAAACCCAGCCATTTCAATCCCTCGTAAATCGCGGCTGCGGCTTCGTCTGTGTTGCGCGCCTTATCGGTGTCTTCCACCCGTAAAACAAATGTGCCGCCTGTGTGGCGCGCGAAAAGCCAGTTAAAAAGTGCGGTGCGCGCGCCCCCGATATGAAGGTAGCCCGTGGGCGAAGGCGCAAAACGAACACGGATTTCTTTGTTCACAGATTTCGCAGAGTAGCACAGATTCTTGTGACCTTCCGGTCATGCCCCAAATGGAAACCGAGGGATTCGTGCATCCTGTCATCCCGAGCGGAGTCGAGGATCCCGTGGCGTAAGCTTTAAGGTAACTTCCACGGGATCCCTCGGCTTCGCTCGGGATGACGGCAGAATCCCGCGGGCTTCGCTCGCAATGACTACTCGATAAAAATTTTCCCGGCGCGGCGGCGAGCGTGACGATTGCGGGCGAGATTTACTTTCGCGATCTTCGCCTCGGGCGCGAGGAGCGCGCGGATTTCTTCGACGTTGGCGAAATTCACGTTGGCGGTGCTCTGCTGCCGAAGCCAACGCAAAATCATTCTGCGCTGCAATGCGATCGGCAGTTTTCGCAGGGCCGCGACAGAAAACACGTCCGGAATTTTTTCCGGAAGCAGGGAATCGAGCAGCGTTTCTTCCTCCGCCCAAATTTGCGCCGCACGCCAGATGGTTTTGCGGACGTCGCGCCCAAATTCTTGTTTGATTACGGGCAGAAGGCGATGGCGGATTTTGTTGCGCGTGGAGGAGGGCGTCGCGTTCGTTTTATCTTCGCGAAATTTTAGCGCGTGTTCTTTGATATAGGAGTCGATTTCTTCGCGCCATGTTTCGAGGAGCGGCCGGATAATTCTGAGCGAAGTCTTTCCGATGCAATGAACGGCCGCCCCGCGCATGGCCGCGATGCCGCCGGGGCCAGCGCCGCGAAATAAATTCAGGAGCGCGGTCTCGACCAGGTCGTCGGCGTGATGAGCCAGGAAAATTGTGCGGCATTTTCTTTTGCGCGCGGTTGAAACAAAGAAGGCGAAGCGGGCGACGCGGGCGGTTTCGATGGATAGCTTCGATTTCTTAGCGAGAGCGCGGACGTCAGCCGACCCAATCTCGGCTTCGAGGCCAAGTTTGGCGGCGAGCTTTCCTACGGAGGTCGCATCAGCACGCGAACTTCGGCCGCGGAGTTGATGATCGAGATGGCAAATGAGGAGTTTTCGAAAGCCGCGCGCGACCAACAAATGGAGTAGCGCAACGGAATCGCGACCGCCGGAGAAGCCGATGAGGTAACGACGTTTAGTCGGCAAATTGTTGATTACGTTCGAGAGCATGGCGAAGTTTTCTCGCGTCTGTTTTTTAGTCACAGATTAACACGGATGGACACAGATTTTTTAGATACGTCCTCCTGCGGTGACGGAACGGACGCCTCGTGTGGAGCGATCAAAAGAGATGGATTTGACAATGAATGAACGTTCATTCATTTTCTCAACTCGATGCCAACAGCCACTTTGGAACCCACCCTCGATCGGCGCGAGCAAATCCTGCGCGCCGCCATGCACTGCTTCGCCGAGCGCGGCTTTCACCAGACCAGTATGCACGACATCAGTGACGAAGCCGGCATCAGCGTGGGTTTAATCTATCGGTATTTCGAAAATAAAAACGCCGTCATCTCGGCAATGGCGGAAGAGCACAAGATCGAGATTCATGGATTGCTCGAACGCGCGCGCCAATCGCCCACGCTGCTGGAGGCGCTGGAAGTTTTTTTTACCGCTAACTGCTGCGAAGATTCGCCGCAAGTTGTCTCCGCTTTCGTTACCGATCTTTACGCCGAGGCGTCGCGCAATCCAGAAATTGCCCGCCTGGTGCGCGACATTTTGCAGACGACGATGGACGGCGTGACCGAGCTAATCGCGCATTCGCCGGAGGCGAGAAATTTGCCGCACGATCTTTCGCCGGCAGAACTTTCGGACTTAATTTTCGCGGTCGCACGCGGGGTGATGATGCGCGATGTGCTGCAACCTGCGAAGATGACGGCTGCCGAGCGGCGAGAAAAACGACTCGAAGTGACGCGCCGGCTCTGGCGTTTGTTGTTTAAAACGAACCGCGCAACTATCTATGCATGACCTGGCCATACCTGCGATGGAACCACCACCAATAAAAAAATCTCATTTCGGCGCATGGACGCTGGCGATCGGCGGCATTGTGCTGCTGTTGATTATTTTCGGCGGCATCAAGTATTCGCAGATTCACAAAATGATGACGACGCCGATGCACATGCCGGCGACGACGGTGAGCAGTGCGACGGTAAAGGAAGAGAATTGGACGCCGGTGCTCTCATCGGTGGGCTCGGTCTCGGCAGTGCAAGGGGCGACGGTTGCAGCTGAGTCAGCGGGAACGGTCAGCGAAGTGGCGTTTCAAAATGGTAGTGAAGCGAAAAAGGGCGATTTATTGATGAAGCTGGATACTTCATCTGAAGCGGCGCAGCTCAAGAGTGCGGAAGCGGATTTGGAATTGGCGCGCTCGAACCTGGCGCGCGCACAGGATCTTTCGCAACGCAACGTAATTTCGAAATCAGACTTGGACAACGCGCAGTCCGCCTTCAAACAGAAGCAGGGCGCAGTGGATAACATGCGCTCGCTGATTGCGAAGAAGGAAGTGCACGCACCTTTTGATGGCCAGCTTGGGATTCGGCTGGTGAATCCTGGCCAGACGATTACTGCCGGCCAGCAACTTGTTTCGCTGCAATCGCTCGATCCCGTTTATGTCGATTTCGCATTGCCGCAGCAAAATCTCCCGCAACTGGCGCAAGGTCTGGAGGCGCGGGTGCACAGCGATGCGGTTCCCGGAAAAGAATTCAAAGGAAAGCTAACCGCGATTAATTCCTCGATCGATACCTCAACTCGCAACGTCACCCTGCAAGGCACGCTTCCAAACCCGGAACACGCTTTGCATCCGGGCATGTTCGTGAAAGTGGACGTAGCTCTGCCGACGACCGCCAAGACTTTGGTCATTCCAGGAACGGCAATCTCCTACGCACCGTACGGCGATTCAGTTTACCTTATCGAAAAACAAAAGGACGAAAAGACCGGCAAAGAGTCCGAGGTTTTGCGCCAGCAATTTGTGCGGGTCGGCGAAGCGCGCGGCGATTTTGTAGCGATCACTCAGGGATTGAAAGCAGGCGAAACGTTGGTGAGCACGGGAGTTTTTAAGTTGCGCAATGGCATGCCGGTAACGATCAACAATACCCTGGCGCCCAAGCCGGAGCTCAACCCAACCCCGGCCGATACCTAGGGAGAGAATTCGAAATCCGAATGTTGAAGTTCGAAACAATGACGAATGACGAAAAAATAAGCACCGTCATCCCGAGCGTCGAGGGATCCCGATGCAAGAGCTTTAAGGTAGCTTTCGGGACTCAGAATAACGGAGTACCGAAATGAAATCTTTCACCGACATTTTCATCAAACGCCCGGTGCTCGCGCTGGTCGTCAGCTTCGTCATTCTCATCGCCGGCTTGCAGTCGATGAAGACGTTGAACGTGCGGCAATACCCGCGCACGGACATTGCCTCAATCGTTGTCACCACCGTTTATGTCGGCGCGGACGCGGAGCTGGTGCGCGGATTTATCACCACCCCGCTCGAGCGCGCGATCGCCGCCGCGGATGGAATCGATTACATCCAATCGCAAAGCCAGCAGGGCGTCTCGACGATCACCGCGCGGCTGAAGTTAAACTACGCTCCGAACAAGGCGCTCTCGGAAATCAGCTCAAAGGTGGATGCGATCCGGCGCGACTTGCCGCCGGAAGCGGAAATACCGGTCATCGACATCCAGTCTGCCGACTCACAATTTGCTTCCTGCTATCTTAGTTTTACCTCGGACATCCTGGCTCCGAATGAAGTCACCGACTACCTGACGCGTCTGGTGCAGCCGCGTTTTACCGCGATCGGCGGCGTGCAAAAAGCCGATATCCTCGGTGGGCGGGTTTTCGCCATGCGCATTTGGATGAAACCCGATCGGATGGCGGCGCTGAACATCAGTCCGGCGCAAGTTCGCAGCGCCCTTGCGCGCAATAATTTTCTTTCCGCCGTCGGCAGCACGAAAGGCGCGCTCCTTCAGGTTAATCTCACCGCGAATACTGACTTGCATAACGCGGAAGATTTTAAGCGCCTGGTAGTGCGGCAGGACAAAAACACGCTCGTCCGACTAGGCGACATCGCTGATGTAGTGCTGGGCGCGGAAGACTACGACACCGAAGTGCGTTTCACGGGCGAGAAGGCGGTCTTCATGGGCATCTTCGTTTTGCCAAATGCTAACTCGGTAGACGTGATCAAGCGCGTCCGGGTCGAGATGGAGCAAATCAAGAAAGAGCTTCCGAGCGGCTTAAAGGGCGTCGTTGCCTACGACGCGACCGCTTACATCAGCGACGCCATCCACGAAGTAATCAAGACCCTGCTCGAAACACTGCTGATCGTGATGGTGGTGATCTTCGTCTTCCTCGGTTCGGTCCGCTCGGTGCTGGTCCCGGTAGTGGCGATTCCGATTTCACTTATCGGCGCGATGTTCCTGATGCAGATCTGCGGGTTCACCCTCAATCTCCTCACGCTTCTCGCGATCGTGCTCTCGGTCGGGTTGGTGGTGGATGACGCGATCGTGGTAGTAGAAAACGTCGAGCGCCATTTGCGCGATGGGTTGTCGCCACTGAATGCGGCCTTGAAAGGCGCACGCGAATTAGTCGGCCCGATCATCGCCATGACTATCACGCTGGCGGCTGTCTATACTCCAATCGCTTTGCAAGGTGGGTTAACCGGGGCGCTCTTCCGCGAATTCGCGCTTACTTTGGCCGGCGCTGTTTGCATCTCTGGCATTGTCGCACTCACGCTCTCACCCATGATGTGCGCAAAGTTATTGCGCCCGGAACATTCCGACAAAGGATTCAGCGGCTTCGTTAATCGCACCTTCGATCGCTTTCGCGATTGGTATGGCAGACATCTTGATTCCACTCTCGCGACGCGTCCGGCTGTTTACACTATCTGGGTAGGAGTAACCCTCCTGGCTGCGCTCATGTTCTGGCTTCTGCCGATGTTCGGCTCCGAGGAACTCGCGCCTACGGAGGATCAAGGCGTCATCTTCGGCATCATGACTGCGCCGGCGAACGCGACCATGGACGACACCATTCGCTACGCGGATGCGGCCAACAAAGTCTTCACAAGCATTCCGGACACCCACTTCACTTTCCAGCTCTCATTCCCCTCTAACGGATTTGGCGGAATGGTACTAAAGCCGTGGGGAGAACGGAAAACGCCGACCAAAGATTACCTGCCGCAGGTGATGGGGAAACTCAGTGGCATTCCCGGAATTCAAATGTTCGCCACCATGCCTTCGGCGTTGCCTGGCGCTGATAATTTCCCGGTAAGTTTTGTGATTGCTTCTACCGCCGACCAGGAGCGGATTCTCGAGTTTGCCAAACAAATCGCCGATGACGCAATGAAGGCCGGGCAGTTTCGCTTCTTTGACATCGATACCAAGATCGATCAACCGCAAGCGCAAATTATATTCGATCATGACAAGGTCGCGGCACTTGGTCTTGACCTGCAACAAGTTGGCTCCGACATGGCAGCTAGTATCGGCGGGAACTACGTGAATCGATTCAACATCGCCGGCCGCAGCTACAAAGTGATTCCGCAAGTCAAGCGCGTCGATCGATTAAATCCAGATCAACTTGAAAACATCTACGTCACCGGACCGAATAGTCAGCTTGTTCCGCTAAGCACGGTCGCCACCATCAAGCCTAAAACCGTCGCCCGCTCACTCAATCGCATGCAGCAGCTGAATGCCGTTACGATTAGCGGTGTGCCGGCGCGCTCAATTGATTCCGCGCTGAAATTTCTCGAAGATGATGCGAATAAGATTCTGCCGAAAGGTTATATTGTCGATTACACTGGTGAGTCACGGCAACTGCGCACCGAGGGCAATAAGTTCGTCGCTGCCTTTAGCCTCGCCATTATCCTCATCTTCCTCGTCCTGGCGGCGCAGTTTAATAGCTTCCGCGATCCATTCATTATCCTGCTTGGCTCGGTGCCGCTGGCCATGTTCGGCGCGGTCATCTTCATGTTCCTTAAGCTACCTAATCCGAACATGGCCTTCTGGACCGATAAGTGGACTACCTCCTTTAATATCTACTCCAAGGTTGGCTTGATTACGCTTGTTGGCCTGATTGCGAAGAACGGAATTCTGATCGTGCAGTTTGCTAACGACCAGCAGCGCCAGGGTTTTTCCAAACTGGACGCGGTCGCGCAAGCAGCGCGCACTCGTTTGCGTCCGATCATGATGACGACGGTTGCGACCGTCGCCGGTCATTTCCCGTTAACGCTCGTAACTGGTCCCGGCGCGGCGGCGCGAAACTCGATCGGTCTCGTTCTGGTTGGCGGCATGACAATCGGCACCATCTTCACTCTCTTTATTGTTCCATCCCTCTACATGTTAATTGCTAAAGAGCATCACGAAGGTGCGGTGGAGGAAACGGAAGAAGAACAGCCAACCGAACCGCACGACCCTGCTCCCGCCTACGCGATGGCTCGTGACGGAAACGGCAACGGCTGGAAAGAGTGAAGAATTGTAGGGCGGGCGCTTCGCCTGCCCAGACTAAATCGCGCCAGCGCTTCTACTTCTCGATTTCCGTCCGCTCGATCTTGACAGCGTAATCGTCTGGCTCGATTACGCCGCCAAACCTCGACGCAAAAACCTGGGTAAACTCGGCGCCAAATAACAGGATCTGGGACGAATAGTAGATCCAGAGAAGCAAGGTAATCAACGAACTCGCCGCGCCATAAGCGGAAGCAGCCGCGCCGCTGCCGAGGTAAAGTCCAAGCGCCCATTTACCAATGGCAAACAGCAGAGCAGTAATAATCGATCCTATCCAAACGTCCCGCCACTTCACCTTTACATCGGGCAGATACTTAAAGAGCATGGCGAAAAGTAGTACAACGACTACGATATCGAAAATGGCATAGGTCGTCGTGGCCAGGACCATGCCGCCGCCGACACGCGCTCGCACATAGTGGCTGAAAGCTTTGAGCAATCCTTCGATTACCAATGAGACCAATAATAGAAAAAAAACGCCGCCCATGATCATGAAAGATAAAAATCGGGCGCGCACGAAACCTTTGATTCCCAAGCCAGGTTTCGCTTTGACGCCCCAGACGGTATTGAGGGAGCTTTGTAGTTGCCCGAAAACGCCGGTCGCGCCGAACAAGGCGAGCGCGATTCCGATGATTGTCGCCATCGTCCCTTTGCCCGGCTCCGAAGCCTTTTGCGCGATTTGTTGCACAACCTCGAGCGCGCTCTTGTCGAGGAAGTAACCCATCTGCTGCGTCATGCGCGTCCAGGCGCCGGATGGATCAGTGCGAAAGACAACTCCGACGATCGCGAGCAGCAACAGAATCATCGGGGCGAGAGAAAAAACGGTGTAGTAAGCGAGCGCAGCGCCGAGTTGCGGCGCCTTGTCCTCCAGCCATTCATTGAACGTTTGTTTAAGGAGCGGAACAATTGCGCTGGCCCGGAACTTTTCTCTTTTTTCATCGTTCATCCGTACCCACTATCGGATTGCGCGAGCCATTGGGATGCCATCGACGGCTGCGACGCCATCGCCGCCGTGGGCTGCTCATAATTCCGCGGCGACGGCGCCGCTGCTACGATGACAACGCTACTTGGCCATCTTCATCCCGAGCGTTTTTACCAGGAACGCCCAGCGGTCGCTGGCTTCCTCGATAATCTTGGTCGTCGGTTTGCCCGCGCCGTGACCAGCCTTGGTTTCGATGCGAATCAGCACCGGTTTATCGCAAGCTTGTGCCGCCTGCAAAGTGGCCGCGAACTTAAAGCTATGCGCCGGAACTACTCGATCGTCGTGATCCGCGGTGGTAATCAGAGTCGGCGGATAGCAGCAGCCGGGCCGGATATGCTGCAAAGGCGAATACGCATAGATAAACGGGAAGTCGTTCGGATCATCCGAACTACCGTAGTCACTCGCCCACGCCCAACCGATAGTGAACTTCTGGAAACGCAGCATATCCATCACTCCTACCGCCGGCAAAGCAGCCCCATAAAGATCGGGCCGCTGAGTCAGACAAGCCCCGACGAGCAAGCCGCCGTTACTGCCACCCCCAATCGCCAGTTTGGGGGTGCTGGTATATTTTTGCGCAATCAAAAACTCCGCCGCGGTAATGAAGTCATCGAACACATTTTGCTTAACATGCTTCTCTCCCGCTTCGTGCCACTTCTCGCCGTACTCGCCGCCGCCGCGCAGGTTGGCGACCGCATAAATCCCGCCCATCTCCATCCACTCGAGAGTAGTTGGACTAAATGACGGCGTTATTGAAATGTCGAAGCCACCGTAACCGTAAAGGTAAGTCGGATTCTGGCCGTCGCGCTTCATCCCCTTCTTGTAGGAAACAAACATCGGCACGCGTGTGCCATCGCGGCTCTTATAAAAGACCTGCTCGGTCGCGTAGTCGTTTGGATTAAACTTCAGCTTCGGCTGATAGAGCGGCTGGCTTGCTTTCTTGTCGAAATTGTAACGGTAGATTGTCGCTGCAGTGGTGAAACTGGTAAAAGAATAAAAGGTTTCGCGGTCCTTTCGTTTCCCCGGGAACCCGGCTGCCGTGCCGATACCGGGCAGCGCAATCTCGCCTTCGGACGCGCCATCTACCTTAAATAGCTTCACCAAACTATGCGCCTCATGCAGATAGTCGGCCACGAATCGATCTCCGACCAGAGTAGTGGACTCCAGCTTATCGCCGGACTGCGGAATGACTTCCTTCGGCTGGGCCGGCAATGGTTTCGAGGTATCAATCGCCACTACTCGATACAGGGGCGCGTCCAGGTCGGTGTGAAAATAGAAAATCGGGCCGTCATTATCGATGAAATCCCAGGCCGCATTCCCATCGGGAAGTAGCTCGACCACTTTGGCATCTGGTTTAGTCAGATCGAGGTAAAAGATTCGATTATGCGGGTCCGTCCCTTTGCTTACCGTAATAATCAGGTAATGGCCATCGTCGGCTACTTCGCCACCAAAGAGCCACTCTTTCTGGTCAGGCCGTTGGTAGATGAGCTTGTCTTCAGCTTGAGAAGTGCCTACCCTATGGAAGAACAACTTCTGGTTATAGACCTGCGAGCGCAGTTGGTCCTTCTCATCCGGTGCATCGTAGCGGCTGTAGAAAAAGCCCGAGCCATCTTTCCTCCAGGAAGCGCCGGAGAACTTCACCCACTTTAATTCGTCGCTCAGGTCTTTTCCGGTATCCACGTCGCGCACTTTCCAGGTTTGCCAATCCGAGCCGGAAGCGGCCAGCCCGTAAGCCATCAGTTTCGCGTTATCCGAAACTGCCAGGCCACCCAGGGCAATCGTGCCATCTTTTGCCAGAGTGTTTGGATCGAGTAGCTCACGCGGCTGTTCGCTCAGGTTACCTGCGACAAAGAGTACGTTTTGATTCTGCAGGCCGGTATTGCGCGAAATAAAAAAGCGCGTTCCTTCTTTGAAAGGCACGCCAAACTTCTCGTAGTCCCATAGCTCGGTCATTCGCTTCCTGATGGCATCGCGCGCGGGAATTTTGCTGAGAAAATCAAAGGTGACCTTGTTTTCCGCTTCAATCCAGGCCCGGGACTCGGGGGAATCGGGATTCTCCAGCCAGCGATAGGGATCGGCTACCTTAACCCCCTGATAATCATCCACCTGGTCGCTTTTGCGCGCGGCCGGATACTTGAAAGCGTTTTCTTTTCCGAGAGCTGGCAGATACAGGCTGGATACGGCCGCCAGAAGACAGACGAAGGTTCGTTTCATAATCGTGCGCAGCCTAGCGCATGGGTTGCCATTTGAAAACCGCTTCACAAACGGCGCTCCCGCCCACGGACGCTTTGTCCCCGGCGGGAAAACAGCCGACGGGAGCCGAGCTGTTTGGACTCAAGCCCCGCCAGGGGTGAGGCTTCGGGAGAAGCCGAATCAATCGAACCTGCGCATAGAGTAACCCTTAAGTTGGCCAACCCTCTGGTCCGCTGCACCGTGTCCCCGGCGGGAATCGAACCCACATTTAAGGTTTAGGAAACCCTTGTTCTATCCGTTGAACTACGAGGACGGATGCGACAGGATAAAGGTTTCCCCTGGAATTTGCAATGCGCCGCCGCGGTCAGAGGCGTTTACTCGACGATAGTTACCTTATCTACCACCTTGTCCCCGCCTTGTTGCATGTAATGGACGCGCACCCGTAGATTTTTTCGCAGGCCGGAAGCTTCGACGGTGCGACCATCCTTATCGACAAAGGTGACATCTTTGGCGATGGTGTAATGCACACCTTCGCCGGTGCCCGTATCGAGCACCAGAGCTGTGCCCGGCGTATATTCCGCAATGGTGCCAGTCGCCTCCGCCGCTTCCTGGGTGGTGGGTGACGCACCGCCGCTGGCCGGCTGCGCGTGAATGTTTGTAAATAGCAACAAGTTGCTAATCGCAAGTGCAAGAATGAGTCTGATCATAGTAGTTTAGGAATCGCAGCCGCCCGGGCGTATGAGCGTATCGCGCCGGGGTCAACTGAGGCAAATTAGCCACCGACGGACGCCGGCTGGGGCGAAGCGGGTTTGCCGCCGAAATCGTGCTCGTGGAAGTGGGCGCTGCGCAGGAATGGAACGCGGTCGAGCACGTGTTCTTGGAACCACTCCAGCCAGAGATAGATGACCGGAGTGATGTAGAGCGTGAGTAGTTGCGAAACAACGAGGCCACCGACAATCACTAGGCCGAGAGGGCGGCGAGAGGCACCGTCGGCGCCGACGCCGAAGGCGATGGGCAGCGCGCCCATGAGCGCGGCGAGCGTTGTCATGATGATGGGGCGGAAACGCTCGACGCTCGCTTCGTGGATCGCATCCCGCCCTTCGTAGCCTTCGTCGAGGCGATGAAGGGCGAAGTCGACAATCATAATGCCGTTCTTCTTCACGATGCCCATGAGCAGGAATAATCCGATGACGGAGTAGAGCGAGAGCGTACTATTAAATAGCCAAAGGGTCATCAAACCGCCAACTACAGCCGGGAACAAAGTTGATAGGACGGTGATGGGGTGAACGTAGCTTTCGTAGAGAATACCTAAGATGACATACATGACGAAGACGGCGGCGATGACCAGAATTGGTAGAGCCTGGAATAGTTGCTGCAGGACAAGACCTTCGCCTTGTAGTTTACCTTTAACCGATGGAGGCAATACTTCGGCAGCGTTTTTCTCGATGTAGTTAATGGCATCGCCAAGTGGCACGTCGGGCTTGGTATCAAATCCGAATGTTACGCTGGTAAATTGGTTGAGGTGGTTGACTGACTGCAATCCGACATTCTCCTCCGCTTTAGTGACGGCACGGATTGGAATCATGGTATTGCCGTTATCCGGCTTTACATAAACTTCGCGAAAATCCTGCGGTCCGGTGCGCGCCTTGTCGTCGGCTTCGACGATAACCTGGTATTGGTCGTCGGCTTCTTTGATCAGGTAAACGTAGTTCTGCGAGTAGGCAGATCGAAGCAAACTTTGAAGCTTGGCGGTTGAGACTCCGTAGGTGCCGGCGCGATCTCGCTCAATCTGGATATCGAGGCCAGGAGTGGCCCGGAATAAATCCGAGCGCGGCGGACTGGCGAAACCAGGATAGTCGCGAAGCTTCGCGCCGAGCTTTTCGGCCGCATCGTAAACGTCATCGGGATTAATGCCACTGAGGACGTAGGAATAGCGGCCAAACTGGCTGCCCGTCGCGCCGATATTGATTTGCAACACGGGCTGCGGATTCATTGTCGGGAGAACGCCGGGAATGTTGCTGCACGCTTTCCGCACTTGTGCCGCGACGGTATCGATATCGGCGCGCTCGCTTCTATCTTTCAAGAACAAAACGGTGAAAACGCCCGCCCCCAGGCCGGAACGACCGGCGACGGTGAAGTATTTATCGATCGCGGGATTGGCTTGGAGAATCGGATCGAGTTGCGCTTGAAGCGCCCGTTGTTGATCGGGCGATGCGCCTTCCTGGACGAGGAAAAAGCCGCGGATGACGCCGCTGTCGCCTGTGGGTAGCAAGGTGAACGAAAGTTGTTTGAAGAAGAACCAAACCCCGAAGACACAAGCAACCAGGACGGGAACGGCGATCCAGCCGCGATCGAGAAACCAATGCAGCGTCCGACCATAAGCGTCACGAATGGGATTGAAGTAACGTTCGACGAAACGTTCCGTCCACGTTTTGCGATGAGCAGCGCCGCGCTCTTTCAGAATTCGCGCGCACATCAGCGGCGTGAGTGTTAATGAGACCAAGCCGGAAGCGAGAATGGCGACGATGATGGTGATGGCGAACTCGCGAAAAATTCGGCCGAGCAATCCCGGCATAAACGCGAGCGGAATGAAGACAGCGGCGAGCGAGAGCGTCATCGACAAAATGGTGAAAGAAATTTCTCCGGCGCTGTTCATGGTGGCGCGGTAGATCGATTCGCCGGCTTCGGCGCGGCGGACGACGTTTTCTAGAAACACGATCGCGTCATCGACCAGGAAACCGATGGCGAGGGTGAGCGCCATGAGGGTGAGGTTGTTGATCGAGTAACCGAGCCACCACATCGCTACGAAGGTGATCAGAAACGACATCGGCAGCGCGACCATCGGAATGAGCGTGTCGCCCGCGCGACCAAGGAAGACGAAGATGACGAAAATGACGAGGGCGAAGGCGAGGACGAGTGTGAGTTGCACGTCGTGCAATGAATTCACGATTGATTGTGAGCGATCAAAAGTGGGGAGAAGGCGAATGGAACCGGGCAGCTCGCGTTGCAGTTGTGGGAGAAGTTCGCGCACAGAACGGGCGACCTGAACGGCATTGGCACCGGACTGGCGCGAGACTGCGAAGACGATGACGGAGGCCGGCGGATTGAAATTGCGCGCAAAGAAATGGCGAGATAACCGCTCGTTCTCGACCCCATCCACAACCTGCGCGACATCCCGCAAATAGACCGGCGCACCATTGGCGCCGCGCTTGATGATTAGGTCGCGATATCCTTGTGCGGTTTCGATCTGACCTTTCGGTCGCAGAGTAAAGGATTTGTTTTTTCCATCGAACTGTCCCGCGCCCGAGTAAGCGGTGCCAGCTTTGATAGCAGCGCCAAGCTCGTCGAAA
>DAIOVO010000047.1:17604-22085 GCA_036758965.1 Chthoniobacterales bacterium
GTCATGTCACGCGTGGCGAGCTTGCCAGGGTCGACTTTGATGCGGATTGCTCCCTTTACGCCGTAGATGTTCACCTGCGAAACGCCAGGCAGAATGTTAATGCGCTGCGAAACTTCCGTCGTGCCGTAGCGATACAACTCGCCGTCCGTGAGCGTGTCGCTGGTGAGCGCCACATACATGACGGGCTGATCGTTGGGATTTGCTTTGGTGAATGTCGGGGGGCTCGGTAAATCCGCCGGCAACTGTCCTCCAGCGCGCTGAATGGCCGATTGCACATCGCTGGCGGCGGCGTCGATGCTTTTGCTCAGGTCGAACTGGATCGTAATGTTGCTACTGCCCTGCGAGCTCGTGCTCGTGATCAGGCTGACGCCGGGAATTTGGGTGAATTGTTTTTCCAACGGCGTCGCGATTGTGTTCGCCATCGTCACCGGATCGGCGCCGGGATAGGAAGCGCTCACCGAGATGACGGGATAATCGACCGCCGGCAGATCATTTACCGAGAGAAGGTTGTAACTGAGAATGCCGAAGACGAGGACTGAGACCGTCAGTAGCATCGTCATCACCGGCCGCTCGATGAATGGCCGCGAGAGGCCGGAAGAAAATTGGGTCAGCTTTTGCGCCGTGCCGCCCGCCTTTTTTACCGGCGACTGATCGCTGTGACCGTCGTCGTTTTTCATTTAAGGGACAGCGTCGGCTTCGCTCGAACCGGCGGCGGGCGCTGATAGAGATTGATCTTTCTGCGCGGCCACTTTCATCCCGGGAGCGAGTTGAAGTTGGCCGCGGGTGACGACGTTTTCGCCCGCCTTCAGGCCTTCGTTGATCACCGTCATATCGCCCTCTTGTTTCTGTCCGGCTTTTACCTGACGAAGGTCAAGGGTCGCGTCGGACTTAACGACGAAAACGTATGGGCCGTTTTGCCCGATTTGGACCGCGTTGCTCGGCACCAGCATCGCATTCTTAAGTGTCTGCAAAATTAGCCGGACGCGGACGAATTGGGCCGGCCATAGCGCGCGATCGCGATTTTCCGTAGTGGCGCGCGCTTTCACCACCCCGGCGCCAGGTTGAACGGCGTTATCGATGAACGTGAGCTGCCCGCGGCGAGGCGGAATGTTGTCGACCTCATTCTCCGTCAAAACTTCCAGCGGCGGCCCGTTCAAATGCTGGCGAACGAGCGGAATGTCGGGCTCGGCGATCGTGAAATCGGTATAGATCGGGTCGAGTCGCTGCACGGTTACCAGCGCCGGACTGCTCGGGCCAACGAGATTCCCGGCATCGACGCTGCGGATATTCGTGCGGCCATCGATCGGCGAAGTAATGGTGCAGTATTCGAGATTCACCTGCGCGGCGGCGACGGCGGCATCCGCCTTCATCGCATTCGCGGCCGCGATATCGTAATCCTGACCCGCCACAACCTGCTTTTGGCGAAGCTCTGTTTGCCGCTGCAAGGTTGCATGCGCGAGCGCAGCGTCTGCCTGCGCGGAAGCGAGCGCCGCCTGAAACTGACGTGGGTCAATCCGGAACAAGGCATCGCCCTTCTTCACATCGGCGCCATCTTCAAAATCGCGGGAAATAATTTGGCCGGTCACCTGTGCCTGAACCTGGACGGTTTCCGCCGCGGCGCAGGCGCCGATTTCGTCGAGATAGAGCGGAACGTCTTGGGTCTCGACCGCCGCCACCGCGACAGGGCGCGGCGCGGGTGGAGGCGGCGCCTTTTGCCGAGTGACGCAAGTGCGCAGGCCGACAATCAAAAGCAAGACAAGCGCGATTCCACCAAAAAGGAAAATCTTGCCCCGCCCGAAGCGCCGTTCGAGATGCGTGACTCGCTCGCGCATGGCGGCGTTGGCCTCAGTTAAAGTCGCCATTTTGATTCCTTCCTCGCATTTGCCCTGCCGCCATTTCGTGGTTTGACTGTTCGTCGCTCCGCGCGTTCACGCACTTTGTCTAAAACTCGCATGCACGTCTCTAGCTCGCTCGCCGGAATTTCCTTGATGAGTTCATAGCGCAATTCACGCGCCGCGGCATTAATCCGGCCGATGATTCGATACGCCCGCCGTTGCAGATGGACTGTTTTACAACGCCGATCATGCGCGGAATTTTTTCGCGCTACCCAGCCTTCGTCCTCCAGCCGATGAAGCAGCGTCACCAGCGTCGGCTCCTCGATTCCAAGGCGGGCGGCAATCTCTGATTGCGTCAGCGGATCCGCAGCGCGCGAAAGATGGAGCAACGTGCGCCACTTTGCCTGGCTTAGCCCGACCGGGCGAAGCCGTTCATCCAGCTTCAACCGCCAGGCGCGGGCGGCGCCATGCAAGAGAGATCCAAAAGCGTCGGAATTGATTTTTTTCACGCGCGCAAAAAAATAGAGAGGATGGAAGTTAGTTAGCTAGCTAACTAACTATTCGCGCAATTGGGGCGAGATTTCAAATGTGAAGAACGCGCCGCGCGTGCTGGTGATGGTGTTGGTAAAGCACTAGCCTATGGCATCCGCGAAACGCCGTTCGTTGCGACGCGCAATGAAAAAGCGCCACCAGACGGGCGCACTCCAAGACGCTACCGCGGCTGGCGGACGCGAAGGGACGCTTGCGTCTTGGAGTGCGGCGAGCCTGCGCCGCTTTTGTTTGCGCGACGCTTTTTTTCGAAAGGTGGGTTGAGCAGATGATAAAATGGGAGAGGAATCGATCATGAGCATGAGGAAGAAAATGCTGGCAACAACTAACGAGACGTAATCGCGAAGAGGACGGAGACGCTTTGGCGGTAATCGGCGAAACGGAGCACCATTTGCGGAGGCCGCTGCCCCCAATGCGGGCTGGAGACGGCGTCATATTCGTTCTTGGCCTGGACGAGAAAGAAACTGGCGTCAGCCGGCAGTTCTTCCACGTCGTGGAGGTAGCGCACCGGCGCGTGCACGTAAAACAAATAGGGCT
The DNA here is from genome assembly GCA_036758965.1 of Chthoniobacterales bacterium. Taxonomy (GTDB): domain Bacteria; phylum Verrucomicrobiota; class Verrucomicrobiia; order Chthoniobacterales; family UBA10450; genus AV69. The sequence goes on from DAIOVO010000047.1 coordinate 20,526, forward strand.
GGTATTGCGGATTGACAGCGTAGAGCGGCACGTTGGCCGGCACAATCGCATCGATGGCACGAGCGAGTTGGCGGACTTTCTCGTGTTTGCGCAAAAACGGAGTGGCGAAAAAACCGTAACCGAGAAACGCAAGAGCAACGGCCGCGACCAGGCCGGTGGCGATCCGGTCGCGCCAGATGGCAGTAAAATTTTTTCCCGTGAGCCAGTGCGGCCAGCGCAGATTTTCTCGCGCCAGCAATTCGCCAAACCACCAGGCCGCCGGGCCAAGGGCCGGCATGGCAAAACGGGGCAAGGCGGCGGGAATGAGATCGACGGCAACGAAAGGAGCGGCGATTCCGATGAGAAGCGCAAAATGCCGGCGGCGCGATGCTTCCGGCTGGTCAAAGACGAGCAGTCCCAGCGGCAGCCACGGCAAAAGATAGGCGAGGCTGCGCGGGATATTCATGATCCAGGATGAAAAGTCGAAGTCGCTTCCGGAAATGCGGCCGCTGTATTGCCGCGACCAAACGCGCGCGACCCGCTCGGAGTTTGAAAATAAAAAAGCTGGCGCCGCCCAGGCGACGAAAATTCCGGCAATGATCAGAAGCGCGCTGAGATGGGCGCGAGTGAAAAGAAGGGAAAGTTTTCGGTCGCAATAAAGCAAGGCGATGACCGGCCCGTAAAAAAATAACAGATGCGGCAGCGGCCCTTTTGCCAGACAACCGAGGCCGAGAAAAATTGCCGGCCCAAGCCAGAGGCGCATTCCCGTTTTGCCGGCCTGGTAAGCGACGATCCAAAACACGAAAGCGAGCGCAGTTAACGAGACATAGATCGCTTCGATTTCAATGAGCCGGCCTTTTTCGACGGTGCCGAAGTTGGTCAACCAGATGAGCGCGGCCAGTAGCGAACCTATTCCACCAAGAGAACGCTCGCCCATTTTTGCCAAAGCAAGAGCGACTGCCAAAATCGCCAGTGCGGATGGCAGGCGGGCGGTCCATTCGTTGCGAATGCCAGTGAGTTTGAAAGAGAGCGCGGCGACCCAGTTGATCAGCGGCGGCTTGCGGAAATAGGGTTCGCTCCCGACGTAAGGGACGAGGTAGTTGCCGGTCTGCAGCATGGTGATGGCTGGCAGAATGCGGCGTCCTTCTTCGCCGCGAATTTCGAGCGAGCCGAGCCCGGGCAGATAGATGACGGCCCAAACCAGGATGACGAGGTGAAGACGACGGCGACGCCAGAAACGCGCGCGAAAAATATCGCGCCAGGTTGATCGCGGCGGCGTTTCCTCGGGCACGGCAAAACGTTGAGCAGCACGGGCGAAGATTCAATTTCATTCCGAACGTTTTGTCATTCCGAGCCAGGCGGGGACGACGACGGAGTTACCTTCAAGGTAGCGCGGCGGGATCCCTCGACTTCGCTTCGCTCCGCTCGGGATGACCGGGCAACCTTGACGGAACGAGCGTTTAAATTATTGTAATCGGCTAGACCGCGCGGAATGGGAGTGGGAGCTGGTGTCCCACTCTTTTTTGTCTGGCGGTCTCGTGTTTTTATGAACGCCGAATTTATTGCCATGCTGGATTATCT
>DAIOVO010000048.1:0-5804 GCA_036758965.1 Chthoniobacterales bacterium
GGTGCAGTGCATGTTGCAGCCTTGCATGATGGAAACAAACGCCGTCGCCTGTCGCGGGCGCAGCGATTGATTGCGAATAGTTGACTGCGAACCTGCTTCTTCGTCGATATCGACGACCCCGAAACAATCCGGGCGGGTCGAAAAGCGCAGATCGTCCATTCTCTCCCGGCCGCGTCCGGCGAACGCGGCTACGGCGGCGCGTTTTTTTGCGCGCGCGTCTTCCACATAATCAGCAACACGATGAAATTTCTGCGTGCCGATAACAAGATCGAGATGCGGAATACTCTGGAGCAATGATCCCCCGCGCGCCTGTGCCATGCAGCCGAGAAAACCGAACACTGTCTCCGGGCGCGTCTGGCGCAGGCGCCCGAGCATTCCCATTTTTCCAAGCGCTTTTTGGTCGGCCATATCGCGTACGCTGCAGGTGTTAAGCAAAACGACATCTGCCTCTGCCTCCTGTTCGACCCGACGGTAGCCGCGGGCGATAAGCGAATGCGCGACCTGTTCGGAATCGCGTTCGTTCATCTGGCAACCGTAGGTTTTGATGTAAAAGGTCGGCATCGACGGAAGGCAATTGTGGCACGGAGCGAGGCTGTGCGCTACGCTCGCCAGCTTAATCGCCGCAAGCCGGCAACGTAATCGAAGTGGACGTCGCGGCTGACTAGCGGCTGCTGATGTTGAATGGCGAGGGCGGCGATCCAAAGATCGTTTTGCGGTATCGGCGTCCCGCGGCGATAGAGCTGTTCGCGAATTTTGGGGTAAACGTTTGTTGTTTCCAAATCAATATCGAGAATCTCGGAATCTGCGATCAATCGATCGAAAAGTGATCGCAACCGCGTCTCCCTGCGGGACCGGATTATTCCGAACTTGTATGCGCCGATGACAACCACCGGCAATTGATGCCGGTCCTGGCCGGAAAGAATTTTGTTTAAGGCTGGATTGCCGCCGAGTAAATCCGAGACGGCATTGGTATCGAGGATCACCGCCAGTCTTCGGGGTCGAGTCGTGCAAATTCCCGCTCGATCACTTTGTTGACCGCTTTGAGATCGGAAGACCGCGCTTTGCCGAAAACGGCCCGCCAGCCACCTTTGGTCGATTGCGGTCGATTAATTTTTTCGTGCAGCGCCCCACAAACGAACTTCTTCAAAGAGATGTTGGCAAGGGCGGCGCGAGCTTTCGCTTTCTTGAAGAGTTCGTCAGGAATTTCCAGCGTCGTTTTCAATCAATCAACGAAAACCATATTTATGGGTCTGCGTCAACTTTCGCGGACCGGTTAGGGCGGAGGTCGCGAATCAACCAGGGAATGGGTTCGCCTTTAGGCGGCGATTGATTTCGCGATCGGTGAACGGAAACGTGCCGCGCTCATTGAAAACGGCGACCCCGATGATGCCGACGTTGCGCGTATTGCGATACTTCTCGTTAGCATACGATTCGCGCACCGGGCTGAATTGAAACGCCGCCACCGTGTCAGTGCTTTGACGAAAACCTTCGACCACGAGCCTTCCATGCGGCGCGATGATGTAACCGCGTTTGCGAAATGACGCTGGGCGGCCGTCGATGACATCGAGACCATCGACCGAAAGCACAATCTCCAGGCGAAAATCGGTGCGATTGCGCGCCACGATGGAGTAGCGACGTCCTTCCTCGCCAATGACGAACCAGCGATCACCCACAATAAGGCCCGGCAGCAACCGACCGCTTTGATCGCGCAACTCGACCGTTACCAGGCTTCCCGCTGGATTCGGCAAGAGCGGTACGCTCCTTCGCCAGGCGGTCGCGCCTGCCATCGCGCGAATTCCTCCTTCGGTGTTGTAATAAATTGCCGCGACCGCGAGTGGATGATCGAAATCCGCGCGCGCAAATTGCGTCACTTCCACCTGCGAACGCCGCGTTTCACCCCAGCGCGTTCCGAGTCCGGGTCGGTCTGGCGGCGCTTCCGCGAAATGTTCCGCAGTTCCGGCACCGGTCGCGCGACGCTCGGCCGTTAACGGCGCGGTTTCGGTCGAGCAACCGGTGAGAAGAGAAGCGAGCGCAAGCAGCGCGAAAATGCCCGATTTATTCATGCGCGTTTTTATCGGATCGCGCGGCGCGTGACAATTCGCTTTCCATCGCGGCGCGATTGCCGTTTCTATCGCCGGAATGAACGAACCAGCAATCGGTATCATCGGCGGGAGCGGGCTTTACCAGATCGACGGGATCGAAAATGTAAGCGAACAAAAAATCGAAACGCCTTTTGGCGCGCCGTCGGATGCGGTCATTGGCGGCACTATTTCGGGGCGGCAGGTTTATTTCTTGCCGCGCCACGCTCGCGGTCACCGCCTTTTGCCACACGAATTAAATTATCGCGCCAATATTTACGCGCTGCGTTCGCTCAACGTTCGCTGGATCATCGCCGTCACCGCCGTCGGCAGCCTGCAGGAAAAATATAAGCCGCGCGATATTTTGCTGCCGTCGCAGTTTTTTGATCGCACCAGTTTGCGCACGGCGCATACTTTTTTCGGCGAAGGAATCGCAGCGCACATCTCCTTTGCAGAACCGATTTCAACGAATTTGCGCAAAATCGTTTTGGAGTCGGCGCGCAAAACTGAAGCGACGGTGCACGACGGCGGAACTTACGTGAACATGGATGGGCCGGCCTTTTCCACCCGCGCGGAATCGGAATTTAATCGCCGTCAGGGGTTCGATATCATCGGGATGACGAATCTGCCGGAAGCGAAGCTGGCGCGGGAAGCGGAAATCGCGCTCGCGACCATGGCGATGATTACCGATTACGATTGCTGGAAAGTGGACGAGGAACCGGTTTCGGTGCAGACGGTTTTCGGACACCTGATCGCGAATGCCGATGCAGCCAAAAAAATCTTACAGCTAACAATTCCTGGGATTCCGGAAAAGCCGGATTGGCCGGAACACAAGGCGCTGGCGGCGGCGCTGACGACGGAACGAAAGCTCTGGCCGGAAGCGACCATCAGGAAATTGGGGCCGATCCTGAGCGATTACGTTTAAGCCGAACGTAAGAAAAGGTCTTGCACCGAAGAGTCGGCATATGGTAATTATAAAAGTAATCGCCTCCTCTCTATCCGCATGAACCTGAAGATCACGATTGCGCTGCTCGAGTGCGTTTTTCTCGGCGCCTGCCAGACCCCCACTACCACGGCGCAACGCCAAAAACTCTCCGAGCGTGTACTGGCTCAACGTCAGTCCAACCCCTCGGCATCGTTAGATTCTGTCGAGCCGCCGCCTCCGGCGGAAGGGCCAGATGATGTGCCAGCCGGTGTGACGCAGGATCCGAATCGCAATCCGGCGCTTTTGCCGTCGCCGTTGCTGCGCTACTCCGCCGCTTCGCGCACGCCTTGAGTTAGAGCCAAAGTCCCCAGGAAAGCAGCGACGCGGCGTCCGTCCAGACTCCGCCTTTGGTATCGCCCAAAACAACGACGATCACATCGCGCCCGGGGCGCGAACCGCTCGCGATCAGGCAATGGCCGGCGGCTTCGGTGTAGCCTGTTTTCATTCCGTTGCAGTACGGCAGGCGACGCAAAACTTTATTGGTGTTCTCCAGCTCGCGCGTGCGGCCATTGGCATAACGAAAAACCAACTGCGGCAAACAGACAATCGAGCGAATCGTTGGATTGGCGTAGGCCGCGCGCGCGATGAGCGCGAGATCGCGTGCGGTCGAGTACTGACCGGGAATCGGCAATCCGTTCGGGTTTAGAAAATGAGAATGAGTGGCGCCGAGCTGCTGCGCCCTGGCATTCATTTTTCCCGCAAACCCATCCAGGCTGCCGGCGTTGTCGCGCCCGAGACAGCGCGCGACGTCGTTCGGACTTTTTACCAGCAGCGCCCGCAGTAAATCGATTCGCTGGTAACTTTCGCCCGCCCGAATATTGAGCCGAACCGGTTCGGCAAACATGTCCGCTGGTTCCACTATGACGGTGCGATCCAGGAAACCCGTCTCGGCCACGATCAATGCAGTCAGCAATTTTTGTGTGCTGGCGGCGGCGCGCGGCTGGTCGGCATTTTTTTCGTAGAGAATCTGGCCGGTGCGCGCGTCAGTCACCAGCACCGAATTTGCGCGCGTGTTAGGGACGCGGTTCGGATCGGACGGTTGCGTCGGAACAATAGGAACCGCCGGCATCGCCTCCTCGGCGGCATCGCTTTTTTTCGCGCGGGTGCGTCGGGTTTTTGCACTTTGCGACGAGCGATGTTTGTGGACGCCAGTCGGATGAACGGCGCCGTCATCGTCTTCGTCATCCGAGACGGCCCGGACCTGCGCGGCGCAAAGCAGGATCGAGACAAAACAAACCAGCCACGGCCAGCGACTCTTCATGCGCGATGAATTAGGGATAGATTTTCGCATTTCGCAACCGCCAGCTGATAAATCTTGTTAGCTGGTTTTGCGCCCGCGCTCGATTAATTCGATTTCGTAGCCCTCTGGCGCATCGATAAATGCGATCGCGCCGCCATCGCTGTTTTTATGTGGCCCGTCCGAGAGCGGGTAACCTTTGGCCGCGGTTTTTTTCGCGAACGCCTCCAGATTCTCCACCTCGAAAGCGAGATGTGTCAGGTCGGGACCGACCACCACCGGCCCGCTTTCGTCGAATTTACAAAGCTCGATTTCCTCGTCGCTGCCGGGTGCCTTGAAAAAAACCAGCTGCGAACCGCGGCCGGAAGTATGCCGACGCGTTTCCTCCAGGCCGAGAATGTCTTTGTAAAACGCCACCGTCTTTTCCAAATCGGCCACGCGGTAGCGGGTGTGCAACAGTTTCTTGATCATCGTTAAACTAATTGCCGCGAATGCGCGCAGAATTCAAACTCTGCTCGTGCTTTGTCTCGGCCTCGATAGCGGCACCGCCACCTGCAAGGTAATCGTTCTCGACGACGATTCCGGCAAAATTTTGGCGCAGGCTGCGACTCCGCATGCTTCCATCGAGAAGTTGCCGCGCGGTCACGTCGAGCAGGACCCGCAAACGTGGATCGATGCGGCCGAGCGCGCGATTGCGAACTGTCTCGATGCGATCGGCGAGCGCCGGAAAGAAATCGTGGCCATCGGTGTAAGCGCGCAACAACACGGACTGGTCGCGCTCGATGAGCGCAATCTGCCGGCGCGTCCGGCCAAGTTGTGGTGTGACACTTCGACGGCGGAAGAAGCGGAAGAGTTGAATCGCGCCTTCGGCAGCCCGGAAAAATTAATCGAGCGCACCGGAAATCTGATGATGGCCGGTTACACTGCGCCGAAAATTCTGTGGCTGAAAAAAAATGAGCCGGAAAATTTCCAACACACCCGCACCATTTTTTTGCCGCACAACTATCTGAACTTCTGGCTTACCGGCGAGCGGCAAATGGAATACGGCGATGCGTCCGGCACAGGTCTGCTCGATGTCCGCGCGCGCGTCTGGTCGCGACCGTTGATGGAATTTATCGATGACGATCTGATCGAAAAATTCCCGACGCTCCGTTCCTCCACTCGGCCGGCGGGATTATTGCGCGCGAAGCTCGGCGAAAAATTTGGGATTGGCGACGCGCTCGTCAGCGCCGGCGGCGGCGACAACATGCAGGCCGCGATCGGCACCGGCAACATCGCGCCGGGAAATCTCACTCTGAGCCTCGGAACTTCCGGCGCGCTCTATGGTTTTTCCGAAACGCCGGTAATCGATCCGCGCGGCGAAATCTCCGCCTTTTGCGACAGCACGGATCACTGGTTGCCGCTCGCCTGCACCATGAACATCGCCACCGTGACCGATCGTTTTAACGCCTTGTTCGATTGGGAAATGAAAACGCTGGAGGAAAATGTCGCGGCCGCTGCGCCG
>DAIOVO010000048.1:5814-22017 GCA_036758965.1 Chthoniobacterales bacterium
CATCACGCCCCGGCGCCGGGCGCTGGCGGCCTGACTTTTCTTCCGTATTTGCAGGGCGAACGTCTGCCGAATTTGCCGCGCAGCTCCGGCGTTTTGCATGGATTGAATTTGCAGAACACCAATCGGCGCGACATTGCGCGCGCCGTCGTCGAAGGAATTATCGTCGGCCTCGCGCGCGGATTGCGACGACTGCGCGATCTTGGCGTTGAAGCCGCGGAACTCCACCTCACTGGCGGTGGCGGGAAAAGCGCGACCGTCCGCCAAATTGTTTCCGATATTTTTGAATTGCCGGTCGTCGGCTCGAAAACGACCGAAGGCGCGGCCCTCGGCGCGGCCTTGCAGGCGGCCTGGACTTTTTGTCAAACCAAGGGAAGTCCTTTGCCGCTGGAAAAATTGGTGAAGAGGGCGGTGAAAATCGATCGCAAAACGCGCGCCGAACCGCGCAAAGAAAATGCCGCGCTCTACGCCGATTTGCGTGGACGACACGCCGATCTCGCGCGGAAACTGGCGGCAGGCGGTTATCTGTGAAAATTGTCATCGGAGCGACGGGCGCGAGCGGCACGATTTATCTCCAGCGTTTGCTGGAGCAAATCGATTCGGGCGCGAATGAAGTGCATCTCGTCATGAGCGGCCACGCCAAACAGGTCGCGACCCAGGAAGCGCCCGATTTTCGCGTGCCGGAAAAAATTACCCAGCATTCCGAGAATGATCTCAACGTGCCGTTCGTCAGTGGATCGGCGCGATTTGATGCAATGGTGATCGTGCCTTGTTCGATGTCCACCCTTGGCCGCATCGCCAGCGGCTCGGGCGAAAGCGCGTTGCTGCGTGCGGCCGATGTTTTTCTGAAGGAGCGCCGCAAACTCATCGTCGTGCCGCGCGAAACGCCGTGGAGCCTGATCCAGGCGCGCAATATCGTGACGCTGTTGGAAGCGGGCGCGATTGTGCTGCCGGCGGTTCCATCTTTCTACAGCAATCCCAAAAGTGTGAACGATGTCGCCGACACCGTGGTCTGGCGCATTCTCGATCAGTTGGGTCTGCCGAACTCGCGCGCTTTTCGCTGGCAGGATGAAAGCAGTTCTTCTCCGCGAACTTGAAACTCGAGCCGGAAAGTTTCGCCGGGCGAACGCTGGTCGCGTTTGGTTTTCGCCTGTTGCAACTTTGGTTGCTTACGATTCGTTATAAATTCGAAGACCGCGGCGACGTTACCCGCACTCCGCTCTCGCAGCCTTTGATTGGCGCCGCCTGGCACAATCGTTTGCTGCTCCTGCCATTTATGATCGCGCGTTTTTTGCCGCGGCGTCCCGGCGTTGGCCTGATCAGCAAAAGCCAGGATGGCGCCTGGATTTCGCAGGTGGTGAAACGAGTGGGGTTCGGCGTGGTGCGCGGTTCCAGTTCGCGCCGCGGAGCGAGCGCTATTTTGGAATTGGCGGAAGTGATCGCTTCGGGCCGCAACGTCCTGATTACCCCGGACGGACCGCGCGGGCCCGCCTATCGTCTCGGCGGCGGAACGATTCTCCTGGCGCAAAAAACCGGCACGCAAATTCTGCCGATCAATCTGGAGTATTCGAGCTGTCGGCGATTAAAAAGCTGGGACCGGTTTGTTTTGCCGCGGCCGTTTTCACGCGTGCGTTTTATTTTAGGACCGGTCGAGTCAGTCGCGCTGACGACAACGGAAGAAGAATTCGAACGCGAACGCGTGCGCATTCAAAGCGCGATCATGGCGCTGGTGGAAATGCGCTGATAACTTTCGCGGCCATGGCGACTATTATCGATGGGCGCGCGGTTGCGGAGAAAGTTTACGGCGAGCTGCGCAACGAAATCGGCGAACTAAAATCGCGCGGATTGATTCCGGGTCTGGCAGTAGTTCTGGTTGGCGATGATCCCGCTTCGCGCGCGTACGTGCGCGCAAAAGACAAGATATGCCGCGAGCTTGGCTTGCATTCAGTGAAGCTGGAATTGCCGGCCACTACCACGCAGACGGAGTTGCTCGCGCGCGTCGAAGAATTGAATCGCGACGAAAAAATTCACGGGATTCTGGTGCAATCGCCGCCGCCGCCGCAGATCGACGAATCGAAAATCATTGAAGCGATCGCGCCGGAGAAAGATGTGGATGGATTTCATCCACTCAACGTCGCCAAGCTCGCGCTTGGGGATGGAGATGGTTTCGTCCCCTGCACGCCGCTTGGTTGTTTGCGTTTGCTGCGCGACACGAGTGTAGCGCTCGCCGGTGCGAATGTCGTCGTGCTCGGTCGCAGTATGATCGTCGGCAAACCAATGGCGCTTCTATTAATGCGCAAAGGAATCGACGCCACCGTGACGGTCGCGCATTCGCGCACAAAAGATTTGCCAGAAATTTGCCGGGGGGCCGACGTTCTCATCGCAGCGATCGGGCGTCCACGTTTTGTTAGTCCGGAATTTGTGCGTGAAGGCGCTACCGTCATCGACGTCGGAATCAATCGCATCGAGGACAAGACGACTGAGCGCGGTTACAAACTCGTTGGCGACGTCGATTTCGAAAACGTCGCGAAAATCGCCGGCGCCATCACTCCGGTTCCGGGCGGCGTCGGCCCGATGACGATTGCGATGTTAATGACGAACACGATCAAAGCGTGCCGCCTAATAGCGTCATCCTGAGTCGAGGCGAAGGAATCCCCGCCACACACCTCCTGAGCGAAGCCGAAAGGTCCCGCCGCGCTACATTTAAGCTTTCGCCACGGGATCCCTCGGCTCTGCTCGGGATGACGCGATTTTGCGCGTCAGTAAATGCAAGAGCGCGGGCTGCAATCGCGCCAGGCTAAACGCAATCGAACCAACCCGCGGCGAAACCACCGCCGCGCGTGCGAGCGCGTTAATCCACAAGCGCCCGCGATAGATGGCGGCGTGTTCTTTCCCGTATTCGCGGGTGGCGGTTTCCGCAAAATTTCCTTGCACGATCTTTCCCGCCGCCGCCGCCGCCAGCTCGCCCGAGCGCATGGCGTAATAAATTCCTTCGCCAGTAAACGGTTCAACCACGCGCGCGGCGTCACCAACGAGCAATAAATTTTCGCGCGCGGCAGGAAGAACAGCGCGAGTGAGCGGAGTAATCGTGCGCCAGGAAACCGAAGGATCGAGCGCAAATCTCTGCGTCGCCCAATCTCGCAGCGCCCGAATTGTTTTTGCCCTGCCGACGAGACAGACGTTCAGTTCTCGCTCGTTCACCGGCGCCTGGCCGGAGTAACCGCCCGGCAGCCATTGCAAGACAATGCGATTCCCGAAATCGTGCCGCAATGGAACATGCGCTTGGAGCGCCACCCGCTCTTTCGCGGCGCGCGGAAACAAACCGAGCAAACGCGCGACAGTGGAATTGCGACCGTCCGCCGCAATCAGGACGCGAGCGGAAAATTGCCGCGCCTCCGCCGTCGTAAAAGTCCACGAATCGTTAGCTCGCGCGATGGCGGTGAGGGTCGTCTCTTCGCGGACCTCGGCGCCGAGTTCGCGTGCGCGTTGCATTAGGAGTGCATCGAAAATGCTGCGCTTGATCGCGATCTCGGCCCCAGCCGGCAACGAAACCCGCAAAGATTGCCCGCGCAAATTAATGAATTCGACCCACTCGAGCGGAGCATGCGCCGAGCTGCGCACGCGGCCCTCAAGTTCGAGCCGGCGCAAAATCGGCCAGCAATCGGGATTCAAACAATCGCCACAAACTTTTTCGCGGGGAAACTTTTCGCGTTCGATGAGGACAACGCGCAGACCGCTGGCCGCGCAAAAGGCGGCGCAGGTAGCGCCGCCAGGGCCGCCGCCAACAATTGCGACGTCGAATTTCATTCACGAATTGTAGGCGCGGTCGTTGGACGCGCTACCGCAGCGGGGAGGCGTGGCTGGCAAATCGAAGAGCCGCGGCCAGCGACCGCGGCTACAACAACACAATTTCGCGCTAAATTGGTAGCGCATGGCGCTCAAGGAAAAACCCGATCTCGCCAAAAAGGTGCACGAGGTGCCGCACAAGCCTGGCGTTTATCTGATGCGCGACCGATTTAACCGCGTGATCTACGTCGGGAAAGCTCGCGACCTGCGCAAACGCGTCGGCTCCTATTTTTTGCCGTCGAAAATTGCGCAGGCGGATTTGAAGACGCGCGCATTGCTCGATGCAGTCTGGGATTTCGAGACGCACACGGTGCAAAGCGAGCCGGAATCGCTTTTGCTCGAAGGCAAACTGATCAAGGAATTCCGGCCGCGCTACAACATTTCCTTTCGCGATGATAAACGTTTTCTTCTCGTGAAAGTGGACCTGACCGAGGAGTGGCCGCGCTTTCGCCTGGCGCGTTTTAAGAAAGATGATGGCGCGCGTTACTTCGGGCCGTACGCGCACGCCGGCGCTTTGCGGCAAACGTTAAATTTCATGCGCAAAAGATTCGGAGTGCTGACTTTTGGACGAGGCTCGCCGACGGAGCGCGAATTGAAATCCTCGACTTATCAGGTGCCGATGAAATTAAGCGAGATCACCGCGGCGGTTTATCGGGAACGCGTGGCGGAGGCGGCTGATTTTTTGGACGGTCGTTCGCGTGAAATGACGGCGGAGCTGGAAAAGCAGATGCGGCTAGAGGCGGAGAAAATGAATTTCGAAAAGGCGGCCGAGCTGCGCAACATGATTGAAGATTTGCGCCGAACCACGCGGCCGACGCGCCGGTTTACGCGCGGCTCGCTGCCCACGACGATCGATCCGCATGCGGACGTGCGCTCGCTGGCCGACGCTCTGCAATTGCACAAACCGCCGCAGGTGATGGAGTGCTTCGATATTTCCAACATCAGCACAACCCATGTGGTGGCTTCGATGGTGACTTTTCGAGACGGCGTGCCGGACAAAAATAATTATCGGCGCTACCGGATTCGCACGGTCGCTGGCCAGGATGATTTCGCCAGCATGGCGGAAGTGGTGCGGCGGCGTTACTCGCGCATTTTACTGGAGGCGCGCGAAGCGAATCCGGAGGCGGCGGAATTTTCGCAGGAAAATGTGGGGGACGCGATGGAGAGGATCGGTCACCCTTCTGCGGTGGACGAAAGGGTACAGGTCGCGCCACGGGATCCCTCGACCCCGAAGAATTTCGGGGCTCGGGATGACGGCGGTTTTGTCGGGGGTTTTGTCGCGGTCCGGCTGCCGGATTTGATTATCGTTGATGGCGGCAAAGGTCAGCTTTCGTCGGCCTGCAAAGAATTGCAGCGTCTCGGCCTTCACGAGCTGCCGATCATTGGGCTGGCGAAGGAATACGAAGAAATTTATCGGCCGGGGCGGGCACTGCCGTTGCGGTTGCCGGAAGATTCTGGCGCGCTGCGTTTGCTCCAGCGCATCCGCGATGAAGCGCATCGTTTTGCCAACACCTATCACCAGTTGTTGATGAAAAAACGAATCGGCGAAAGCATTTTGGATGATTGCCCGGGCGTGAGTCAGAACCGCAAGAATCTGCTGCTGCGAAAATTTGGTTCGGTGAAACGATTGCGCCGGGCGAGCATGGAGGAAATTGCCAGCACCGATGGAATCGGGCGGAAACTGGCGGAGGACGTGCATCGTTTTTTGGAAACGCATTAGCGACTTGTCATTCCGAGAGAAGCAAACAATCTCCTTCACCCGCATGCATCGGCTTGCTCTTTTCGCTTTCCTAGTATTCGCGCTCACCGGTCTGTCGCGCGCGCAAACGCCGACGCCGGAGGTTTCGCAGACTACGCCCGTGCCGAAATCGGACGAGAACGCGCTCGACGAAGAGATAGTGCCCACGTTCGAAACGCAGCGCCTGGCACGCGCTTACATTCTCGATATTCCGGCGCCGCGCGGCCAGATCGTTGATCGCAACGGCATGCCGCTAGCGCAAAATAAATTGACCTACAATCTCGCGATCAATTTTCCTACGCCGCTGGATTTTACCGACGCGCAAGTGCTCGACTTCTTGCATCAACAAATGGCGAAAGCGGCGAAGTTAATCGGGCGGCAACCGCGCGTGGGCGACGACGCCATCCTGCGCCATTATCACAACCGCGGAATTCTGCCGTTCGAGATTGTGCAAAATTTAACCGACGGCGAATACGAAGCGGCGAAGAAAAATTTGCCGCCCGAGATGATATTGCGCGGCGTTTACACGCGGATTTATCCGGAGGGAAAAACGGCCGGGCAAATTGTTGGTTACACCGGCCGGACTGGGCGCAGCCCCGATGGGATTATCGATAATCACGAAACCATTTGGTCCGAAACCGAGGGACGCGAAGGCCTCGAGCAAACCTTTAACGCCATGCTGGCGGGCAAACATGGCCAATACAAAATCACTTTCGACAAGGATGGGCGCAAGACTTCGGAAAAAATTGTCGCGGCGCCCGTGCCGGGAAACACAATCGTGACGACGCTCGACTTGCATTTGCAGGCGCTGGCGGAAAAGGCGTTGGAAAAAGGAGCGAAGCGCGGCGCGATTGTGATTACCGATCCGAATAACGGCGATATCCTCGCGCTCGCTTCCTGGCCAAATTACAATCCCAATGTGTTTGTGCCGTCGATTTCGACGGAGAAATTCAAGGCGCTGCAGGATGATCCGGGCATTCCGCTTTTGCCGCGCGCGTTTCGCTCGTCGTATCCGCCGGGATCAACTTTCAAAGTGGCGGTTGGAATTGCCGCGCTCGAGAGCGGTGCGGTCGATGGGCGGGATGAATTTCAATGCCTGCCGGCGATTGAGATCGGCAACGTCACTTTTCACAATTGGAAGAAAACGGATCGCGGCGACCTGAATTTTGTCCAAGCCCTGACCGAATCGTGCGACACCTGGTTTTATCAGGTCGGAATCAAAACGGGGGCCGAGCCGATCATCGATTGGGCTTTAAAACTCGGCTTCGGAGCGAAGTGCGGCATTCCCATTCGCGGCGAAGTGGAGGGGCGCGTGCCGAACGATCAATACATGAAAGCGACCCACGGGCGCAAAATTCTCAATGGCGACATCGCCAACCTTTCAATCGGGCAAGGGGACACGCAGGTGACGCCGTTGCAAATGGCGCAGGCGATGGGAATCGTGGCGAACGGCGGCCGATTTTATCAGACCCGCCTGGTGCAGCAGGTGCAGACAATCGATGGCGCAATCGTTTCCGCCTACAGCGTGCGCGAAAAAAAGACGCTCAACCTCGGGCGCGCGACGGTGGAGGAGTTGCACACCGGAATGATCGATGCAGTCAACAGTGGCGCCGGCACAGCGCACGCCGCCAGTCTCGATAATGTGGAGGTGGCTGGAAAAACTGGCACAGCGCAATGGGGCCCGAAAAATAAAGAGCGCACCGCTGCCTGGTTTGCGGGTTATTTGCCGGCGGACAAACCGCAGTACGCTTTCGCGGCGCTTTACGAGGGCGACGTGGGCAGCAAAGTCCACGGCGGGACGGTGGCGGCGCCGATGATCGCGCAAGTGTTCAAGGAAATTTACAAAGGCGAAAAGAACGGACGTCACCGGCGGCGCGAACAGGAACAGCCGGAAGTGCGCAAAGCCGAGCCGGCCGAAGACGATTCCGGCGACTAAGATCCTCTCCCGAGCTATTTTTGCAATCCGTCGGACGCGCCCAAATATTCCCAGCGCTGTAACGAAATAGGCACGTTGCCGTTTTTCCAGACGAAATCGTGAAAGGCGCGAAGATTGAATTTGTCGCCCTGTCGCATCCGCGCCTCGCCGAGGAAACTAACGATTTGTAGTTTACCGATCTGATAGCTGATGGCCTGGCCGGGCGCAGTAGAAAACGAGATCGCTTCCTGGCGCGCGGTGCCGGAGTCCATCGGCACCTTTTCTTCCAGATATTTAGCCGCTTGCTCCAACGAGAATTGGCCGAGCGCGAGTTTCACATCCACTTCCACCCGGAGCGCGCGCAGTCGCATGAAATTGTAAATGATTTCGCGGCTGTGCGGGCTGTCGTCGAACAAGCCCATCTGCAACATCATTTCCTCGGCGTAGAAACCGATTCCTTCATTTGCTCCGGAGTCGTAATAATGGCGCCGAATCGGATCCTCGTGTTTCCAGGAAAGGCAGAGTTGAAAATAATGACCGGGAATTCCCTCGTGCACGATGATCGGGCGTGGATCCATGGCGGTGGCGCGCCAGAAATAGCCAAGATTTGGCGACGGCTCCGGAACGTAGCGGACGCAATTTTCTTTCAGGCGCGAAGCTGAAGTGAAATCGTCGGTTTCGCTGAAGCCTAAGACGCGCAGATAATCCGGCGTTGCGCGCAAGGTGTAATGCTGCATCCACTCAGGAACCGTTAGGACGCCGCGTTCTCCCAGAAATTTCCGAATTTCGTTTTCCTTTGCTGTGCTATCTCTGATCCACGAATCGATGTTCGTCGCAATTTTGAGCGGCTGGACATTCTTATTTCGGTCCTTCTCGTAGGTTTCAAAAGCGACCGCGCGATTCCATTCCTGCCCGCCCATCGCCAGGATTTCCTCGGGTGAAAAGGGATAAAGCGCGACGTTTCGCAAAAAGAAAACGTAGGCGTCGCGGCCAAGAGCGGTCTGTTGTGGCAGAGATGGCAAACGCCCCTCCAGCAAAGCGCGAAATTTCTCGAGCGCCTCCGCGGCCCTGGCCGTCGCATTGTCTAACGATTCCTGAGTAAGAGTTGTCGCCGGCCCCAACGCCTTCGTCATTCCGGCCAGCTGGGAACGAACGTCCTTTAAATTTTGGAAGGCGACATTCGCGAAGGGCGCCGGCGGATTTTCGAGGTTGACCGCGCCACTTTCAAGAATCGCCGGGATGTTTTCGATCCGGCTCAGGATTTCGCGGCTGCGCGCTTCGTTGTAGGGCGCCGGCACGGTCAGAGCCTCGGTCAGCGCGGTCAGAGTTTGTTCAACGTAAAAGTTCGGATCGCGTTTCCAGCGCGGATTAATTTCGAGCTCCCAGTGCACCCGCGCCAGCGCGGACCCGATCAATTTGTAATCAACCTGCTGCGCAATCGGACCCTCGCTGAGCGACAATGCTTTCCAGCGCGCTTCAAATTGCGTCAGGTCTTTTGCGCGTTGCTCGATCGCCGCTCGCGACCAATCGCGCCGGCCGGCCGGCCGTTCCATGCGATTCACATCGTCGCCGGTAAAAGGCGCGAATTGCGCGCGCCACTGCCAAAAATCCTCTGCCAATTTCGGCAGCGACTCGGGCGCGGCTTGGAGCGAATGGCCAATGAGAACAAGAAAAAAGACGCCGGCTGCTATTCGCAATTTCATCGGGTCAGCTTGCGTTAAGATTGGAAAATTGCTAAGCCCTTCGTCATGAATTTCGGACGTTTTTTGGTGGTCAGCGCATCGGCAGCGATTCTTCAATTCGGCACAGCTGCGGCCGATAATGTGATTGCGCTGAAGGCGGCGCGGTTGTTTGACGGGAAATCCAAAACGCTGGTAGCAAACGCGGTTGTGCTGGTGCAGGGCGAGAGTATTCTCGAGGTCGGATCAAACGTCTCTATTCCTAACGAGGCCCAGATTATCGATCTTGGTGATGCTACTCTTTCGCCCGGATTTATCGACGCGCACACGCATCTCACCCTCGATTTTTCGGGCAATTACAATGAGCGCCGCCTGCGCGAATTGGACATGAACGTCTCCGAGATGGCGTACGAAAATATCGCGTACGCCCGAGCTACGCTGGAAGCTGGGTTTACGTCAGTGCGCGATCTCGGCAGTCGCATTACCAACACCCACGATTTTCCCGATGTTTCTCTGCGTAACGCAATCAATCGCGGCATTCTCGAGGGACCGCGGATGCTGGTGGCGACGCACGGGATTGGCGCGACCGGCGGCCACTTCGATCCCTTCGGCGGTTTTCGCGACATGCTTTTCGGACGCGAGCCGGATTGGACCGATGGGATTGCCGACGGGCCTGACGAGATTCGCAAGGCGGTTCGTTACGAAGTGAAAAACGGCGCGGATGTGATCAAAGCGGCGGTCTCAGGTGGTGTGCTTTCGTTGAAGGACGAAGTCGATGTGCCGCAATTTAATCCGGCCGAAATGGCGGCGCTGGTGGATGAATCGCACCGGCTGCGCAAAAAAGTGGCGGTGCATTGCCACGGCGACCAGGCAGCGCGCGATGCCATCAATGCCGGCGTCGATTCAATCGAGCACGGTTCATTCTTGAAACCCGAAACGCTGAGTCTAATGAAGAGCAAAGGCACTTATCTAACGCCGACTTTGCTGGCGTCGGAATACATCATGCCGCGGATCAAGACTTATCCGGCGGCCGTGCAGGCGAAGGCGCAGGCCGCTTACGATGCGCGCTCGGATATGTTTCGGAATGCGGTGAAGATTGGGGTGAAAATCTCGTTTGGGACGGATGCGGCGGTCTATCCGCACGGGCAAAATGCGAAGGAATTTAAGTTGATGACGGATTTGGGAATGACGCCGATTGATGCGATGCGTTCGGCCACTTCGGTGGACGCGGATTTGCTCGGGGTGGCGCAAAATCTTGGCGCGCTGGAGAAAGGGAAGCTGGCAGATATCGTCGCGATGCCGGGCGACCCGACCCAGGACGTCACCGCGACGGAGCGCGTTTATTTTGTGATGAAGAATGGAAAGATTGTGCGGAACGGACCGGCGGCGAATTAGGTCCTTCTGAGTGAAGTCAGAATTCCGCCGCGGAATCTTAAAGGTAACGCGACGGGATCCCTCGGCTGCGCTCGGGATGACGGGGGTGCTTTGACAATTTAGAAATCGCCGCTAGTTTTCTCGCCCTTTCGAAAAAGCAGGAGAGTTTCGGCTCGTTCGCACTGCATAAAATCATGCAACAAAATCGCAGCAAACGTTATCGTGCTTCCGCCGAGCAGGTGGACCGAAAGAAGTCCTACAGCCTGAATGATGCGGTGGCGACGCTGAAGAAATTTTCGCCGACGAAATTCGATCAGACGGTGACGGTTTCGTTCCGGCTCGGGGTTGATCCGAAGCAATCCGATCAAATGGTGCGCGGGACCTGCCCGCTTCCACACGGCAGTGGCAAAGAGGTGCGCGTACTGGTTTTTGCGGAAGGCGCGCAAGCGACGGCGGCCAAAAATGCGGGCGCGGAATTTGTTGGTTTCAAAGATTTGATATCGAAAGTGCAGGATGGTTTTCAGGATTTCGATGTCGCGGTGGCGACGCCAGCGGCGATGGCAGAAGTGCGCAAACTGGGCAAGGTGCTCGGGCCGCGCGGGCTGATGCCGAATCCAAAGACCGGAACGGTGACCGATGACACGGCCAAAGCGGTGCAGGAAGTGAAAGCCGGGCGCGTTGAATTTAAGTTGGATAAGAACGGGAATGTATCGGTGCCGGTGGGAAAATTTTCTTTTGCCGAAAATCAACTGGTGGAAAACGGCGGCGCGGTGATCGATGCCGTGGTGCGCGCGCGACCGGCGACCGCGAAAGGCCGTTATCTTGAAGCGATGACTTTGAGCGCGACGATGTCGCCCGGAGTGCGAATTGATCCGTCGCCGTATTTGAGTGTGTAAATTTTATGAGACCCGAGAAAGCGAACATCGTTTCCGATTTGTCGGAGAAGCTAAACAAATCGCCGTTTCTGCTGGTGGCCGACTACCAGCGGATGAAGGTCGATCAATTCGGCGAGCTGCGGAATCGGCTGGCGCCGGCCGGCGCGGAGATGCGGGTAGTGAAGAATAGCTTTTTGAAGCGCGCGATGAGCGATGCCGGTTTGCCTGATGTGGCGGACAAATTGAGCGGGCAGACCGCGATCGTCCTGGGCGAGAGGGACGTCGCGCCGGTGGCGAAAATTCTAAAGGCGTTCGGGGCCGAATTCAAAATCGCGGCGCTGAAGATCGGCGTGATCGATAAGGCGGTGGTTTCGACTCAGGAAATTGAAACGTTGGCGGAATTGCCGGCGCGCGAAGTTTTATTGTCGCAATTGCTCGGCCTGCTGATGTCACCGGCGACGAAACTCGTGCGGGTATTGAACGAGCCGGCGGCTTCGCTGGCGCGTTTGTTGAACGCCAAAGCGCAGCAGGAAGGAAAACCAGCGGAGGCGAGCGCATAAGAAACTTCGTTGCGCGTGGCGTGGCGAGCTAAACAAAAATGTCCGAGCTGATGGCTATCGGCTTTAATTCTTCGAAGGCTTTCGGAGGCGGCTAAACTGGAGAAAACAAATGGCAGATACAGATAAAATTGTGGAGCAACTCAGCGGCATGAGCGTGCTGGAGATTGCTGGATTGGTGAAACAGCTGGAAGAAAAATGGGGCGTGAGCGCAGCGGCTCCCGTGGCGATGGCGGCGGCGCCAGCGGCGGGCGGCGGTGCAGCGGCGCCGGCGGCGGAAGAAAAAACGACTTTTGAAGTTGTGCTCAAGGAAATGGGATCGAACAAAATCGGCGTGATCAAGGAAGTACGTGCGTCTGTTCCGGGCCTGGGCCTGGCGGAAGCGAAGGCGCTGGTTGAAGGTGCGCCGAAGACGATTAAGGAAGGCGTGACCAAGGCTGAGGCTGACGAGATCAAGAAAAAGGTCGAAGCGGCTGGAGCGAAGGTCGAGATAAAGTAAGAAGTTCGCCCCGTTCTCAACGACACGTCATCCCGAGCGAAGCCGAGGGATCCCGCCGCGTTACCGGAACGCTTTCGCCGCCCGATCCTTCGACTTCGCTCAGGATGACTGGCAGCGTTTGCCCCCGGAGGTAATTTTCCGCTTGCTGCGCGCCGCATAACGTGGCAAAACCATTTTTCGTTAAGAATAAGGAACTTTATTTTTAACCCGGCGGACGACGGTAAAAATTCAGAAAGGCAACGAAACGGTGGCTGTCAATTTGACAGACCGCTGATTCGCTGTCATTTTTGTCATCTCCGCCTTCGGCCGGAGACTTAACCATTCCCCTCGGAAACTCACCGCGTTTCACCGACGCCGTGCGTGACCACCGCCAGTAGAAAATAAATTATGTCAGAACGGGCAGAGCGCATTCATTTCGGGACGATTAAAGAGGCCATCGAGCCGCCAAACCTCATCGAAGTTCAGCTAAACTCGTACGTCGATTTTCTGCAAAAAGACGTGCCGTTGGCAAAACGGAAAAACTTTGGGTTGCAGGCGGTTTTCAAGGAAGTTTTTCCAATCCAGAGCTATGATGAAAAGGCCACCCTCGATTTCAGCCACTACGAAATCGGCGAGCCTAAATTAAGCGCCCGCGAAGCGCAGCGCGAGGGCCAGACGTTTAGCGCGCCCCTCCACGTCACCTTCCAGCTCAAGGAAGAAAAGGGGACGAAGGAAGAAAAAGTTTACATGGGCGAAATCCCGCTCATGACGCCGCAGGGCACTTTCGTCATCAATGGAGCGGAGCGCGTCGTCGTTTCGCAATTGCATCGCTCGCCCGGCATCGCCTTTGAATCTTCGGTGCACTTGAACGGCAAGGTGCTCTACAGTTTCCGCATCATTCCCGATCGCGGTTCGTGGATCGAAGTGCAATTCGACACCGCCGACTTGCTTTACATTTATCTCGATCGGCGCAAACGCCGCCGGAAATTCCTCGCCACCACTTTTCTTCGCGCGCTCGGTTATGGGCCGGACGAGGATGTGATCAAACTTTTTTACAACATCGAGACGCTGAAGTTGAGCGAGAAGCTCGACGAAGAGATGCTCGCGATGAAAGTGCTGACGGCGGAAGTGCGCGACGGCGAAGTGACAGTCGCGCGTGCGTTCGAGCCGCTCACCCTAGCGACCGTGCGCCAAATCATGGCGCTCGGGCAAAAGGACGTGAAGGTGATCGACATTTCGCAGGACGATACCGTCGTGAAAGCGCTGAAAAAAGATCCCGCGCACGACCAGGAAGAAGCGCTCAAGGATATTTACCGGAAATTGCGCCCGGGCGATCCGCCGACGGTGGCGAACGCGCGCGCATTGCTGAAGCGTTTGTTTTTCGATCCGAAAAAATACGATCTCGGCCGCGTCGGTCGCTACAAACTGAATCAGAAGCTCGGGATCAACGTCGATCTCACCGAACGCATTTTAACCGACAAGGATTTCATCGCTGCGATCAAATACCTGATCAATCTTCGCCGTGGCGAAGGTACGCTCGATGACATCGATCATCTTGGCAGCCGGCGTGTCCGCACGGTCGGCGAGTTGCTCGCGAACCAGTGTCGCGTCGGCCTCGCGCGCACCGAGCGCTTGGTGAAAGAACGCATGACGTTATTCGACATCAACATCGACGGCATGACGCCGCAGAAGTTGATCAACCCGAAAGCGCTCAGTGCCGTCATCCGCGATTTCTTCGGCCGCTCGCAACTGTCGCAGTTCATGGACCAGACGAATCCGCTGGCCGAGCTGACGCACAAACGGCGTCTCTCCGCGCTGGGACCGGGCGGCCTTTCACGCGATCGCGCCGGTTTCGAAGTGCGCGATGTGCATCCGTCGCATTACGGCCGGATTTGCCCGATCGAGACGCCGGAAGGTCCGAACATCGGTCTGATCAGCTCGATGAGCACCTTCGCGCGCATTAACGAATTTGGTTTCATCGAAACGCCTTATCGCAAGGTGACGAATGGCCGCGTGACCGACGAGATCGATTATCTCACGGGCGATCGCGAGGAAAATTATCTGGTCGCGCAGGCGAACGCGGCGGTCGATGGCCGTGGACATTTTACCGGCGAAAAAGTTTCGGTGCGTTATCGCGGGGATTTTCTCGAAGTCGAGCCGTCGAAGGTTCATTACATGGACGTTTCGCCGAAGCAGCTCGTTTCGGTGGCGGCCGGATTGATTCCATTTCTGGAACATGACGACGCCAACCGCGCGCTCATGGGCTCGAACATGCAACGGCAGGGCGTTCCATTAATCGTTAGCGAAATGCCGCTGGTCGGCACCGGCCTCGAAGGCAAGGTGGCGCGCGATTCCCACGCAGTATTGATCGCGACCGACAGCGGAAAAGTTGCCTCCGTTACCGCCGATCAAATCGTGGTGACGAAAGACGGGCACATGCCAGAGAGCCGCAAGAAATTGAAGACCAACGCGGAAGACGGGATTCACATCTACGAGCTGCGGAAATTCATGCGCTCAAACGCCGGTACCTGCGTCAACCAGAAGCCGATCGTGAAAAAAGGTCAGCATGTAAAACGCGGACAGGTAATCGCGGACGGACCGAATACGGAAGGCGGCGAGCTGGCGCTCGGGCGCAACGTGCTGGTCGCGTTCATGCCATGGAACGGCTACAATTTTGAAGACGCCATCATGATCTCGGAGAAGGTCGTGAAGGAGGACATTTACACTTCGATTCACATCGATGAATTCGAGATCGGCGCGCGCGATACCAAGCTCGGGCCAGAAGAAATCACGCGCGACATTCCGAACGTCAGCGAAGAAGCGCTGCGCAATCTCGGGCCGGACGGCGTGGTGCGCGTGGGCGCGGAAGTGAAGCCGGGCGATATTTTGGTTGGGAAAATTACGCCGAAATCCGAAACCGAACTCGCGCCGGAAGAGCGTTTGCTGCGCGCAATCTTTGGCGAAAAAGCAGCCGACGTGAAAGATACGTCGCTCACCGTCCCGAGCGGGACTTACGGAATCGTGATGGACGTGAAAGTTTCCTCGCGCAAGGAAGCGGCGCGGGAAAAACTTTCGCCGACGGAGACGAAACGTCAGCTCAAGACAATCACGGAAGACAATCGCAAGAAAAAAGAAGAGCTGATCGAGCAACTGACGGATGCGCTTTCCAACATCTTGTTAGGCGAAAAAATTCCGCTCGATGTCGTTAATGCCGAGACGGGCGAAATCATTATCCCGGCGAATCGCAAGATCACGAAGACGTTGCTGCGCAAATTGGCCAACGTCTACGATCACATCGAGATCGATCCATCGCCGATTCGGAACAAAATCCGCGAGATCATCGCGAGCTACGAACACAAGTTTGCCGAACTCGAGCTGGAGCGGGAGCGCTCGATGGATCGAGTCGAAAGTGGCGATGATATTGACCCCGGCATCATCAAGCAGGTTAAAGTTTTTATTGCGAGCAAACGGAAATTGTCGGTTGGCGACAAAATGGCCGGGCGCCACGGAAACAAAGGCGTGGTTGCGCGCATCGTGCCGGAAGAAGACATGCCGTTTCTCGCCGACGGAACACCGGTCGAGATCGTGCTGAATCCTTTAGGCGTACCAAGTCGTATGAACGTCGGCCAGGTTCTTGAAACGCACCTTGGAGTGGCAGCAAAGGCGCTCGGCTTCAAAGTCGCGACGCCTGTGTTCGACGGAATTTCGGAGAAGAAAATCCGGGAATATCTGAACGATGCCAAG
>DAIOVO010000049.1:0-5141 GCA_036758965.1 Chthoniobacterales bacterium
CGGTTTTTGAAAAAAAGAAAATGCCCGCCTCGCTCAGCCGGCGGGTGGTGACGGAATTGTTGCGCGGGGAAATGCAATTCGATGGTCTCATCATGACCGACGACCTCGACATGGGCGCGATCTTGAATGAATACCGCTTCGACGAAATGTTGCGTTTAGTTTTCGCCGCTGGCAACGATCTCGCGATGATTTGTCATCGCATCGATAAAATCGGGGAGGCGCTGGCCGTTATTGAAAAACTGCCGCGGGCCGAAATCGAGCGCGCGCTCGAGAAGGTGGCGCGATTCAAAACCAAATTACAAGCGCCGGTCGAATTTTCGGAAAACGCGTTTCGCCAAATCGACGACGAAGTCTGGAAACTGCGTGTCGCTGTTCTGGGCGAGGCCGCGGCCGCCGAACGGAGTGACGAAAACGCCGCCCGCTCGCCGGTTGAGCTTTATTGATTATTTCGAGCGCTCTCATTGGGTTGACGCGTTTGGCGCGAGCCGATAGCGTTGCGCGCGGATGCAGCCGGAGTTGGAAAAGTTATTAGTGTTACAGGATCGCGATCAAAAAATCCGGCAAATTCAGGCGGAAATTACGACGTTGCCGCAGCAACGGAAGAATCTCGAAACGCAGTTGGCGGCAAACGCGGCCAGTCTCGAGTCACTCAAAGGGCGGGCAAGACAACTCGAAGTGGATCGAAAAAAACTGGAATTAGATGTCGGCACTCGCCAGGGAAGTATCGCCAAGCTCAAGACGCAACAGTACGAAACACGAAAGAACGACGAGTTTCAGGCGATGGGACACGAGATCGAGCGTTATGAAAAGGAGATCGTGCGATTGGAAGACCAGGAGCTGGAGTTAATGGAGCAGGCAGATAAGTTGCACGGAGAAATTTCGTCCCAGGAAAAAACGGCGGCGGCCGCGCGCGATTCCGTTCACCGGCAACTGGAAGATCTGGGCGGAAAAACGAAAACGCTGGAGGCGCGCCTGGTAGAATTGAAGAACGAGCGCGAGCAACTCGCGAGTGGGATTGATGAAGATGTGACGGAACGTTACGAGCGGCTTTTCGAGAGCAAAGGCGACGCTGCGGTGGTGGCAGTGGAACACGGCGTTTGCACGGGCTGTCACATGAAGGTGACGACGCAGACGGCGGTGCGCGCAAAAAGCGACAGCGAAATCGTTAGCTGCGAGCAGTGTGGACGGATTCTTTACTCGGCGGAGTAGCACCGTCGGGTTGACTAAACATTGAATCGGAATTCAACAACGTCGCCATCTTTAACGACGTAGTCTTTGCCTTCGATCCTAAGTTTGCCGGCTTCGCGTGCCTTTGCGATTGAACCGAGCGTGACGAGATCGTCGTAGCTGGCTACTTCGGCGGCGATAAAGCCGCGCTCGAAATCGGTGTGAATGACGCCGGCCGCTTGCGGCGCCTTGTCGCCTTCATGAATCGTCCAGGCGCGCGTCTCTTTTTCGCCGGTCGTCAAGTAGGTGCGCAGACCTAACAAATGATATACGGCTCGGATCAACGCGCCGACGCCACTTTCGTTGACTCCAAGATCCCGCAGGTATTCGGCTGCTTCAGTTTCGCTCAGATCGACCAGCTCGCTCTCAATTTGCGCGCTGATCACGATTGCCTCGGTGGCGAAATGATTTTTGGCATAATCCTGCACCGCTCGCACATGGGAGAGCGCGCTGTAGCCGCGGTCGCCGGCCGCGGCTTCGGGGGGTGCGCTCCCACCGCCGCCGAGGCCAGCGACCGCGGCTACAGCAAGATCGCTTTCGGCGACATTGCAGGCGAACAAGGTTGGTTTGTTAGTGAGGAGGAAAAAGTCTCGCGCAATAGCCTTCTCTTCCTCGCTCATCGAGAATGTGATGGCCGGTTTTCCGGCGTCGAGATGCGGCAGGAGTTTTTCGATGATCGCGTTCTCCACCCTCGCGCTTTTCGAGCCGGCCCGCACTTCCTTTTGCAAGCGATCGCGCCGCTTTTGCAAGGTGGCGAGATCAGCCAGCACCAGCTCGGTACTGATTATCTCGATATCGCGTACGGGATCGATCGCGCCGCTAACATGATGGATGTCGGCGTTCTCAAAACAGCGCACCACTTGCACAATGGCGTTGACTTCGCGGATGTGGCTGAGGAATTGGTTGCCGAGTCCCTCGCCCGCGCTCGCGCCTTTGACCAATCCCGCGATATCAACGAACTCGATCGCGGCCGGGACAACTTTTTGCGAATGCGAAAGATTCGCCAACGCTTCGAGTCGCGCATCTGGCACGGTAACGATGCCGACGTTTGGGTCGATAGTGCAGAACGGATAGTTTGCTGCCTGCGCTTTGCGAGTGCGGGTAACGGCGTTAAAGAGAGTGGACTTGCCGACATTCGGCAAACCTACGATTCCGGCGCTGAGCATCTGCGACAGTAGAGAACGCGCGAATTAATGCCAGCCGCGCGTTAAATAATCGCTCAGCGCCATCACGAGCATGATGGCGAGCCAGAAGTAGCCGGCGGCGGCGAACAACCAGAAAATCGGTTTGCTATACCGGAGATGCATGAAAAACAGAATGATGAGTGTGCCTTTGGCGGCGGAGATACCCATCGCCACGACGGTATTAAAGGGGCCGAGGTTGAGAAACGCGATGCCGATGGTAAGGCCAAGAAAACCAAGCAGAGCAAGGCCGTTGAGAAGATAGCCAGTGGGACTCGGGGCGTTCTCTTTCATGAGTGCCGGTCCACCAGGTAGATGAGCGGGAAGAGAAATACCCAGACGATGTCCACAAAGTGCCAGTAGAGGCCGAGCAGATCGATCGGAGTATCGTGGTTGTGAAAGGCGGTAGTCAGCCAGGCGCGCAAAGAAGAAGGAAATGAGGATGACCCCGATGGTAACGTGCAGGGCATGGACACCAGTCATTAGCCAGTAAAGGTAATAGAATAGCTCGGCATGAGTTGGATCAGTAGCCTCAATGCGAAAATATCGGCCGGGGAAAAGATGCTCGTGAATCTCGGCGGTGTATTCAAAGCCTTTGAGGACGAGGAAGAGCGCGCCTAGTGAAGCGGTGATGAGTAGAAGAAGTCCAAGTAAGCCGCGACGATTCATCCGCGCGGCGCGAACGGCGAACGCCATTATTGTGCTACTAATTAAGAGGACGGCGGTATTCGTTCCGCCAAAAACCAGAAGCGTGTGCTGGCTCGCTTCGGCAAAGGCTTGCGGATAAGCCGAACGATAAGCCGTGTAGCCCAGTAACATGCCGCCAAAAAATAGAATTTCCGTGGCGAGAAAGAGCCACATGCCCAAAGTGGCAGCGTCACGCTGCTGGCGCGCAGTATTGAACTGATGCTCGAGATGAGAAGCGGTAATAGAAGGTGAGTTCATTAGTTATCGTGACGCTCCGAAATTATTTCGGGAGCGCGCGCGTCTCGCGTGCCGGTTTCGTCGTTCCGCCGAAACAATCTTTTGGATGGTCGTTAACAGATACCGCGGCCGAGTATCTCAAAAAGTCCGCGATGGCGGGACGCCCTCGCCAGCACGCGAGACGCGCGCGCTACCCAGGCTTGCTGCCTTGACAATAAATGCATTATGCACGTGCATCCTCCAGTTCCGCTTCGGCCGCGCGCGGGTCGTATTGATAGGGTTCCTCGGTAACGATTGGCGTTGTCTCAAGAAATGATTCGAGGCGCGTTTAAGAATTTTTTCTACGGCACAATGGTTTCCATTTCTGATTTCAAGCGCGGCGGTCGCGGGCAGAATAACCGAGATGACTGCAAAAGCGCATGCGCTTCCGACGTGGCGAAGCGACCGTTCGGCCCATCCGTCATCATGGATGGCGCGAGCGCCAGTTCTCGCGCTGGCGGCGGCGGGATTTTGTATCGCGAGTTACCTCGCTGTTATCAACTCGGCGCGGCCAGCGGCGTGTGGGAACCAATCTTTGGCAATGGGAGCCGCACCGTTTTACATTCGTTTATCTCGCGTTTGCTGCCGGTGCCCGATGCCGCGCTCGGCGCTTTTGGCTACGCCGCCGAAATCATTACCGGCGCGATCGGCGGACGGGAACGATATTGCATTTCGCTTGCCATCGTCCTCGTCTATGGCGCGATTGCTCTCGCCCTGGCGGAGGCGGCGATTCTTCTAATTTTTTTGCAGGCCTTTGTTCAGCCGCGCTGGCTGCACCTTGTGCCTGATCTCGGCTATTATTTCTTTAACAATTGCGTGGCTGGCGCGAAATGAAGTGTTTGCCAGCCTCGCCGTCGTGAGGCAACGACACAACTTGAGTTGACCATGAAAAATAGCAGAGTCGTAGTTATTACTGGAGCATCGGCGGGAGTCGGCCGCGCCACGGCGCATGCGTTCGCAAAACAAGGCGCGCGCATCGGTTTGATCGCGCGTGGGCGTGCCGGTCTGGAAGGCGCGAAACGGGAAGTCGAACAGCTCGGCGGCGAAGCGCTCGTCCTGCCGGCCGATGTTGCGGATGCCGCGGCTGTCGAAGCCGCTGCCGCCGAAGTCGAGAGCAAGTTCGGCCCCATCGATGTGTGGGTAAACGACGCGATGGCTTCGGTATTTTCGCCGATCAAGGAAATGACGGCGGATGAATTCAAACGCGTGACCGATGTGACGTATCTTGGTTTTGTTTACGGAACGCTCTCGGCGCTGAAGCGCATGTTGCCGCGCGATCGCGGCGTCATCATTCAGGTTGGTTCGGCTCTGGCGTATCGCGGGATTCCGTTGCAGGCAGCTTATTGCGCGGCCAAACACGCCATTCAGGGATTTTGCGATTCGCTGCGCTGCGAGCTCATTCACGACAAAAGCAAAGTGCGCGTAACCATGATCCAAATGCCGGCGCTGAATACGCCGCAATTCGGCTGGGTGAAAAGCCGGCTTCCGCGCAAGGCGCAACCGGTGCCACCGATTTTTCAACCGGAAGTGGCCGCGCGTGCAATCGCCTTTGCCGCGGACCATCCGCGGCGGGAAATTTATGTCGGCATGCCGACAGTGGAAGCAATCGTGGGAAACAAAATCGCGCCCGCCGCGCTCGATCATTATCTCGCGCACAATTGTTACGAAGCGCAACAGACGAACGAGCCGGAAGATCCGAACCGGCCTAACAATTTGTGGGAACCGGTGGATGCGAACGAGGACCGCGGCACGCACGGCACCTTCGACAAC
>DAIOVO010000049.1:5151-21654 GCA_036758965.1 Chthoniobacterales bacterium
GCACTTTCAGTCCGCAGCTCTGGACTAATTTGCATCGCAATTGGATTGCGGCCGGATTGCTCGCGCTTTCGGCCGCTGTCATCGGCGGGATCTTCGCCCGCCGCCAACTTTCCGACTGATGACGAAACAGCGCGCGAATGAAGCTCCTGGCCGGCCGGGAATCGAGCCGCGCTGGACCTCGAGCGCGAAGACCGGCGTCGGTGCGGCGGCGGGAACAGGCAGCCGGGTCTGGTTTACCGTCAGTCACGGGATTCTCGATGAAATTTATTCGCCCGAAGTCGATCGCCCCTGCACTCGCGACATGGGCTTCATCGTCACTGACGGAAAGGATTTTTTCTCCGAGGAAAAGCGGCATACCAAACACCGCGTCGAGTATCTCGCGCCCGGCGTGCCTGCGTTCCGTCTGACGAACGAATGCGAGAACGCGCGCTACAAGATCGAAAAGGAAATCATCGCCGATCCGCAGCTGAATGTTGTGCAGGTACGGACGAGATTTTTTTCAGACCGTTCGGACAAGCTTTTTCTTTATGTGCTGCTGGCGCCGCATCTCGGCGGCGGCGGCGCGCATAACGACGCCTGGATCGATCGCATTTGGGGCGACACTTTTCTTTTGGCCGCGCGCGGCGGCGACGCGCTCGCGCTCGGATGTTCGACGCCATTTCTGAAAACCTCGGCCGGTTACGTCGGAGTCTCCGATGGCTGGCAGGACTTGAATCAACATAAGCGGATGCGATGGAATTATGAGCGGGCGCGCAATGGCAACGTCGCTCTCACCGCGCAGATCGATCTCGCCAAATGCGGCGGTGAATTTGTGCTCGCGCTCGGTTTCGATTCTTCGCCCGTCGGCGCGGCGCATCACGTGCGCGCGAGTCTGCTCGATGGCTTCGATGCCGCTTGCAAAGAATACATGCAGGAATGGAAGAAGTGGCAGAAAGCGTTGCGCACGCCGGGACGCAGAAAAAACGAAAACGGTCTCGATTATTACCGGATCAGCACGGCCGTTCTGCACACGCATCAGGCGAAAAAATTTCCTGGCGGCATCGTGGCGAGTCTTTCGATCCCGTGGGGTTTCGCAAAGGGCGACGCTGACCGCGGCGGTTATCATCTCGCCTGGGTGCGTGATCTCGCGCAGGTCAGCGGCGCGTTGCTGGCGGCGCGCGCGGGGCGGAGCGCCGGGCAAGTGCTGCGTTTTCTCGCGGTGACGCAGGAAGAAAATGGCTCCTGGCCGCAGAACATGTGGGTCAGCGGCGTGCCGTACTGGCGCGGAGAACAAATGGATGAAAGCGCGTTCCCGATTTTGCTGACGGCGACGGCGCTGCGCGAACGATTGATCGACCGCGACGATTTGAAGCGGCTCTGGCCGATGGTGCGCAAAGCACTTTGCTTTATCGTGCAACGCGGGCCGTCCACCGAGCAGGACCGCTGGGAAGAAGTGGGCGGTTACTCGCCTTACACCATTGCGGTGGAAATCGCCGCGCTGCTGGAGGCGGCTGACTTTACGCTCGAGCCGGAGCTTTCAGATTATCTGCGCGAAACGGCGGACGCATGGAACGAGAGCATCGAACGCTGGACTTACGCCAGCGGCACTGAGCTGGCGAAGAAATGTGGCGTGGACGGTTACTACGTGAGGATTTCACCGGTGCGACCGGATGGCGGCTCACCGGTTGAAGGCGAAATTCAAATGAAGAATGTGAGCGAGGCTACCAGCGTGTCGGCAGCGAGCATCATCTCCATCGACGCACTCGCGCTCGTGCGTTTCGGGTTGCGGGCGGCGGATGATCCACGAATCGTTAGCACGGTGCGGGTGATTGATTCGTTGCTCAAAATCGACACGCCCAACGGCCCATGCTGGCATCGTTACAACAATGATGGTTACGGCGAACACGAGAACGGTTCGCCCTTCGATGGCACCGGCATTGGCCGCGCCTGGCCGTTGCTGACGGGCGAACGCGCGCACTACGAGCTCGCTGCCGGACGGACGGAGGAAGCGAAACGGTTGATGAAAGCGATGGAAGCCTTCACCAGCGACGGAGGAATGATTCCAGAACAAATCTGGGACACGGCGGACATTCCGGAGCGCGCGTTATTTTTCGGCCAACCTTCGGGCTCGGGCATGCCGTTGGTCTGGGCGCACGCGGAATACATCAAGCTTTGCCGTTCTCTTCGCGATGGCAAAGTGTTCGATCTGCCGCCGGCGCCGGCACAGCGTTATCTGGTGGAGAAAAAGCGATCCTCGATCGCGAGCTGGCGTTTTAACGATCAAATCGCCGTGTTGCCGGAAGGCAGGAACCTGCGTATCGAAGTGCTCGCGCCCGCGAGCCTGCACTGGAGCATCGACGGATGGAAAACGCCGCAGGATGCGCAATCGCGCGACACCAAACTCGGCGTGCACGTGATCGATCTCGCGCGCGATCAATTGCCGGCAGGCGGCAAGCTCGTTTTCACATTTTACTGGCTGGAAGCGAAACGCTGGGAGGGAACCGATTTCCACATCTCGTTATAAAATTTTATGCGCGACATCATTGTCATCGGTGCACTCGTAAACGGCTGTCGCTTTGACCGGATGGTTAGCGTTTCATTGAAACTCCCTGCAATTTCTCGCGTCAATCGATGCTAAATCTTCTGCTTCTCTTTGTCCCGATTTCTCTCGTGCTCGGCTACATCCTGCATGCGGACGCAATTTGGGTTTTTGTCACCGCTACTCTCGCGATCATTCCGTTGGCCGATTGGATTCGGCGCGGCACGGAACAAATTTCCCGGCTCGCGGGCACGGCCATTGGCGGTTTGCTCAACGTCACTTTCGGCAATGTGGCGGAGCTCGTCATCGCCATCTTTATCCTCATTGCCGGCAAGGGCGCAGTCGTAAAGGCGCAGCTTACTGGCTCGATCATCGGCAACAGCCTGCTCGGCCTTGGTCTCGCGATTGTTTTCGGCAGTTGGAAACGCGAAAAGCAAACCTTTAAACCAGAGCGCGCCGGCCTTCTCTCCAGCCTGTTGATTCTTTCGGTGGTGGCGTTGCTCCTGCCCGCGCTCTTCGATTATACCGAGCGCGGAATTTCCTCCCGGCGCGGGCAGTTGGAGGAAGAGCTGAGCCTGGCCGTTTCGGTCGTGTTGATTCTGGTTTACATCGCCAACCTGCTCTACACCCTGGTGACGCATCGCGACGTTTTTGCTTTCGCAGAAGAGGAGCCCCGGGGTGTCAGTTGGCCAATCTGGAAATCGTTAGGAGCGCTCCTGATCGGGACCGCTTTGATCGCCGCGGAAGCGGAGCTGCTCTCCGGCGCGCTCGAAACGACCGCCGTTCGTCTGGGAATCTCCACCTTTTTCCTAGGCGTGACGGTACTGGCAGTTGTCGGCAACGCGGGCGAATACGGCGCCGCGGTTTACTTCGCGCGCCAGGACAAAATGGGTCTGGCGCTAAGTATCACGGTCGGTTCCACCATCCAGATCGCACTGCTGGTGGCTCCACTGCTGGTGTTGATCTCGTTTTTCATTGGTCACCCGATGAATCTGGTTTTCGCCAACCCATTGGAGCTGATTGCGATTGTCAGCGTCGCCTTCGCGGTCAACGCAATCGCGCACGACGGCCAAACGACCTGGTTTGAAGGCATCCTTCTGCTGGCGTTGTATATTTTGTTTGCCCTCGCATTCTTCTTCGTCACGCCGGCGAACGGATGAGATCGTATCCAGTTCTTTCTTCTCGGTGAATACTTCACCGAGTTAAGCCGCAGTTCAGCCTGGTAGAATTGTCGCCGCGGCGACTGGCCGTCGCGCGCCGTTTGGCATTCTGTCGGCCCTGGGCAATACTGCGCTCCGTAATTTCGGGCCGTAGTTCAGCTTGGTAGAACGCTTGAATGGGGTTCAAGAGGTCGTGGGTTCAAATCCCGCCGGCCCGATGGGGTGGATCTGCGCGATTCTCGTTGGCCGCATTATCGGACGACCACGCACTCAGGAAAGTATCGATCAATTCGGGCAACTCATCGCTGTAGCCACCTTCCAGGATCGCAGCGGTTGGCAATTTCAATTCTCGCAGCCAGTTTCCGAAAGTGGCAAAATCCTCGCATTCCAGACTCATCTCCGTGATCGGATCGCCCGCGAATGCATCGAAGCCGGCGGACACCAGCAACAGTTCTGGCTTGAATTCGAGCAAAGTTTGCAGCCCTCGTTCTACTTCGCGGACGTGATCGGCTCGCGCGGAAAAGGGCGCGACCGGAAAATTGTAAATGTTATCGAACGAGCGCGAGCCTGTGCCAGGCCACCCCGGATATTGATGAATGGAAGCGAATCGAATGTTTTCGTTTCCGGCGACGATTGCTTCCGTGCCGTTGCCGTGATGCGCGTCAAAATCCCAGATGGCGACGCGTTCCATCCCAGCACCGATAAGATCAAGCGCCGCCAGCGCGACGTTACTAAAATAACAAAACCCCATCACTCGATCTCGCAGCGCATGGTGACCCGGCGGCCGCATTAGACTAAACGCAGGCTTCCCATCGCGCGCCGCGCGAGCAGCCGCTATGGCAGCACCGGCCGCGCGCGCAGCGTGTTCGAAGATGTGAGGGTAAGCCGGACAGTCCGCATCGAAATCCACTTGCGCGCCCTTCACCTGCGCCAGGTGGGCCGACGTGTGCGCGCGCAAAAGTTCCTCTGCCGTCGCAGCCGAAGCTTCAATCCATTTCCAATCCGGATGGTTCGCGCGCAAGATAGGCATCGTGCGCAGAATCCGCTGCGGTCGCTCAGGATGTCCCGGCTTTCCGTATTCAGTCGATTTTGGATGATGTAGAACCTGCACAAGATTTTGTTAGCGCGACTTCGCGTCAAAGCCAAACTACCTCATGCGAAGAATTTTCACCGGCGCATTTTTGTTTCTGGTCTCGATGGGACTGGCGGTCGCCGAAATTTTTACCAGCAGCATTCCTTCCGCCGAAGCGAACATGCCCGTCCAGCATGCCTCTTCCATTGTCGAGCTGGATGAAGGCTCGCTCCTGGTGACGTGGTATGGCGGCAGCAAGGAAGCGGCGCGCGACACCCAGATTTTTTTGCGCCGCTCCACTTCCACCGGCGTGAACTGGGAGCCAACCCAGATCGCGGTCAAACCGCATGAGATCGCGGCTGGCGCATGGTTCGCGAACAAGACAATTGGCAATCCAGTTTTATTCCAGGATCAAAGTCATCGCGTCTGGCTCATCTACGGCGCGGTGGAATTCGGCGGCTGGAGCGGCGCGCGAGTGGATTACAAGACTTCCGACGACGACGGCCGCACCTGGTCTGGCTCGCGTCGCCTCAGCGAAGGGTTAGGAAATTTACCGCGCGCGAAACCGCTCCTTCTCGGCGGCTGCGATTTTCTCCTTCCGCTCTCGCACTCCGCCATTCGCAAATATCCCTACACTATGCGATGGAATCCCTGCGGGAAAGTTTTGACGCCGGTTTACTCTACTATCGACGGTCCCGATTGCAGCCATGCCTCGCTGGCTCGCACTCAGGATGATCGCATCTTCGCCTTTCTGCGCGCACGCGGCGGCGGCAAAGTACGAAGTGCATTGTTCGATCGGGAGAAAAATAAGTGGAATGAACCGAGGCCAACTAACCTGCCTAACCCAGATTCACCAGTAGATTCAGTAGTTCTGGACGACAACCGGATTTTGCTCGCCTATAATGACAGCGGAACGGTGCGAAACCCGCTCGCTCTCGCCGTATCCCAGGATGGAATAATTTTCGAGAAAGTGCGCGACGTAGAAAACGAAGCCGGAGGGGACTTTTCTTATCCGGCACTGATCCGTGCCCGCGACGGCACTTTCTATCTGACCTATACCTGGCATTACCGGAGCGCGATCAAGTGCATCCACTTCGACAGCGGTTGGCTTAACATGGCGGCTCGTGATAGGTGATTATTTGGATGGATCAGCTACGATGAAAGCTGCGCTCTCGGCCGGGATGATTAAAGCCAGCTTACCATCGACTCGCTTCACCGGCTCGCGAGTAGTTAAGTCGATTATTCCCATGCCGGAGAACAACTGAACCAAGTAAAGCAGACCGGTTAACCGCTGGAGAACAGACGCTTAGTCCGTCAGAGTCAGCATCTATCCACGAAGGTGAAGACGATGCATCTGGTGCGCGATGCAGGGTTCGAACCTGCGACTTCTTGCGTGTGAAGCAAGCGCTCTACCACTGAGCTAATCGCGCTGGAAGGATGGCAGATTATCCGGCCATGTTTGGAAAGCAACAACTCAGTTCTGAGTTTGCGCGACATCAGCCGAGTTGCACGCTGAAGAAAACGCAGTCCGCTGAGAAGATTTTTGTAGGGTAGCGGAACAGGTTAGCGGTAACTGCGAAAATTGTTTTTGCAGGATTGGGTCATCGCCCTTATGCCAACGTGCATTCTGGTAGATAAATAGAGAAGGCAGTTCGCGGAGAAGAAGCTTCGCTGCATATTGGAGTAACACCATAAGGGACACGCTTTGAAAATCCTCGGCCTTCACCACGTTACCTGTATTGCCGGGGCTGCGCAGGAAAATCTCGATTTCTATACCGGTCTCCTTGGTCTGCGGCTGGTGAAGAAAAGCGTGAACCAGGACGATCCTGGCACCTATCATTTGTTCTATGCCGACGCAGTCGGACACCCGGGCAGCGACCTGACCTTTTTTCCGTGGACGCAAATGGCGCCGAGTCGCGAAGGTTATGGCTTGAGTACGGAAGTTGCCCTGGCGGTACCACCGGATAGTCTGGCTTTCTGGAGCGCACGATTGCAGCGCTATGGTGTTCGATTGGCCGCGGTTGAAGTTCGATTTGGCAAGCGTGTCTTACCCTTTCGCGATCCAGTTGGGCTGAAGGTCGCGTTGGTCGAAACTCAGGACTCGTTAGCTCGCGATTTCACTCCCTGGGATCGGAGTCCTATCTCCGTTGAGCATCAAATTCGCGGACTGGAAGGCGCCAGAATGGCAGAAGCGAATCTTAACCTGACGAGCAGTTTTCTGGAAAACTCGATGGGATTTGAACACATCGGAAGGGAAGGCGAATGGCATCGTTACGGCGTGGCCGGTGGAAAATCCGGTTGTTATATCGACCTGCGCCAGATAACTGACGCGCGTCGGGGCGAATGGGGGCAGGGAAGTATTCACCACCTGGCCTGGCGCGTGAACGACGAAGCTCATCAAATCGAGGTTCGGAACGACATTATCAAAGGCGGCGCTCATCCCACACCGGTGATCGACCGCTTCTGGTTCAAGTCAGTTTATTTCAAAGAACCGGGCGGAGTCCTGTTCGAGCTCGCGACCGACGGCCCCGGGTTCGGCGTCGATGAAGATCTTGCGCATCTCGGCGAAGCGCTGGTGCTCCCGCCCTGGCTGGAAAAGGATCGTAAGGAGATTGAAGGGGCGCTGCCGAAGCTGGAAATTGCGGCACCTTTTTGAAAGATGCGGCCATTTGCTCTTTCAGAAGCGAACGATTTCTAATGAAAACACATCCGTTGCTTTGGTCTGTTTTCTGCGCCGTCGCCGCTGTATGTCCTTTCTGGCTGCGCGTCGGAATGAGCCAACACAACAACTACAACTACTCATACTACTGAGTCCAGCGGCGGCTATTAGCCGCCGGTGCAGCGAGGCGCGGAAAGGTAAAGGCGCCTTACCAGAAAGAATCCCAAACGCTTGAATGCGGAGCGTGAGTATTCCGTCTATGCTTGCAGGATGCGCCGAGTAAACTTACTAGCAATTGGATCGGCTTTGTTGCTGTTGCCGGCAATTTTGCTGGGGCGGGAAGCACGGGAGCAGGCCCGGATTGATTTTTTGCTTCACAATGTGGAGACGGCGCAGGGAGTGAAGTTCATCCGCAATGGAAAAGATTACGACGGCGCAGCAGCGGCCGCGCATTTGCGGACGAAGTTAGGTTACCTCGGCGAACGGGTGAAGACAGCGGAAGAGTTTGTGAAGTATTGCGCGTCGGAGTCGTCCTTGACCCATCGAAAATATCAGATTCGGGCGGCGGACGGGACAGTGCAAGATGCAGCGAGCTACTTTGGCGAGCGGCTGCGTGAGTTTGATCGGGAGAAGAAGGAGCGCCAGTGGCGCGCAATTAGCTTTAGTCACGGAGATGAGACTGGAGACTCCCATTTTGGTTTGCGGCCTGGGCATCCTTGCCCTTCTCTGCGGCTGCGCTTCCGAGAGACGCGACGCGCAACACGAAGTCACGCCATTGTATTCGGCCGCTTCGCCGCAGTTTCGGCAATCGGTCGGGTCACTTCTCGGCTCCAGTTTTGTCCCGGGAAACAGAATCGTAACGCTGGTGAACGGCCGCGAGATTTTCCCGGCGATGCTGCGCGCAATTCGTTCGGCCCAGCGATCAATTAACTTTGAAACCTACATCTACTGGGATGGCGAAGTAGGAAAGAGCTTTGCTGATGCGCTGGCGGAACGGGCACACGCGGGTGTGAAGGTGAACGCAATCTTCGATGCCCAAGGCACCGGCAAGATGGGGATGGAAAACCTGGCGAAGCTTCGCACCGCTGGTGTGCAGGTAATTAAATATCATCCAATGACGTTTCTGGACCCGCGCAGATACAACAACCGAAGTCATCGCAAGCTTCTAATCATAGATGGCAAAGTTGGGTTTGTTGGTGGCGTGGGTATCGCGGACGAATGGCAGGGTAATGGCGAGTCACCGGAACATTGGCGGGACAACCATTACATGGTAACGGGGCCGGTAGTGGCGCAACTTCAGGCAGCTTTTATGGATAACTGGTTAAAGACAGATGGAACCGTTCTCCACGGTTTGGATTATTTTCCGCCGCTGGCGTCCACCGGCCCTTACACGGCGGAAGCGTTCAAGAGCTCGCCCAGGCACGGTGAGATGGATATCCACCTGTTGTATCTACTGGCGATCGCCTCCGCGCAGAAATCGTTGCTAATCGAAAACGCTTACTTTGTCCCGGATGACCTGATGCGGAAGGAGTTGGTCGCTGCCGTCCGACGCGGCGCGAGGGTAGAAATCATCATACCGGGCAGGCACATCGATCAAAAGGTAGTTCGAATCGCGTCGCGCAAACATTGGCCGGAGTTACTTAAGGCGGGAATTAAGATTTACGAGTACCAGCCAGCGATGGACCATGTGAAATTAATGATCGTGGACGGAAGCTTCGTGTCCGTTGGATCGGGGAATATGGATTTGCGAACCCTCCGGCTCAACGACGAGGCGAACCTAAACGTCCTTGGCGCGAGCTTCGCGGCGGAGCAGGCGCGGTTATTTGCGCGCGACCAACGCCAGGCTCGCGAAGTTACGGTCGATAGCGCCGGCCATCTTGGCCTGATTGACCCGGTGCAGCAGGCGGCGGGAGCAGTTTCGTCTGAGCTGTAAAGGAATGCCGTCAACGGAAGATTGATGCTTCGCAATGTTGGCGAAGCTTTGACCGACGGAGTGCTACCTCTTATGAGTAAGCAATGGGTAGTGGCAAAACAGAGCACGATAACCTCGCGCGATTGTTTTCTAAGAACGGGATGGCTTTACTGGGAGCCTTCCTGCTCGTCGCGCTGATTGGTTACATCGACAGCATATCGGGTTACGAGAACTCGATGCTGATTTTTTATTTGCTCCCGGTTGCGATTGCTACGTGGTATGGCGGCTTGGTCTGCGGCATGGCGACATCCGTGCTTAGCGTTGCAGCAGCCATAACGGCGGACAGTTTTGCCGGTTTGCCTCGTGTCCTTCCGTGGAATAGCGCCACTACTTTTGTGGCCTATGGCGCTTTTGCTGTTCTACTCCATCGCCTTCATTCTTTACTCAGTGAGATGCACCGGCACGTGGCGGAGCGGACCGCGCAACTACAGTTGGAGCTGACGCGGCGCCAAGAGTTGGAAAAGGAGATCGCGCTCGTCGCCGAAGAAGAGCGAAGCCGTGTCGGTCGCGAACTACATGATAGTGTCAGCCAACACCTGACAGGAGTAGGGCTTCTGGCGCAGGCGGTAGTGAATCAACTGGGACGTCCGACGGAAGATGCGGCGCCGGCGGCGCGCAGAGTAGTTAGCCTGATCGACCAGGGAATTGAGCTGACTCGGCGGATAGCGCGGGGACTGTACTCCTCGGAGCTGGATGGGGAGGGTTTATTGATCGCGCTCGAGCTGCTGGCGCGCTCGACTTCCTACGAAAAGGTGGATTGTGAATTTCTTCATGTGGGAGAAGCACCGCGATCGAAAGTCGTGGCGACCCATGTTTACTGGGTAGCGCGGGAGGCGGTAGTAAATGCGGTCAAACATGGCCATGCGAAAAAAGTGAAGATTAGA
This sequence comes from Chthoniobacterales bacterium, assembly GCA_036758965.1. Taxonomy (GTDB): domain Bacteria; phylum Verrucomicrobiota; class Verrucomicrobiia; order Chthoniobacterales; family UBA10450; genus AV69. The sequence continues at coordinate 15,417 of DAIOVO010000049.1, forward strand.
TTGCATGTCAGCGAAGATCATCTTCAATTAGAGGTGGAGGACGACGGCATGGGTTTACCTAAAACTGCGGGAGAGACCAGCGGCATCGGTCTAAAGGTCATGGCGCAACGCGCTCGTCTGGCCGGCGGAACTTTACTTATTCAACCATCGTCTTCCGGAACAATCGTCTCTTGCGCGATACCTTTAGTTAAAGCTGATGAGTTCTAGACTACAAATGAAGAGCCGTGTTTTTATCGTTGATGATCATCCCGTGGTGCGGGATGGTTTAAGAAGTTTGCTCGAGAATGAGGCAGACCTCAGTGTGTGCGGTGAAGCAGCGGGCGCGGCGGCGACGCTGGCAGCGATCGAAAGTGCACAACCGGATATTCTTCTTCTCGACCTTTCATTGGCACAAGGTTCTGGCCTGGAGCTACTAAAGGACCTCGCCATCCAACATCCCAGTTTGCCGGTGTTGGTGCTCTCGATGCACGATGAAACAATTTACGCCGAGCGCGCGGTGCGTGCGGGAGCGCGAGGTTATCTCATGAAAGGTGAAAGCTCGCAGCAGGTAGTAGCAGCGATTCACCAAGTCCTGGCTGGGAAAGTATATTTGAGTGATCGGGTGATGGCAGCGATCGCGACCAAGCTTGGCCGAGGCAATTCGACGCGTGAGCCAATCGAGCGTTTAAGTGACCGCGAGCTGCAAGTGTTCGAAATGATCGGCAAAGGGCGAAGCACGGCGGAGATTGCGGAACAGCTCCATGTCTCGATCAAAACCGTGCAGGTTTATATTGCGCGGGCGAAAGAGAAGTTTGGGGTAAATAGTTTGCGGGAGTTGATGCGCGAGGCAATGCGGCGCGATGAAGCGCCGGTGCCGGCCGAATAGGTTTGCCGTTTTGTCGGTTATCGTCTGACACTTATTATAGGTTACGCTCCACCTAGCTTGCTTTGCGGCACCTTTTATGTTGCTGAGTGCGACTAATTCTGTTTCTAGCTTCCACTAGTTTTCTCTTCTCTTCCAGATTGGTTGCCGGGCTATTACCGCCTCCTGGAATGGTGCTCGTTTCCGGCGGCGAGTTTACGATGGGCTTCGATAGTCGCACCGTTTCAAACTGGCAGTCTTCCGATGCGATGTTGGATGCGCGGCCGCTCCACCGGGTGCGGGTTGATAGTTTCTACATGGATCAACATACCGTAACTAACGAGGAATTTGCCGTCTTCGTTCGAGCTACCGGCTACGTGACGACGGGGGAACGGAAACTGGAAAATATGGAAGCGGGCTCGCTGGTGTTTGGCCATCAATCGAAGCGATGGGAATACGTTACCGGAGCGAACTGGCGTCATCCGGATGGCCCACAATCCTCGATCTCTGACAAAGGTCACTATCCAGTAGTGCAAGTCAGCTATGACGACGCGGGCAGCTATGCCGACTGGGCGGGGAAACGCCTGCCGACAGAGGCAGAGTGGGAGCGAGCGGCGCGGGGCGAAAGTGAAGACACATTATTTCCATGGGGGAGCACGTTGCGACCAAACGGTCAATGGATGATGAATGTCTGGCAGGGTGAATTTCCAACCAGGAATACAGGCGAAGATGGCTATCGCGGAGTAGCTCCCGTCGGCTCATTTCCGGCGAATCGATATGGTTTGGCGGATATTGCCGGGAATGTCTGGCAATGGTGTGCCGACTGGTATGACGCCGGCTACTACTCGAAGCTCGCCGACTGGGTAACTTCCAATCCGCCGGGGTCGAGCACCAGCTATGATCCGGAGGAAGCGAGTACGCCTAAACGGGCGATGCGCGGCGGCTCCTATCTTTGCGCAGCGGACACCTGCTGTCGTTACATTATAGGCACCCGGGGGAAAGCGTCGCCCGATACCAGTACCAATCATCTCGGCTTTCGCTGTGTGCGCGACTTGCCTGTTTTAGCAAGGAAGACGTCACCGTGAAGACTGGAGCAAGCTGGTTGGTCTTGCTGCTTCTCTCCGCGGCACCTGGTTACGCGCAGGCTTCGAAACGACCAAACATTCTTGTCATCATGACGGATGACCAGACGCACGACACCGCGACGCCCGAGTTTATGCCTAACACAAGGTCAATGATTGGAGACCAGGGTTTGGTTTGTCCAAATTTTCTCGTTTCTACTTCGCTGTGCTGCCCGAGTCGCGCCAGTTTTCTCACTGGCAAGTATGCTCATAACGACGGTGTTTACGGCAATCGCGACAACCTTATTGGCCCAACGGTAGTTAATGATCTGCACAACGCGGGTTACTACACCGGTCTGTCGGGAAAGTATCTTAATACCTGGCCAGGAGGTTTGCGCCCGGAATTCGACTTCTGGGTGGCCTGGATCCAAGGCTACAATGACCCGATTCTAAATATTCAGGGAAAAGCGGCGCGCGTGCCGGGATATTCTACCTACTTGTTGCGCGATCAGGCCCTGACGTTTCTCGATAAGGTACCGCCCGACCGCCCCTTCTTTCTTCTTTTCGCTCCGCACGCGCCGCACAAGCCTGCCACCCCAGCACCGGGGGACGAGAAGCTTTATCCAAATCTCCCCCCGTGGCGGCCCCCGAGCTTTAACCCGGAATCACAAGCTGATAAGCCGGAGTGGCTGGCGAACAAGACCAGGCTCGACCAGCGGCAGATCCGGCAAAACGTCGATGTCTTTCGGGCGAACCAGATAAGATGCCTGCACTCGGTAGATAACTCGGTGCGCGATATTCTAAACAAGCTGAAGCAAGAGCAGAAGCTCGATAATACCTTTGTCATCTACTATTCGGATAATGGTTATTTCTGGGGCGAACACCGCCTGCTGCACAAAAACCGCGTCTATGAAGAGGCGAATCGTGTGCCTCTGCAAATTCGGTATCCGCCGCTAATTAAGGAACCGCGTACCGAGGACAAACTCATGGCGGTAATCGATTTCGCGCCCACGTTCTACGAGTTGGCTGGCATGCCTGTTCCGAAGGAATGCGATGGCCGTTCGCTTTTGCCTTTACTAATTGGGGCAAAGGATTGGCGAACAGGGGTTCTACTAGAGGGCTGGATCGTTACGCATTTAGACAAAAAAAGCGCGGAAGAACGCGAAGAAGAAGCGGATTCGGCGCCGGCTGCGCAAACGCGGTCTTCACCGCCGCCTATCACGCCTGAAAGTTATCGCGCGATTAGAACGGACGACTTTATCTATGTCGAAACTGTTGGCGATCGATCGGAGCTCTACGATTTGCGGAACGATCCCTGGCAGATGCATAACCTGATCAACGAGTCCGACTATGCTGATAAGATAAAAGAGCTTCGTGAGCGTTTAAGGCACGAGAAGCTCTAAAACTCGTTAGTTTGCACCCGTAGCTTAACTGGAGAAAGCGCTCGATCTCTAATCGAGAGGATTGGAGTTCAAATTTCTCTCGGGCGTGCGACGAGTTGCATCCCAACCGGGCGGCTATAGGCTCGATTCGGAGATGGAAGAGGCTTGTTTTCTATTCGTACCCGGTGCGGGGGCACCATCTACTCATCCCTGGATGCAACGGTGGAAGAAGTATCTCGAAGGTTTGGGTAAAGTAGAGATGCTTGATTACTCGTACATGTTGGAAGGCCGGAGACGGCCGGACCCATTACCGCAACTACTCGAAACGCATCGGCGGAAACTTCGAGAGCTGCAAACGAAACAGGCGAACAGGATTTTCCTCATCGGTAAGAGCATGGGCGGGCGCATTGGATGTCACCTTGCGCTGGAAGAAAAGGTTGAGGGTTTAATCTGCCTCGGTTATCCGCTTTGTGGAGGCGGCGACAGAAGCAAACTTCGGGACAAGGTTTTGCGCGAGTTAACTACTCGCATTCTTTTCGTCCAGGGAACGCGCGACTCGCTTTGTCCTTTGGAACTGCTCGAGAAAGTGCGGGAGGAAATGACCGCGCATAACTTTCTTCATGTGGTGGAAGGCGGCGACCATTCGTTGATGGCGGGAAAGAAAGCCTTGCGGGTGATGAGCGCCACGCAGGAAGAAATCGACGCACGCGTCCTTGCGGCCATCGCCCGCTTTGTCGAATAGTGGGGGATGCCCAATCCCGTTACCGTCCAGGTCGGACGGCTCGAGTTTCTCAAGGTTAATACCGGCAAGCGCGAATGGCGCGACACCTACCACTGGGTTCTCTCGCTCAGTTGGCCGCGGTTCGCGCTGCTCATTGGCTGCGTTTACCTGGGAATCAACGTCCTCTTTGCCGCTCTCTACGCCGTCGGCGGCAAGTGTGTCGAGGGGATGACTGCCGGTTCTTTTCCCGAGGCGTTCTTCTTTAGCGTGCAAACCCTGGCCACGGTCGGTTACGGCCACATGTATCCGCAAAATTTATACGGCCACATTCTGTCGACGATTGAAATCATCGGCGGCACATTTTGGTTCGCCGTGATGACGGGTTTAATTTTCGTCCGTTTCTCTCGTCCCACCGCGCGGATCGAGTTCAGCAATTCGATGGTGATTTCCAACTTCGACGGCAAACCGGCGCTGATGTTGCGGATCGCAAACCTGCGTCACCACAGCATGGTGGAGGCGAAGTTCCGCATCATGCTTTTACGGAATGAGAAGATCAGGGAAGGCGAGGAGATGCGCCGCTTCTATACGCTCAAGCTGGATTTCGATCGAATCATCGCCTTTCCGGTAGCTTTGACTTTGCGGCATTTTATTGACGAGCAAAGCCCGCTCTATCGAGCGACGGCAGAATCCCTGGAAGCGGGCGACGTGCGCCTGGTAGTTTCCGTCGTTTGCGTGGAGACAGTCATACCGGCGCAGGTGCAGAGTCACAAAGATTATAGCTGGCGCGACATTCGTTTTGGCGAACGGTTCGTCGAGATTTACAACGAGCTGGGAGAAGGAAAATTGTCGGTCGATTATGGCCGGCTGCACGACACCGAGCCGGCGCCAACAGGATAATCCATGCCTCCGAGCGCTGCCAATATCGTTCGATTGTCTTCCGACGATGTTGGGCATTTGCTGGGAAAAGAATCGGCCAGGCGCACTAAGAACGACAAACGGGCGGGATCAAGTCCCTCCGACGAAGAATCAATTGGCGCTTGAATTGCGGGCCGAAGCGCCGAGATTTTTTTGTGCTTACAAAAACTGAGGAGAGGGGAACGGCGCTGGCCGAAGAATCGCAAACTGAGAATGCGGTTAAACCCGCCAATGAATCACGCGCCAAAAAAGCGGCGCCGAAATCGCTGACAATTTTTATTGATGGAAAATTTTATCCGGAAGCGGAAGCGAAAGTTTCCGTTTTTGATCACGGTCTGCTTTATGGCGACGGAATTTTCGAAGGCATTCGTTTCTACAACGGGCGCGTCTTTAAGTTGGAAGAGCACCTAGAGCGGTTGTGGGATTCGGCCCGCTCGATTTGTCTGGAAATTCCGCTGTCGCGCAAGGCGATGACGGAAGCGCTCTTGGAAACGATTCGCCGCAACAATCTGCGGGAGGGTTACATTCGCCAGATCGTGACGCGCGGCGTCGGCAACCTGGGATTAAATCCGGCGCAATGCAAAAAGCCGAGCGTGATCATTATTGTCGCGACAATCGCCTTGTATCCGGAGGAAGTTTATCGCAATGGCCTCACGGTCGTGACCTGCGCGACGCGGCGAACCAACGCGGCCGCGCTCAATCCGGCGGTAAAATCGCTCAATTATTTGAACAACGTCATGGCGCGGATCGAAGCGAATCTGGCGCAGGCAGATGAAGCGCTGATGTTGAACGATCACGGGAACGTGGCCGAATGCACAGCCGACAATGTCTTCATCATTAAGCGCGGCGAAATTTTTACTCCCCCGATCAGCGCCGGCGCCTTGCGCGGCATTACCCGCTCGGTCGTGTTCGATATCGCGGCGGAGCTGGGTCTGAAAATTTCCGAAACCGAGATCACGCGGCACGATGTGTTCATCGCCGACGAATGTTTACTCACCGGCACGGCGGCGGAAATTATTCCAGTGATCAAAGCCGATGGGCGCATAATCGGAAACGGAAAACCGGGCGCGATCAGTGCGCGGATGATTGCGCGTTTTCGTGAGATCACGCGCGAAACTGGCACGCCGATTTATTCCTGAAAAATTGCCCAACACGAGCGGCGCGCGAGATGCTAGAATAATTGGCGGTTGAATTTTTCACGCCGCCGGAGGTCTAAAATAGCGAGATGTTGTGCGACGTTTGCAAATGCAATGATGCGACCGTTTTTCTAACGGAGATCGCGCACGGGAAAATGCAAAAGGTGAATCTGTGCGAAGGT
>DAIOVO010000050.1:0-5646 GCA_036758965.1 Chthoniobacterales bacterium
TTCCTCCATTTTCCGGCCACCGATTACCTTGTAGATCATGAACTCGCCATCCTGCGATTTGTAGCCACGCAAAGTCTCGCGCAACGGTTTGCCATCGGTCGGCGACAGGATTTCGGTTTCGCGCGCGATCGAATCGTCTTCCTCAAATCCTTTCACACGCGCCACGATGCCTTTTGTCTCTTCCACGATCTCAGCCATGAATTTGGCGCGCGCGAACTTGCCCTGCTTCATCAAACGCAATTGATGTTCCCACTCTCCAGTCATGGCCGGGCTGGTGAGATCGGACGCTTTTACTGCTTCAAGAAATTGAATCAGTTGTTCAGCCTTGGCCGTCGGCACGAGGTCGCGCTGATGACGGTCCATATATTTTTGGTAAACCAAACCGTCGATCGTGTCGGCCCGCGTCGCCGGCGTGCCCAGGCCGCGCTCTTTCATCGCGTCTGCCAGTTCTTCGTCTTCAACTAATTTCCCCGCCGTTTCCATCGCCGAAAGGAGAGTCGCTTCGGTATAACGCGGCGGCGGCCTGGTGGCTTCGGCGTGGACGGTGGCGGAAAGCGTTGTCGCCTGCGCGCGATCTTCCTTGGTCAACGCCGGCAAAGCCTTGCTCGGATCATCATCGACCGTCGTGCGACCATAAACCGCCAGCCAGCCTGGCACTCTCAGGACTTTTCCTTCGCTCTTGAATTTGTGCGCGGAGACCTGGCTCAGGCGCGTCGTCACATCAAATTCCGCCGCCGGATAAAACGCGGCCACGAACCGGCGCGCTACCAGATCGTAGATTTTCGTTTCCGCTTCATTTAGCTGTTTCGCTTCGGAAGCCGTGGGAATGATGGCGAAGTGATCGCTAATCTGGGAATTGTTAAAGATGCGCTTGTTCAGGCGCACATAATTACTCTCTAACGCCTTCTGAGCATGTGACTGAAGTGGGCCGCAAAGATTCGACAGCGTTTGTTTCACCACCGGCAAATAATCTTCCGGCAAGGCGCGCGAATCCGTCCGCGGATAAGTCAGCATCTTGTGCTTTTCGTAAAGGTCCTGCGCGATCTGCAAGGTGCGTTTGGCGGAAAAACCGAAGCGTCCGTTGGCCTCGCGCTGAAGTGTCGTTAGGTCATAAAGACGCGGCGGATTTTGCGAGTTGGCCTTGTTCTCCTCGCTCACTTGCGCGACTGGCTCGCCCTGGCAGGCCTTCGCCACCGCCTGCGCAGCCGCTTCTTCCCAAAGGCGATCGGCGCGGTCGTGCTCGTCGCCATTCCGCTTGAAATCCGGTCGCTGGTAGACCCCTTCGTATTCTCCTTGCGCGATTTTGAATCTGGCGGTGACGCGCCAGAAATCGCGCGGCTTAAAATTTCGAATCAGCAACTCGCGCGCATAGACCAGCGCGAGGGTCGGCGTTTGCACACGACCGACCGAAGCGACGTTGCCGGCGCGCGAACCGAACATCCGCTTGGTGATCGCGCGCGTGCCGTTGATGCCGATGAGCCAATCGCTTTCGCTGCGGGAGCGCGCCGCATCCGCCAGTCCCTGCATCTCGGCGCCATCGCGCAAATGCTCGAAGCCATCGCGAATTGCCTGCGGCGTCATCGATTGCAGCCAGAGCCGCTTAACCGGGTGACGATTTTTCGCCAATTGGCAAAGGTAAGTGAATATCAGTTCGCCTTCGCGCCCGGCATCGCACGCGTTAATGATTTCCGAGATGTCCTTGCGAGCGATGAGCTTTTTTAACTGCTGAAAGCGATCTTTGGAGTGTGCGCTCGGTTTGAGCTCGAACTTCTCGGGGATAATCGGCAGCGTCTCCAGCCGCCAGAACCCGTACTTCTTTTTGTCGATGTCCTCGGGCATCAGCAGCTCGGCCACGTGCCCGACGGCGGAGGAGACGACGAGGGCGTCGTTCTCGAAATGGTCGCCACTTTTCGGCACCTTGAGGGCGCGCGCAATGTCGGCCGCAACGCTCGGCTTTTCGGCGATGACCAGACGTTTAGACATAGCGGGATGGGAAGTAGGCCGCAAGCGGCAAGTTTGCAAGTGAGAGAGCAAATTGCAGGCGAGACCGGGTAAACGCGCGAATTCTCAGCCGAGTTTTACGAAAAATTTTCCGGGCAACTGTTTTACCAGACGTTTCAGCTCGAGGCTCAGAAGGGTGGAAGAGACCGTTGCCGCCGGCAAATTGCATCGAATGGCGATGGAATCGATCGCCGTCTCACTGGAGTCGATTGCATCGTAGACGCTGCGCTCGGAATCAGACAGCGTGGGCAACGGCCTCGCTGCCACCGCGGTCGGCATCGCTTCCGGAAGCAAAATTTGCAGGTCGTCGAGAATATCAGCCGCATCCATGACCAGCTTCGCGCCTTGTTGAATGAGGCGATTGGAACCCATGGCGCTTGGCGCGTTGATGTGACCGGGCACGGCGTAAACAGAGCGTCCCTGCTCGATCGCCTGAGACGCGGTGATGAGCGCGCCGCTGTTCAATCCCGCTTCCACTACCAGAACTGCCTGGCTCCAGCCGCTAATGATCCGGTTGCGCATCGGAAAAGTCTGGCGATCAGGCTCGATTTCCATCGAGAATTCCGAAACGACCGCGCCATTGCCATCGCGAATCTTCTCCGCCAACGCGGCATTCTCCGGCGGATAGAGTTTGCTCAAGCCGGCGCCGATCACCGCAATGGTACGCCCTTTTGCGGCCAACGCGCCTTGGTGAGCAGCGGTATCGATTCCACGCGCCAGACCGCTAACGATTGTTAGACCGGCGTAGGCAAGTTGATAGGCCAGCTTTTTAGCCGACTCCATCCCGTAATGAGTCGTCCGCCGGGAACCGATGATTCCGAGCGCGTGATGATCACGCTTTTCCAGTTTGCCCCAGACATAAAGCACGATCGGCGGAGCGTGGATTTCGCGCAGCGACGGCGGATACTCGGGCGACTCCGCGGTGATGATGGTGGCGCCGAAGTCGTGGATCCGCGCCAATTCGCCTGGCAAATCGACTAACGATTCCCAGTTTCCAATCTGTTGCGCCACTTCCGCGCCCACGCCTTCGACCTTGCGCAATTGATCGCGTTTCGCCGCCAGCACATTTTCCGGCGAGCCAAAAACCTCCAGCAATCGACGCAAACGCACCGGCCCCATCGTCGGCAACATATTGAGCGCGATGCAGGCTTCGGTGGAGTTCATTGCGCTTGAAGAAACCGTTTGGAGAAGTCCGCCGTCGTCATCGCAGGAATGAGAGCGCCGCGAAAATGATTCGTATTTCTCGTGACGAAAAACTGCGCACCTGCGGAAAGACCGGCCGCAACCTGCATCGCACCTTCGAAATCATTGACCCGCATTCCCAAGGCAGCGCGAATAGAAGACGTGCCGCCACTTGCGACCTCCGCAAATACGATCAAATCATTCAAAAAACGGCGGGTGCTCGCGTCGCCTCGCACTGGACGCAACATGTAATAGATGTTCGAAACAGTATGCCATGCGATAACACCCGATCCCGGGGTGAGCTGGCACCAGCTTACCAACGTACCGCTCTGCTCCACAAACGGCTTGCGATTAAGCGCTACCTCCAACAACACGTCGGAGTCTAGATTCCGCTTCAATCTTTGGCGCCGGGATATTTGCGGCGGAGATAAGTTAGGCGCGGGTCGGAAGGATCGGCGAGCAGCTCTTTGAACTTGCCACGCCATTTTTCGACGAACGATTCTAGACCTAACCGGTTGAGTTGCCCCTCGACAATTTGCGAAAGAGACGTGTGCTGACGCTTTGTGAAGGGTTTCGCGTGGCAATCGCCTTCCCACTCAATCGTCAGCGTCAGCTTCTCTTTCATACACGTGTAATCTATGGATCACGCGTGTAGGCTCAATTTCAAAATGGCCCGAGCCGGACGACGGCGAGATTCCGCTCCGCTCAGGGCCTTCAATCAGGGCAAGTCATTGTCCCCCGCCGGAAGGCCGGGACAAGTTAGTGTTTTGCAGTTGGCGTAGTTGTTCGGAGCCCATCCCACTTAGGCCATCCTGCGGCGGCCCCTGATAAGGCTGGTCCTCATAATGACCGCCGAGGCGGCTGCCAACCTGGTCTGGAACCCAAACCGCGCGTTTCTTCGGCTGAGTGTTAGAGGCGCTGGTCGCAACCGCCACCTGTTTGCCACTCAGTTTGAGATAAACTTCACGCCCATTCACTGCCTTGACGTTCGCAGCCGACCACTTAACAGCGCCATCCACCAGGACCGCCACGGTGTAGGTTCCCGCTGGCAAACCGCCGGCGGTGAAATGACCTTTCTTGTTCGTCTTTACCATCACGGGGCCGCTCTTGGCGTTGGAAGACTGAATACGCACTTGCGCATTTGGCAGCGGCCGGCCGTTAGCATCACCGGCATCACCTTGAATCGTAGCCTTTTGGGCGAAGGCGGTTGCCGCAAAAAGAAAAGAGCTCAAAAACGCATAAGCGAGAAGATTCTTCATGAACAAAGTATAGCCAGAGCAGCAGCTCCGAGCAAGCGTTTGCGGCAGTCCGGCCAGTTCCGGCCGCTAACTAAAATGGAATTTCGTCTTCATCCGGTTCGACGGGACCGGATGCTTTCGGAGGCGGCGCAGCTTTGCCCGCCGCCTTGGAAGATTCAACTTCTTCTCCGCCCGCCGCCCCTCCGCCACGCGGGCTTCCGAGCATCTGCATCATTTCGCCGATGACTTTCAGTTTGCTTCGCTTCTGGCCGGATTGTTTGTCATCCCAGGTATCGAGTTGCAAGCGCCCTTCGATGAAAACCGGGCGGCCTTTCTTTAGATACTCGCCAGCCACTTCGGCCGTGCGGCCCCACAAAGTGACATCGACAAAAGTAACTTCTTCGCGTTTTTCACCGTTCTCGAGCGTGTATTGTCGATTAACGGCGAGCCCGAGATCGGCCACCGCACTTCCCTTTGGCGTATAACGCACTTCCGGATCGCGCGTGAGATTTCCCAGCAGGAGAACTTTATTGAAACTGGCCATGCCTGGTTTTTACCGAACTTATTTCTCGGCTGCGACCTTTTTCGGTTTCGCTTCGCGCGCGGGCTTCTCTGTTTTCGGCGGCAGGCGCAAATAACTTTGGCGATACACTTCCGGGTCGAGCTTGAACTTCGAGCGCAGCTTCGAGATCAACTGCGGATCGGCATTGAAAACAAAATTCACGAAATGCCCGCTCTCCAGTTCGCCCGCCTGATAGGCAAACTGGCGCTTGTCCATCTTCTGCACCTGTTCAATTTGCGCGCCTTCTTTCGTAAATTCCGTCTCCAGACGATCGACCACATCTTTCACCGTATCGTCTTTACCCTGAGTGTTGAGAACGAGGAGCGCTTCGTAACGATTCATTATGTTATTCTTCGATTTTGTTGAAGGTGTTCATCGCGGAAGTTATTCCGTTGTCAATCGCGCATTTTATGGCGGCGGGCGCGCGCTCGATCATCGCCTTCACCGCCGCTTTCTCTTCCTCGAAAAATCGCGTGAGCACATAATCCACCGAGCCGCGCTCAGGAGCCGCGCCGATGCCGAGTCGCAAACGCGGCACGGCTTCGGTCGCGAAATTCACAATCACCGATTCGAGACCGTTGTGGCCGCCAGCGCCGCCGCTTTCACGCAAACGCAATCGCCCAAGCGGCAAGGCAAAATCATCCAGAACGATCAGAATTTTCT
>DAIOVO010000050.1:5656-21621 GCA_036758965.1 Chthoniobacterales bacterium
CGCCACCGCCGCCAGTGGTTCGCCGCTGCGATTCATAAACGTTAACGGCTTTACCAAAATTGCGCCGGGCAACTTCGCGACCGCCGCGCCCCATTTGGCCTGTCGTTCCCAAAGCGCGTTTTCCTGGTGCGCAAAAAAATCCAGCGCCGCGAACCCGATATTGTGTCGCGTGCCTTCGTATTCCGGTCCGGGATTTCCCAAGCCCGCCACCAGTTGAATGCGCGATTCTTCCGCCGCCATGCGCCGGCCAGAAGATTACTTCTTCTGTTCCTTCTCCTTGCCCGCAGCGGGAGCGGCTTTGGCGGATGCTCCCGCGGCCGGCGCGGCCGCTTCGCCTTCTTCCTTCTTCTCTTTGATGACTTCCGGGCCCGCTGCCACTTCCGCCGCGACCGGCTCCTCTTCCACCGTCGGCTCCATCACCGAAAAGACGGTTAACTCCGGTTGCACCTTCGCCACCACGTCATCCGGCAACTTGATGTCGCGCACGTGAATCGAATCGCCGATATTCAGCGCCGACACATCCACCGCAACTTTATCTGGCAAATCGCGCGGCAAACATTCCACCGTTAGCGAACGCAAGCTTTGCTCGAGCAATCCGCCAAAATTTTTCACGCCGTTGGCCGTTCCGCTCGATTCCACCGGAATGTCGGCCTCAATCTTTTCGTCCATCGAAATAGCGTGGAAATCGACATGCAACACGTCGCCGCCCACCGGCGAATGCTGCACTTCCTGAAGCAACGCCATGCGCGAGCTTTTCTCGCCCGCAATTTCCAGTTCCACTAAAATATTTTCGCCCGACGCGTGGCTCAGCATCACGTTAATGTCGCGCCGCAATATCTGGAGCGGCTGCGCTTTTTCTTTCCCACCATAAACCACCGCCGGCACAATGCCGCGCGCCTTTAGTTTCCGAACCGCCGAGCGCCCGATCGTCTCGCGCTGTTCCGCCGCCAGTTTTACTTGCTTAGCCATTGTTAGATTTTCACGTTATCGATTTTGAACAGCGACGAGACAGATTCGTCATTGTGAATCCGCTTCATCCCTTCGCCGAGAAGCTCCGAAACGCATTGCACCTCGACCGAAAAACCTTCGATGGTGCGCACCGGCGTGCTGTTGGTCGTTACTAATTCCTTGATTTCGGATTTTTGCAACCGCGCCACCGCAATATCCACCAGCACCGCGTGGGCGACAGCCGCGTAAATATCGAGCGCTCCATGTTTTTTCAAAAGCGTCGCCGCCGAGGTCAGCGTGCCGGCCGTTTCCGTCAGATCGTCCGCCAGCAGCACGTCGCAGCCTTCCACTTCGCCAATGACATATTGCGCTTCGGTCTCAGTCGCGTTCTTGCGTTGTTTGGCCACGATTGCCAGGCCCGCATTCAACGCCTGCGAATAAGCCGACGCCAGTTTCAGTCCGCCCACATCCGGCGACACTACCACGGTTTTGCGCGTCAGCTTTTGCCGCAAATACTTAATCAGCACCGGCATCGAATAAAGATGATCGACTGGGATATCGAAAAACCCCTGCACCTGCTGCGCATGCAGGTCCATCGTCAGCACACGATGAACCCCGGAGGCGACAAGAAGATTTGCAACTAACTTGGCGGTAATCGGCACGCGCGGCTTGTCTTTGCGGTCCTGCCGCGCGTAGCCGAAAAACGGAATCACCGCCGTGATCCGGTCGGCGCTCGCCCGCCGCGCTGCATCCACCATGATGAGTAGCTCCATCAGGTGATCGTTCGTCGGCGGACAGGTCGGTTGAATGATGAAGATATCGCGCCCGCGGATGTTTTCCTCGATCCTTACATAAGTCTCGCCGTCGGGAAACGCGCTCAACTGCGCCGCCCCCAAGGGAATGCCGATGTAATCGCAAATTCGCTGCGCCAGCTCCCGATTGGCGGAGCCGCTGAAGACCTTCATTTCTGGCTGAAGCGCGAACATGTGCAGTATTTCTTTATTGGCACCGCCCGGTTCCAGGCGAAAACATTCGACGACTCGACGGCAAAATTTTCATTTTTAAGCTAAGGCGCGGACATTGATTTGGTTGCCACCCGTTCCCGATGGCAGGATTTCACTGAGAAGAGCTGAGGTTAAGCACGGTTTTCTTCAACCGCAATCCACAAGCTCACAGCAATTGAGGCGCTTTGGCGGGACAACCGGAGACCTTGGAGGGACGACCGCTGTGTCGTCCCAGCCGCCCCATAGCCAAATACAAATCACGCAACACTCGGGAACGGAAGAGCGCCCGTCCCTCCAGGCGCCGACACTCCCAACCAAAAGTCAACCCGATCTCCCGGTAATCCAGCTTCCGGCGATCTTGCCGTAAGTCACTCGATATCAAAATGCTAGAAACTATGAAAACTCCTAAAATTTGGCACATTCGCTGCTTCTTTTACTCGCGATGAACTCCCCTGCCCTTCGCGCCCCCTCTGCCCTCGCCGCCCTTCGCGCCTTCACCATGGTCGAAGCCGTCGTTGCCATTGCCGTCCTTGGCGTCGGAGTCGCCTCCACCGTCGGGGTCGTGACCAAAATGAATCAGTTCGCCGCCCAGAGCCGCAATATGACCGGGGCCAACGCAATTGTGCAGACCCAGATTGACATCTTCCAAACCGTCGGACCGTTCAAACCTCCATATCAGACGGCGCCGTCCTACAATCCCTACGACGCACCTGACGCCGCCGGCAATCCAACCTCGCCCTACCCGGCCCCCGCTGCCGTACCCAAGTTTACCGAACAAACCAACAATCCGAATAACTATCCGAGCTATGACCTAACGGCCTACTCCACTACCACGGCTTATCCAAACAGCACTGCGGTCACGATCGGATACAAGAATCCCGCGACCGGAGTGGTCACCGACAAATGGCCTGTTTACCAATATCAGGACGCCACCGGAGCTTACATCGTCGTCACCGGCACGCTCAACATCCAGGTTACTGACATAAGTCCTTCAACTACTGTCAAGATGTATCAGGGAGTAGTTACTCTCACTTACACCTATCTCAACCGGAACTACACCGTGAGAATGACCGCTATCCGTTCTTCGGACACATGAAACTCTCGCCTTCAACTCGCGCATTTACGCTCGTTGAAATGCTGATTACTACCGTGCTCATCGGAGTGCTTGGTTTCATCATATATTCGCTTCTAACAACCAATATGATTCTCGGCGCCAAGAACACCGCCATCAATGTCGCCCACCAGCAATCTCGTTCAGCGATGTTACGCATGATGGAAGGAATTCATGCCTCTGCATCCTTGCCTGTAGTTTCCGGGCTAAGCGGCAATGGCACGGCGTCCGTAGTCTCTTTTCAGCAATTTGTTTCCGGACCGCACAAGATTCTCCAGAATGCGACCGCCGACACCAATCCCGGAGTGATAAACATCGCTCTTTCCCCCGGATACAATGGGACTACTCAACCTCCGCCAGTAGTTGGACAACGGCTCATTATTCCGAATCCTCAGATCGAGGATACCATTACCGCCGTTTCAGGATCTTCCAGCAATCTCACCGTCACGTTAACTAATCCGCTGCCTGCCAGCGTCGATACCGCCAGTCCCAAAGGCGACGTCATCTGCTATGTCACTAATCCCTGTTCCTACACTCTCACAAATACTGATGCGCAGATAACGCAGAATGGTGTGACCGGAACGATTGCCAACGGCATTACCTCGGCCTACTCGGGATTCAGCATTCCTGCGCTCACTCCTGGATCGAACTTCGTGAACTTCAATCTCGCCGCTTCGGACGCCAAGACATCTAACTATAACTCGCGTCGATTTTCACAATCACGCGATGTTTCCCTTACTGCTCAAGTTCCAATCAAATATCGGCTCACCGCTTTCGCCGGCGCGGGAAACGTCGCGCCAAGTCCAACTCCGTAACTTATGATCACTTCATCTAATAAAGGCAGCTCGCTTGTTGTGGTAATGTGCACCCTGGTGCTTTTGATGGTCATTGCGGGAGTGGCCGTAGAATACACCACCACGATCAATCGCAACGTCCAGCGAGGCAATTCGGTCGAAAATGCGGTGGCAGTTGGAGATGGCTGCATTGAAATGCTCTACGCAAACTGGAGAGGGATCAGCCGAACCAGCGGAGTTAACCCTCCGAAGACAAACGCGCTCAACGGCAACAACATTCCGCTACCTACTGCCGCCAACTTTCCCAATCTACCGGCCAAGGCAAACTTTGCCAAAAGAGGCACCATCCTAGACCCTAAAACAGATGAGCCGCCAGGACCGACTGACTACGACGCGACTTTCACGATCTCGAACTACAAAGTGATTGCCGCCAGCCCAGAGGAGACCGGTTACGGATCCGCCAGCGCCTCACCAACCCCGGCGATCGGCCAGGACGGCGGCTCCAGAACAGTCAACTACATTGCTTCCGCCGATGTCACTTTGCCCTCGCTAAGGGGCAACGTCGTCGCGAAAGTGCGTCGAGTCCTCCAGTGGCAGGAGCTATCTCCTTGGAACTACGCGCTCTTCTACGTTGATCCCCTCGAGATTCATCCCGGCCCGCAATTCGTTATCAATGGCTGGGTTCACACGAACTCAGACCTGTACACTGCGCATGATACCCTCACTTTCACGGACAAGGTTACCTTCGCCGATAACTGGTATATCGAATACATGCCTGGCGATAGTTCTCACGGGGGGCAGACCCCAACTAGTCCCAACTATCCCGGCAGTCCAAATTACGCTGCTGGTCTGCCTAACTCGGGCGAAACCATGACACCAGCGCGCGATGCCGAGCATCAGCCGTTCGGGATTAATCCTGCGGACAAATTCGACACGAGCAATGGCAATGATCCGACTAAGGACAACACTGGCTATCACGAGCTAGTTGAGAAAAGGGTCGGCTCGACAGCTAACGATCCCTTTTACGATCCGGTTAGCGGCACTTCATATCGTTACTATGATCAGGCCGACTTCAAAATCGTGGTAGATGATGTCAGCGGCAATGTTACGGTTACGGAAAGAACCGGACTCACGACGGAAAGACCCATTAGCGGAGCAAGCCCTGGTCAGGACAAAAAGAACTACACCGAAATCATGGCCGCTATTACGACCGGTGGCCTAATTCAGGATAACCGTGAAGGGTCGCCTATGAAAGTCACCACCGTCGATGTTGGTTCGATCGTCAATTCGATTAATACAGGCAAGCTAAAGAATGCCGGCGGTGGCGCTTTCAACGGTATTCTCTACGTCTCTGCTTCAGGTGCGGCAGGAAGCAAACCTGCCGTCAAAGTAGTTAACGGTTCTATCCTGCCACAGAATGGTCTGACAATTGCAAGTAACAATCCGGTTTATATTCAAGGTGATTACAACACCGGCGGGACGGGAACCAATGTTCCTTCAAATGCCGCGGGCAGTTACAGCGATCCGAGTAATCCACCCGATCCTCAAGTGAGCGGCTACGCCCGACAGCCAGCGCTGGTCATCGGCGACGCAGTCAGCGTTCTTTCCAGTGCATGGACGGATGCGAATTCTTTCGCTGGGTTAAGCTCGCGCACCGCCAGTCCTACGACCGTAAATACCGCCATCGTGTCGGGGATTGTTCCGAGCGGCAACGGCAATTATAGCGGTGGCGCCGAGAACTTCCCGCGCTTTATGGAAAACTGGACCGGCAAGACGTTTACCTACTATGGCTCCATGGTCGAGCTCTATCCCAGTCAGACCGCCACCGGCAACTGGGTCTACGGAGGCAATGTTTATGATGCCCCCACGCGCGAATGGTTTTTTGACAATAACTTTCATCTCAGACCTCCGCCCGGCACGCTCATGACCTATAACTTTATTAAAGGCCGATGGTATCTCCTATAATCACCCTCGTCTCGACGCTTCTCCTAGCTTCGACGGTTTACGCCGAGCTGAATCTTACTCCTACCTTGCAGGAGTATGAAGGCGACGGGGTAAAGTTCACCCAGCTCACCTTCCATAACGGAGATAAGGTCGCCACCTACAGCCCACCTCGTGGCTGGGACTACAACGGCAGCTCCAAGCGGCTGGTCTTACGGCCAAAGGACAAGGTTCAAGCGGAAGCTACCATCTACTCCATTCCGCAAAAGGAAGCGCAAAGCTTCGATGACCCAACAATAAAGAAACTGATCGAGGAAACAGTCGCCAGTGCAGGAAGCGCCAGTACCGTGACCGTGCTTGCGCAGCAGCTCGATCCTTTAATGATCGAGCGCAAAGAGACATTTCTTGTCGCGGTAAAATATAATCTGAACGGATTACCGTTCGTACGCTCGATTATTTTTCTCAACCGGCAGGGTGAACAACTTCGCTTCCAGCTCATCTGCCGCGAAGCCGATTACAAAGAGCTGCACAAGGCTTTTCAGGGCAGTCTGTTCAGTTGGCAAAATATTTAGGCATTAAGCTGATGTTGCTTTGTTCTTTGCTTTTCTAGGATTCGGAATCCTCTCACGATTTTTGGGTTGAGACTGAATGGAAAAGATTCGCTTTCCAACAATCGGCATCTAGGAAGCCACTTAGTTTGGTGTTCTAGTAATTATCGTAATTAGAGAAATTGGCACGCCGGCTGCTTTTTTTACCCAATGCATAATCCCCCAGGGGCGCTCCCCATAAGCGCTGCCGCGCTTGCCCCTCCTTTGCTTCCGGCGCAACCTACTCCCCTTTTGTGCGCGGAGGCTGGCATCGCCCTCGTCGAAATGGTCGTCGGCCTCACCCTCCTTGCCCTAATCGCTGTTTCTTCCACCCAGGCACTTCTCCAGGCCAATCGACAGGCGGCAATCATGCGGACGATGACGGCGGCACGCGGGGTCGTCCAACGTAATATCGATACGGCCTTGACCGTCAACTGGAGCTCGACCCTCCAGCCGCCAATCCTTGCTCTTACTTCGTCCGGAGGAACTCCCTACGACGACGATGCGGCCCCGGAGAGTAATACCGATAACGTCGTGCAGATCGCGGTGATGGAAAACGGAACTACCAGGACCGTGCCGGGAACATTGTGGAGGATAGTTACCGATGTACCCAATCCAGATAACGCTCCTTTGCGCAAAGTGACCTTTCGTTTGGACTACACCTACCTCACACACGCCTACTCCGTTCAAATGGATACCGAGCGAGCTATCGACGACTAAGCTATGGTAAGATCAAAACGCCGCTGTTCTGCAGAGACTGGATTTACTCTGGTCGAGATTCTGGTTACCGTTGTCCTTTTGACGGTGCTCGGCGTTTTGATCTCGAGTTTCAGCTTGAGCGGCACCTGGCTGTTTGCGAAAAACACTTCCTTAAACGGTTCGCACACTTCCGCTCGCAGCGAGCTCGATCGCCTGGCGGACGAACTGCAACAGGCCTACAATTTGCCGACACTGATTGATACCAGCGGCGGATTGGCGGCTGCGCCGAGCGCCGGCTTACAATACGATCATTTTCGAGGGGGACCTTACGTTCTCCAGCATCCGAGCGGCGGCTTTACTGCCGGCACCACCACCATCACTGTCACCTACTCGCTGGATCCAATAGCTTCGGCCCCCCAACCGGCCCCAGGCGATGTTCTTCTCGTCGATACCTCCGCCGGGACGTCTGTGCGAGGGCAAATATCGAGTGTAGCTGGAGCGACTAGCAGCTCAGGTAACCAAACAATTGACCTTAACTTGTCTGCGCCATTTGGGGTGAATGTGGATTGGGACCCTACCCAGCCGAAGACGGCGACCCTGGTCAGGCGGCGCGCTTTCATCGTCATGCCTGCCGGCGGCCGAAACGAGCTCCGGTTCTATCAAACGTTTGAACCGGTCCCGGCAAACTTAAACGATCCGACGAATTACATCGTCGTCACCAATCAAGTTAGCACACAGGCTGGAGATGCAACGCCGTTCTCCATCGATGCCACAACCGGAGACAAACTGGTCAAAGCCAGTCTGCGGGTGCGAGCCGAAGACTACACCAATTCGCTTAGTAACAAGCAATCAAATGCTTTTAACACCTTCGTTCGTATAGACAGCACGCTGCCTTCTCGCTTGCGTCCAAAAGGTTGAAGTAAACTCATGAATACTCGCAAAATTAATCATCCTAGGAGGCTCTTGCTTGCGCCTCACCTTCTGAAACAGCGCCAATGCGAAGGTAGCACCTTGCTCCTGGCCATGTTCACGATCGCGGTAGTCTCCGTTTTTGTCGGGCTGGCTATTAACGCCACCAGCGGCGTCTCACGGATGAGCAAGCGCGCGCAGAGTTATGTGAATGTCGAGAAAGCCGCCGAAGGCGCGGTCGAGTATGGCTTCGGCATTTGGAAAACGCGCACTCTGGCTTTGTCCAGCCCACCGTTAAGTCAGGCTCAAATTAACGCCAACCCGATAGTCGGGCCAAGTTTTTCGGGCATGAGCTACGTAGCGCCATTAACAATTACCGCAACCGATGAATATGGCGGTCCCTCGGCGACGGCCAAGCGAGTTTATACTAACCTGCCGTCCTACCCGGGTTACAAAGGTTTTACCTACAACTACATTGTTAGCGCAAAGATGCAGCAAACCGCCGGCTACAACGGCGGCGCGACCATGGGTGTCAAGCGCCAGGCGCAATACATCGAAGTGCCTCTTTTCCAGTCGATGTTCTTCTTCGAGCACGACCTAACCATCGCCCAGCCGGCCCCGATGATCGTTGGCGGTCTCATCCATACCAATTCCAACCTCTATCTTAACGGATCCAATTACGGCTCACTTACGGTCAGCGGAGATGCCTCCTACTCCGGCACCTATACGGAAACTGTTAACCCGCCTTTAATTGAAACCTGGGCGCCTTGGGACCCGAACGCGAAGCAGCCTCCTAATTATAACGACGGGGGAAAGACTGCTCAGTTGTCGCAGGTTTCGCGCTTCGAACCTCTGGGCGATAAACCCTCCGCAGTCCTCGACCCGGCTCCCGCTTTTGACTCCAATGGTTATCCGCTTCAGCCCCGGGACTCCGACAACAATCCGAATAATGACAGTTTTCGCGAGCTAATTGAGTTGCCGGCGCAAGGGTTTACCGACCCGCCTGAAATCGCGAAGCGGCGTCTTTACAACAAGGCCGGAATTGAAATTGAGATAAACAAACCGACAACCGCTGGCGCGACCACTGTGACAGTACGAACCAAGAATGGCACCTCGCTCAATCCGGCGCGTACCCAGGACATACAGAATGCTCTTACAAGCCAAACCTCCCTTTACGACCAGCGCGAAGGTAAAAGCGTGACGGTGGATAATATCGATATGTCGCAGATCACGACCGCGCTCGGCAAAAGTGGTGTGAGCGGCTTTAATGGCGTCCTTTACGTCTATGACACGACCACGAGCGCTGTTGATCCAAGTCCGAAGGCAGTGCGCCTGCAAGATGGAGGAGTGCTTCCCAGCGGCGGCCTCACGGTAGTTAGCCAAAACCCGGTTTATATTCAGGGAGATTACAACACCGGCACGACGACCAACCCCAATCTTGTCCCATCCAACTCCACCGGGAACCCAAACAACACCGATTCCCCAGTTGTGCCCGGCTATACCCGCGCGCCGGCGGCGGTAATCGCCGATGCGGTGATGCTTCTCTCCAACGGTTGGAACGATACCAATGCCCCGCTAGCTATTGGCAATCGTATCGCCAGCAACACGACGTTTAACACTGCCATCATGTCCGGCTTTATGCCGTCTGGCTTGGTCCCATCCGATGGCAGCGCGCAATACGGTTACTCCGGCGGTGCGATTAACTTCCCGCGTTTCCTCGAGCGCTGGACCAATCATAGCTGCACCTACTACGGCTCTATGGTTGAGCTTTTCCAAAGCAAAACATTCACGGGCGAATGGGATACTGGTAACATTTACAATCCGCCAAACCGCCGCTGGAACTACGACACGCTTTTCAGCAGTAATCCACCTCCTGGCGCGGTAGATGCGGTGCTGATCGCTCGTGGCAACTGGGCGAAATTCTGAAGTGAAATTGTCGCTCACTGCTGCTTTATTCGCCGGCTTTGTCCTCTCGGGGAAGGCAATTGATCTTGCGCCACGTTATATTTCTACCGTGACGGACGGCGTGGTTGTTCGCCGGCCTTACTTTAACGATGGAGACAAAAAATACGCGGTCAAACTCGATTCCGAAACCAAGCTGACAGGGGCAGATGGCGGCGCCTTGTTCGAGTTCGAGAAATTCGCGGGCGCGACCATGCGGCTGCGCCAATCGCCCGTGCGCGGGCGGCTGGAGCTGACAAATGAATCGCTGCCCTCTTTTCTGGAGGCGGCGAAGTCGCTGCTGCCGCCGGGCGCGGAAGAAGTGGCTCTGGTAGAAACGACTCCGAATCCGCTGCCCATTAATAACTGGCAAAGTTACCGCTTCACCTTCTCGTATAAAGCATTGAACGAAAAACGCCGGCAGAGTGTTACCTTCCTCGACCTCAAGCCGGGCGAACAAATTATCATTCAAACGACGTCGAACGAGCGCGACTTCGCTCAGATTTCCGCGCGCGCTTTCAATATCATTCGTCGCTGGCACGAAGTGGTGCCCGAAGATCAGTCCTTTTAATAGCGATCGCTGGCGCTCGATCGGCTGGGGCACGCACAAAATTTGCGTTTGCTGGAGAGCAGCGCATACTTGGCTCCGTCGCCAATGAACGCCGCTGCCGAAGCCATTCACATCGAACGGCCGACGACCGATTCGAAAATTTTCGCGCATACCCGCTGGGATATTTTGCCCACGCTGGCAGGTTTGTTTCACCTTGCCTACTTTCTGGCGATGTACTTTCTGTTCCCCTACACGCCGCTCTGGATCATGCTGATCATGGGCTTTGTTTACGCGCTGATGATCAACGCCAACATCAATGGCGTCTCGCATAATTTCATTCATAATCCATTTTTCCGGCCGGCTTGGCTCAATCGCCTTTTCGGCGTTACGGAATCGGTCGCCTGTTGTTTTTCGCAGACTTATTATGACGTGGTGCACATGCAGCATCACAAGGGTAACTCCGATCGGCCGGATGAAATTGGTGACACGATTGATTGGATTTCCATCTATCGCCATGGCCATGAGGGCGAGGCCGAAAATCCCTGGAGCTACATTTTCCTGAGCTTCTTTCGCGATAACCCGGCTGCGATTAGACGCGAACTATCGAAGCGCGGAACGACCGAGGTTCGCTGGGGTACGATCGAGTTAACCGTCTTTATCATCGTGCTGATTACCATGGCGCTGATCGTGCCGACTTCGCCGATCCATTTCATCAACTGGCGTTATATGCTGTTCTTTTTGCCGTTCTTCTATCTCGGGCATTGCTTTAGTTACTTGAATGGCTACTTCCGTCACTACGGAGCTAATCCTGATAAGCCGATTGCCTGGGGCGTGAGTAGTTACGGCAAGTTGTATAACTGGATTTTTTTCTACAATGGCTACCACGCCGAACATCATTTTCGGCCAAAGGTCCACTGGACAAAAATGGAGCAGTTCCAGCATCAAATAGCTGAACTACAAAAGAAGGAAGGCGTGCGCGTGATTAACCACGCTCACATGCTCGGCTTTCTCGACCCCAATTTGCCAAAGCACGGTGAACGCCCGCCGCCCGTTGTGGCCGAAAGTTCGCCGCAGCAGGTGTAGCTTTCAACTCACGCGATAAACGAGGCGCGAAGTTTTGCTTTTTTGCTTTCGCAATCTTCCTGCAGCCGGCGCACATCGGTTTTTAACTGTTTGTCGAGCGATTCCACTTCCTCGAATTTGCCGGCCACTCCCGCCTTCGAGATTTGATCCGTAAGAAAAACTTCTCGCTCCGCGATTTTCGCTCGGAATTGCGAATCAATTTCCGCCAGTTGCGCTTTCTGCTCGGCAGTGAGTTCCACGCTCGGTGCCTCTTTACTTAGCCGCTCCATTGCCAGTTCGTAAGCCGATTTCATAAGGAAAAAACGGTTGCCCGTTGCGGACGCGAAATCAATTTCTAAGTTAAGCTCCGCATGACCATTCGTCTGCTCAGTACTGATTTTGACGGCACGCTGGTCGCGCACGACAACGAACCGGTGCTTGATCCGGCATGCATGAGCTTGATTGGCGAGCTGCAAGCCAGCGGCGCTTTTTGGGCGATTAACACTGGCCGCTCGGTTGAGCTTCTGGAGTCGGGTCTGCTTGATTTCGAATTTCCTGTCCATCCGGATTTCATTCTTACCAGTGAACGCGATGTCTTTCGCCTGGCGAAAAATGGAAAAAGGTGGGAGCCGTTTGGGGATTGGAACGAGCGCTGCGCACGTGCGCACTCCGATCTTTTTAACGCCGAGCAATCGCTGCTGCCAGAGGTGCTGGATTTTGTTAACCAGAATACTAATGCACGTGTGATTTATCTCGGCCAGAACGCCGAAGGACTGGTTGCGCAAAACGAAGAAGAGATGAATCGAATCGCGAAATTCATCGATGCGGCGCGGGAACGGCAGTCGCATTTCAGCTATCAAAGAAACACGATTTACCTGCGGTTTTGTCACGCCGATTATCACAAGGGCGCCGTCTTGGGCGAGCTGGGACGTTTAATCGAGGTCCAGCGTGAACAGATTTTCGCGGCCGGCGATCATCACAACGATATCTCGATGCTCGATGGGAAATTTGCGGGAATGCCGGCCTGCCCGGGAAACGCAATCGCGGAGGTGAAAGAAACCGTTCGCCAAGCACAGGGATACGTTGCCCGGAGCAATTTCGGCGCAGGAATTCACGAAGCGCTGCTTCATTTTTCCGCAGCGGCGCAGGTAGCCTAAGCGCCGAGCTGCAAACGCGGATCGGTCTCGAGCAGTTCTCGCAATGGCGGCCAGCTCGACGCTTCGTCCATCGCGGAAAATAACTCCAAGTAAATCCTCACCGTCTCCGCTGGATGATGCTTCAGCAGACGTTCGACCGCGCTAACGATTTCCAGACGCGGCGGCGACGGCGGAATGTTTTCCACCGTGCCCTCATCCGTATGCGCGATTCCGAGCGCGTCCAGAAATTCACAGAGCATATTTTTCTGGGCGCCAAGCAACCATGTCTGCAACAAATGTTCAGCGATCGTGTTGCCGAGCTTGCGCGCCAGGGCTGTCTTCATCCAGGCGTGACGTTCCGCCGGTGGTTTCCGCTCGATGAATACTGGCCGCAGATTTCGTTGATTGGCCAGGCCGGCGATGGCGGCTTTATAAATTGGCTTCTGCTCTTTTTGGAGCCAGCCCAAAATTTGTTCGGCCGTTTGTGCCGACATATTTTCGAATAGCAGGTGCGGTTTCATGCAGCCGGAGTTGGAATAAGCGGCGCGTCGACCTGTCGCGGAGAAAATTTGTTTGTCATGTAGGTGAGTAACAATACCCAGAAGGAAAGCGCGATGGCAAAAAGTGGAAACTGGAGCGGGTACGGTAATGAATAAATGATCGCCATTATGGGAAACCAAACTGCCCAGGTAGCGAGCAGAGTGGGAAAGATTTTTTCCTGGTAATGTCCCCAGGTAAACGCGCGCCGCACGGAAGCCCAACTGAAACCCTGGTTCTTCCACTCATAGACCAATACTTCTCCCGGCGCGGCCAGAAACGGATTGTAGCCAAATTGATCGACGCAAATTTTCGCGAGTACCGCTGGAGAAGTGACGATGCTGCCGAACCACTGTGCATTTAATCGATACATTAAATCAACCAGCACGCCATCCACCGCCCAGGTAGGAACGGTGAAGGCGAGATTTCGCAAATTCTGCCGATGTACTTTTCCGTTTTGAAAAAAGAGAACGAGAAAAATTTCCGGAATAATCGCGCCCGCCAAAACCGCCGCGCCGATAATAAAGGCGAAGTTGTGCTGTTCCTTGTAGTGCGCCAGTTGATCCAACAGGTCGGCGACTCTCGCGCTTGAATAATAGGCGACCAGTATTGCCAGCATCGCACCTTGGAGGATAAGCGCCGGCACGGCGTTCACTTTCGCGGCCTCCCATCCAATCAACCACGGTGTTTTCGGACGCAGCACGAGCGCAAAGTGCCGTGAAGATACTACACAGCAAGTAAGAACCGTAGCGCCAGTCGACTCTTGACGGGGAGAAAGCGTTTAGCTAAAGCTCCGGTCATTCCTCAAACCCCACACCTTTTCTTGTGCGCCGCTCTCTTGTCTTTGGCCGCCTGCACTACTCAACAGCCGTTGAGCTCAGTTGATCGAACTATATTCCGAACGGTGACGGTTGATCCGAATATCAAAGCTCCGGATCATTACATCTATCGCGACACTGCCGGCCGTCGGGCGCGAGGCATTGCGGGCGGCCTGGTCGGACTTATGATCGGCGCGGCTTCGGAAGGCCCGGGTTATCACCGTTTTGATCGGGCGGCATCTCGCCATTCGATCGATATCAAAGCCCTCGTCCGTTCGCAGATTGATAAGGCGCTTCAGACTTCGCGCCTTTTCACGGTCGTAAAAGCAAATACAGCGATACGAGCGAACGAACTGCAGGTCCTTTTGCATACTAATGAAATACGGCGCGCTATTTTTCGGCGTCGTCATTTCAATATTACTGGGTTTGTGCGTCACTGCCGACGCTCCACCAGGAGTGTCGCGTGGTATCGCGTTTAATGTGACTTCGGTTTTGCCAAAGAGTTTCGACATCGTCGCTTTCGGTTCGCGCACCTTCGATGCCCAGGAACTGCGGGATGCTTGGAGCAAGAAAGCGATTCAAGTAGCGGCAGGAAGAAAATTCACCGCTTCGCTACTTGTAGTTCGCGATACGGAGGGACCCGGTGGTGGGATCCCGATTCTCGGTCGCAGCGTTGGCGGCACCATCACTCTGTCCGATTAGACTCATTTCAATCCGACCTTAGGTTTGGCAGTGCAGCGGTCGATCAAAGGTTGTCTCTTTTCCGAAGTGGCGGCGTGGATGACGCAAGCCGGCGAGCCAGGTTTTCGTGCGGAACAAATTGTGCGCTGGCTTTACCGGAAGCGTGTGAGCGGTTTTGCCGAAATGACGAACCTTCCGCAAGCGTTGCGAGAGAAGATGGAAACCGAATTCGAGTTTCGGAAATTCGAACTTGTCCGTCTCCTGGGCTCAAAGGATACGACGCGAAAGTTTTTGTTTCGTTTAAGGGATGAAAACCTCATCGAATCCGTTCTCATTCCGGCGTCGCCCGCGCTTTACGGCTCGCGTGCTGACCGGCTAACGATTTGTGTGTCCACTCAGGTTGGTTGTGCCTATGGCTGCAAGTTTTGCGCGAGCGGACTCGATGGCTGGAAGCGAAATCTGGGCGCGGACGAAATCGTCGATCAACTGATCGCAGTCGAACGCGAGAGCGGCGAGCGGATCGACAACGTTGTTTTCATGGGAATGGGTGAACCGCTGGCAAATTACGACAATCTCCTGCGCGCGATCCAGATCTTCAATGTGCCGTGGGGAATCGGCATCGGCGCGCGGCATATCACGGTCTCGACCAGCGGACTCGTGCCGCAGATCAGGAAACTGGCGGAACAACCTCTCCAGATTCACCTCGCCATTTCCCTCCACGGCGCGACTGATGACGTGCGCGGTCGCATCATGCCGATCAATAAAAAATATCCGGTCGCGGCACTTTTTGAGGCGTGCCGCTACTACACTCAACGAAAGAAACAGCGGCTGACGTTTGAGTATATTTTAATCGCCGGAATTAATGACAATCTGGAGCAAGCCCGCACGCTGGCGAAACGCGCGATGGAATTGAACGCCAAGGTAAACCTCATTCCCTACAATACCGTCGCCGGGCTCAATTGGTCGCGGCCCGCGATCGTCGAACAAGAACAATTCCTAACGATTCTTCGGCGTGCCGGCGTCGCGGCCACATTGCGGCGCGAGAAAGGCCACGATATCGCCGCCGCCTGCGGTCAATTGCGTTTGCAAACGGAGCGTCATCTCCGTCATTCCGAGCGACAGCCGACGACTCCCGTGGCGGAAACTTTAGGCTGACTTGGCAGTATTCCTCGCCTTCGCCGCGTTGCGCTCGGGATGACTGTTTTGCGCCGCCATCGCTTCGTGCACGCCGGCGACCGCCATCCCAC